>JANYGC010000129.1 GCA_025359425.1 Sphingomonadaceae bacterium
GTGATGGAACGCAAACCCGGCGAGCACCGCGCCGAGGCTGAGCACGCCGAGCGGGATCAGCATCGTCAGCGGGCTTTCGTGCGGGTGATAGCCGGCGGTGCCGTCGTCGTGCGCCGCATGGGCGTGATGATCGTCATGCACCGCGTGCTGGATATGCTCACTCTGCGCCCAGCGCGGCTTGCCGTAGAAGGTCAGGAACATCAGCCGCCACGAATAGAAACTGGTCAGCAGCGCGGCGGTGATGCCCATCCAGAACCCGAACCGCCCGCTCACGCTGGCGCTGGCATAGGCCGCCTCGAGGATCGAATCTTTCGAATAGAACCCGGCGAACCCGAACACGTCGACGATCCCAACCCCGGTGATCGCTAGCGTTCCGGCCATCATCGCCCAGAAGGTCAGCGGGATCTGCTTACGCAGGCCGCCGTAATATCGCATGTCCTGCTCGTGGTGCATCGCGTGGATGACGCTGCCCGCGCCGAGGAACAGCAGCGCCTTGAAGAATGCGTGGGTGAACAGGTGGAACATCGCCGCACCCGGCGCGCCGACGCCCGCCGCGACGAACATGTAGCCGAGCTGCGAGCAGGTCGAATAGGCGATGACGCGCTTGATGTCCCACTGGGTGGTGCCGATCGTCGCGGCGAAGAACAGCGTCGCTGCGCCGACATAAGTCACCACCTGCATCGCATCCGGGCTGACCGCGAACATCGGCGACAGGCGGCAGACCATGAACACGCCCGCCGTAACCATCGTCGCGGCGTGGATCAGCGCCGAAACCGGGGTCGGCCCTTCCATCGCGTCGGGCAGCCAGGTGTGCAGCCCCAGCTGCGCCGATTTGCCCATCGCGCCGATGAACAGCAGGATGCACAGGATCGTCATCGTGTGCCATTCGCCGCCCATGAAGTGGATTGTCGACCCGGCCATGCTCGGCGCGCGGACGAGGATTTCGGGGATCGAGACGGTGTTGAACACCAGATAGGTCCCGAAAATCCCCAGCATGAAGCCAAGATCGCCCACCCGGTTGACCACAAAGGCCTTGATCGCGGCGGCGGCGGCGCTCGGCTTCTTGAACCAGAACCCGATCAGCAGGTACGAGGCAAGCCCCACCCCTTCCCAGCCGAAGAACATCTGGACGAGGTTATCGGCGGTCACCAGCATCAGCATGGCGAAGGTGAACAGGCTCAGATAAGCGAAGAACCGCGGCTGGTCGGGGTCTTCGTCCATGTAGCCCCAGCTGTAGAGGTGGACCACCGCCGACACGGTCGTGACCACCACCAGCATCACCGCAGTGAGCGTATCGACCCGCAGTGCCCAGTCGAAGCTCAGGCTGCCCGATTGCACCCAGTGCAGCACCGGCACGACATGCGGCTCGGCGCTGCCGGCGAGGTACGAGAAGAAGATCGGCCAGCTCAGCGCAGCGGCGATGAACAGCGCGCCGGTGGTCAGCGCCTTGACCACGGTGTTGCCGAGCATCCGGTTGCCCAGTCCGCCGATGATGGCGGCCAGTAGCGGCAGGAAGACGATGAACAGGATCGGATCCACTAACGGCGCTCCGTCACCCCGGCGCAGGCCGGGGCCCAGCACGGAAAATATTGCCGCGAAGCGACGTTTGTTTGCAGGGTCTGGGTCCCGGCCTGCGCCGGGATGACGAGCGCTGGCATCATCACCCCTTCATCCGGTTGACATCATCGACCGCGATAGTGCCCCGGTCCCGGAAATAGGTGACCAGAATAGCAAGCCCGATCGCCGCCTCGCCGGCCGCCACGGTCAGCACGAACATGGCAAAGACCTGCCCGGTCAGGTCATGCAGAAACGCACTGAACGCGACCAAGTTGATGTTGACCGCCAGCAAAATCAATTCGATCGCCATCAGGATCACGATCACGTTCTTGCGGTTGAGGAAGATCCCCAGCACGCCCAGCACGAACAGGATCGAGCTGACCACGACATAGTGTTCGATGCCGATTGTCACAGCTCAACCCCCTTGCCAACTTCGGGCGACATGTTGATCGTTGCCTCGTCGGGCCGCCGCGCGTTCTGGCGGGCGACGTTCTGGCTGCGCACACCGGTGCGCTTGCGGTGGGTGAGCACGATCGCGCCGACCATCGCCACCAGCAGGATGATCCCGGCGGCTTCGAACAGGAACAGGTACTTGCTGTAAAGCAGCATCCCGATCGCTTCGATATTGCTTTGCCCGGCGACCATCGGCGCGGTGCCGTCGGCGGTGCCGAGCGCAATCCCGCCCGCGCCGACCGCGCCCAGCCCCAGCGTGATCTCCGCCAGCAGCACGCCTGCAAGCAGCAGCCCGAGCGGGAAATTCTTGATGAACCCGGCGCGCAGTTCGGCGAAATCGATGTCGAGCATCATCACCACGAACAGGAACAGCACCGCCACCGCGCCGACATAAACGATAACCAGCAGCATCGCGATGAACTCTGCCCCCAGCAGCACCATCAGCCCCGCCGCGTTGAAAAACGCCACGATCAGCCACAGCACCGAATGCACCGGATTGCGCGCCAGAATTGTGAACGCGCCCGCGACAATCGTCAGCGTGGCGAACAGGTAAAAGGCGATGACGGTTACCATTAAATCCTCCCCCATTGGGGGAGGTGGCAGCGCGCAGCGCTGACGGTGGGGGCCTGAAAGGACGCGCGATATGCCCCCTCCGCCCCTGCGGGGCACCTCCCCCAGTGGGGGAGGATTGAAACAGGTACGCTCATCATCCCCGCGCCCCTAGCGATACGGCGCATCGGCTTCAAGGTTCGCGGCGATCGCCCGCTCCCACTTGTCCCCGTTGGCCAGCAGTTTCGCCTTGTCGTAAAGCAGTTCCTCGTGCGTTTCGGTCGCATATTCGAAGTTCGGGCCCTCGACGATGGCATCGACCGGGCAGGCTTCCTCGCAAAACCCGCAGAAGATGCACTTGGTCATGTCGATATCATAGCGGGTAGTGCGGCGCGAACCATCGTCGCGCGGCTCAGCCTCGATGGTGATCGCTTGCGCCGGGCACACCGCCTCGCACAGCTTGCACGCGATGCAGCGTTCCTCGCCGTTGGGATAGCGCCGCAAGGCATGCTCGCCGCGAAAGCGCGGGCTCAGCGGGTTCTTCTCGAACGGATAGTTAATCGTCGCCTTGGGTTTGAAGAAGTACTGCAAGGTCAGCCAGTGCGCCTTGAGAAACTCCCACAGGGTGAACGATTTGATGAGTTGTGGGAGGGTCATTTTTCGTCCCTATTTTTCGTAAAAACCGCAGGAACTAAATCATCTCCGTGACAATCGACTTTCCCATCAGACAGAAAATACTGGCCATCATCTTTCACTACAAATTTTACGCAGCCAGTAACTGTGTCCAGGACCATCGGTGGCACGTCATTTTGACTTGGAACTATCGTAAATCGCCCGACCTGATTCTGGATCGTCGCCGAGTTCGATTCATGATGTGACTGGCCATCACAAGCAGTCAAAGCCAAAACAGCTAGAATGGCGTATGCGCTCTTCATACCCCATACCTCGTCAGCATCAGCCAGCCACTAACCACAACGACAAACCCCAGCGACACCGGCAGGAACACCTTCCAGCCCAACCGCATCAGCTGGTCGTAGCGATAGCGCGGCACGGTTGCCTTGACCCAGCTGAAGATGAAAAAGAAGAACAGGATCTTGGCGAACAGCCAGATCCAGCCTGGGATCCAGTACAGCGGGGCCCAGTCGATCGGGGGCAGATAGCCGCCGAAGAACAGCACCGCGTTCAATGCGCACATCAGCAGCACGTTGGCATATTCGCCGAGCCAGTAGAGCGCGAAGCTCATCGAGCTGTATTCGGTCTGGTACCCGGCGACGAGCTCGCTCTCGGCCTCGGTCAGATCGAACGGCGCGCGGCCGGTTTCGGCCATGCCGCTGATCAGGAACATCACCCACATCGGGAACAGCAGCGGGTTGAACACGAAGCCGTTCAATATCCAGATATGCGCCTTCTGCGCCTGGACAATGCCGTCCATGTTGAAGGTGCCGGCCCACATCACCACGCAGATCAGGATGAACCCGATCGACACTTCGTACGAAATCATCTGGGCGGAGGCGCGCATCGCGGAGAAGAACGGGTACTTGGAATTGGACGACCAGCCCGCGATCACCGTGCCGTAAACCCCGAGCGACGACACCGCGAGGATGTAGAGCAATCCGACGTTGATATTGGCGAGGATTGCGCCCGAATTGAACGGGATCACCGCCCAGGCCATCAAGGCGACGGTAAAGGTGATGATCGGCGCGATCAGGAACAGGCCTTTGTTGGCCGCGCTGGGGACGATGGTTTCCTGCAGGAACACCTTGAGGCCATCGGCAAAGCTTTGCAGCAAGCCGAATGGCCCGACCACATTCGGCCCCCGCCGCAGCGCCATCGCCGCCCAGATCTTGCGATCGGCATAGATGATCATCGCGACGCTGAGCAGCAGTGGCAGGGCGATCAGCAGGATGCCGGCGATGGTGGCGGAGAACCAAGCCCATTCGTAGGTCAGGCCCCAGGTTTGGAAGAGTTGGGTCATATCAGATCCTCCCCCCATGGGGGAGGTGCCGAACGCAGTGAGGCGGAGGGGGCCAGTCCCCTGCCACAGGCCCCCACCGTCAGCGCTTCGCGCTGCCACCTCCCCCAAGAGGGGAGGATTTTTAGAATGCCGCTCATTCCGCCGCCTCCGCGAAATCCTGCCCGTGGATCAACTCCGCCGAGCAGCGCTGCATCGTCACGCTGGCGCGGGCGATCGGGTTGGTCAGGTAGAAGTCCTTGATCGGGTAGGCGTCGATGGTGCCGCTGGCGCTGCCCTTGCCCTTCGGCAGTGCGCCATAATCGGCCAAACCTTCGCGGCCCAATGCCGGAACCGCCGCGACCATCGCCGCGCGCAATTGCGCGAAACTGTCGAACCCGACCGAAACCTTGAGCGCATCGGCCAAGGCCCGCAAAATCGTCCAGTCCTCACGCGCATCACCCGGGGCGAACACGGCCTTGTCGGCGAACTGCACCCGGCCCTCGGTGTTGACGTAGGTCCCCGGCTTTTCGCTGAACGCGGCGGCGGGGAGGATAATGTCGGCGGCGTGAGCGCCTTTGTCACCGTGGTGGCCGATGTAGGCGATCATGCTGCCGGCGAAGCGGGTGTAGTCCACCTCGTCCGCGCCCAATGAAATCAACAGCTTGGGGCTCGCGGCGGCGAGATCGGCAATCCCGCCCGGTTGCGCGTAACCCAGCATCAGGCCGCCCATGCGGCTCGCCGCCATGTGCAAGACGTTGAAACCATTCCAGTTTTCACGAACCATGCGCAAAGTTGCACAAAGCTGCAAGGCGGGACCGAGCGCCCCCTTCGCGAGACCTGCCCCACCCAGAATGAGCGCAGGCCGCTCGGCTTTCTCAAACACATCGGCAGCGTCCTGGGGAAGCTTGCCCAGCACGGCCAGATCATTGCCGAGGAAGGTCGCCGGATACGTCGTTTCCCACTCCGGCCCGACCACAAACACCTTGGCCCCATGCTTGACCGCCTTGCGCAGCCGGGCGTTAAGCAGCGCGGCTTCCCAGCGGACATGGCTGCCGACGATCAGGATCGCATCGGCGGTTTCAATGCCATTGAACGTCGAATTGAAGTTTATCGCTGCAAGGTTTGAACAGTCGTAATCGAGCCCGGTCTGGCGGCCTTCGAGCATGGTCGAACCCAGCGCGCCGGCGAGCGCCTTGGCCGCGAACATCGTCTCGCAATCCACCATGTCGCCCGCGATCACCGCGCCCGACTTGCCCGGATTGACCTTGGCGATAGCGGCGAAAGCCTCGTCCCAGGTCGCCGCGACCAGCTTGCCGTCACGCCGCAGCCACGGCTGGTCGAGCCGGCGGCGGGTCAGGCCATCGACCTGGTAGCGGCCCTTGTCGCTGAGCCACTCCTCGTTCACGTCATCGTTGAGCCGCGGCAGGATGCGCAGCACCTCGCGGCCCCGACTGTCGAGCCGGATGTTCGCCCCGACCGCGTCCGACACGTCGATCGACAGCGTCTTCTTCAATTCCCACGGCCGCGCTTCGAACGCATAGGGCCGCGAGGTCAGCGCGCCGACCGGGCACAGGTCGATCACATTGGCCGACAGCTCATGCTTGGCCGCGCGTTCCAGATAGGTGGTGATCTGCATGTTCTCACCGCGATAGAGCGCGCCGATTTCATCGACCCCGGCGACTTCCTCGGAGAAGCGCACGCAGCGGGTGCAGTGGATGCAGCGGGTCATCGCGGTCTTGATCAGCGGCCCCATGTACTTTTCGGTGACCGCGCGCTTGTTCTCGTCATAGCGCGAGGTGCCCCGGCCATAGACCATCGCCTGGTCCTGCAGATCGCACTCGCCGCCCTGATCGCAGATCGGGCAATCGAGCGGGTGGTTGATCAGGAGAAATTCCATCACCCCTTCGCGCGCTTTCTTGACCATTTCGCTGTCGGTCTTGATCACCTGCCCGTCGGCGGCGGGCAGCGCGCACGACGCCTGCGGCTTGGGCGGCCCGGGAGCCACTTCGACCAGGCACATCCGGCAATTGCCTGCGATGGACAGCCGCTCATGGTAGCAGAACCGCGGAATTTCCTTCCCCGCCAGCTCGCACGCCTGGAGCACAGTGGCGCCCTGCGGAACTTCGAGCTCGATGCCATCTACGGTGACTTTAGGCATTTCAGTTCCTCACGCCCGCGTTGCTTCGCCACTCACCCATGCTCCGCAGCAAGCCCTCGGCGACCACCGCGCGCAGCCAGGCGACGTCGAGTTCCATCTTGAGGCTCTTGGGCAGGCATGGCCCGAGCACCGGGACCAGTCGGCGGAAGGTGGCGCGTTCGGCGGTGCTGCGGATTCCCGCACGCAATAGCGCATCGGCGTCGTCCGGCGCGGTCGCTACCACACAGTTGGCCAAATCCTGCCCCAGCATCCGGACCTTTTCGTATTCGCCGATCTTGCCCTCGCTCCACGCCTTGGGCAGCGGCATCGCCTTGTGATCGAGCGCGGCGAAATCGGGCTTGGCCGGGAATTGCCGCAGATAGAACACCTCGGCGATCGCGCCGCGCATATCCGGGGTCCCGATCGAGATCGCGGTCACGAGGTCGTTCATGCAATTTTCGATGACCTTACGAAACGGATAAGCCGCGCGCTCCTCGGCGGTCGATCCGGGACGGGCAACCAGGATGTTGCGCGCGAGATTTTCGCGGCGGCTCATCGCGCAGCGGACCAGGCGGTCAAGCTCGATCGCGCCGCGCACTTTGGCATCGGCCGCGTGATTGATCCGGAACTCGGCGCTGCTGGTCGGGATTTGCGCTTGGGCGCATTGTGCGAACAGCAGGACAAAAGCGCTGACCAGCGCGGCAAATTTCATCGCGCCGCTCCGCTCGCCGGAAACGCGCGGTGATAAAGCGCTTCGGCCAGCGCCGAGCGCAGTCCGGTGGGCATCGTGTTGAGCTGATATCCCCGCGCCAGGCAGTTGCCTATCGACGGAGTCAGTGCGGACAGCGCGCGGGACTGGGCGCGGCTGGTAGGGGCCGTGGCGAGCAGCGCCTCAATCCCGGCGGGATCGGTCTCGGCCACGCACATCGCCATTTCATCGACCGGACGCGGGCGCCCGCTGAGCAGAAACCAGTTCGCGGCATAGACCTTCATCGGCGGCAACGGGGCGAGCTGGCCAGCTCTCTGCGCGCCATTGAGCAGCGCCTCGGCCACCATCCCGCGCAGCTTGCCCCGATCGGCTCCAAAGGCCGCCATGAACGGTGCGGTCGCTTCCTTTTCCGTCTTGGCGCAGCGCTCGACCGCGGTGACCGAGTTGGCCGCGCGGCCATAGTCGCCCTCGTCCATGGTATTGAGCAGGTCCACCATTTCCTTGGTCCGTTTGGGCATGGCGCAGGCGAGGTAATCGCGCGTGAGGCGATCATCGGCTTGCGTCGTGGCCGCCCCACCGGCTCCACTCAGGACCAGGGCAAGTGCAAACAAACTCATTCCGCTGCCTCCCTTACCCGCTCACCGATCCGGCGTTCCAGCTCGGGGCGGAAATGCTTGATCAGGCCCTGGATCGGCCACGCCGCCGCATCGCCCAGCGCGCAGATGGTGTGGCCTTCGACCTGCTTGGTCACTTGCTGCAGCATGTCGATTTCCTCGACCTCGGCATCGCCGGTGCGCAGGCGCTCCATCACCCGCCACATCCACCCGGTGCCTTCGCGGCAGGGGGTGCACTGGCCGCAGCTTTCATGCTTGTAGAAGTAGCTGAGCCGGCTGATCGCGCGGACGATGTCGGTGCTCTTGTCCATCACGATGACCGCTGCGGTGCCAAGGCCAGAGCCCACATCCTTGCAGCCATCGAAGTCCATCGGCGCGTCCATCATCATACTGCCCGGGACCAGCGGCACCGACGAACCGCCCGGGATCACCGCGAGCAGGTTGTCCCACCCGCCGCGAATCCCGCCGCAGTGCTTTTCGATCAGCTCGCGGAACGGGATGCTCATTGCTTCCTCGACCACGCACGGCTTTTCGACGTGCCCGCTGATCTGGAACAGCTTGGTGCCCTTGTTGTTCTCGCGCCCGAACGAACTGAACCACGAGGCCCCGCGCCGCAGGATCGTGGGGGCAACCGCGATGCTTTCGACGTTGTTGACCGTGGTCGGGCAGCCATAGAGCCCGGCGCCCGCCGGGAACGGCGGTTTCAGCCGCGGCTGGCCCTTCTTGCCCTCAAGGCTTTCGATCATCGCGGTTTCTTCGCCGCAGATATAGGCGCCCGCGCCGCGGTGGACGAAGACGTCGAAATCGTAGCCCGATTTGCAGGCGTTCTTGCCGATCAGCCCGGCGTCGTAAGCCTCCTGCACGGCGGCAAACAGCACCTCGGCCTCGCGGATATATTCGCCGCGAATGTAGATGTAGGCGGCGCGCGCGCGCATCGCATAGCCCGCAACCAACGCGCCTTCGATCAGCTTGTGCGGATCGTGGCGGATGATCTCGCGGTCCTTGCAGCTGCCCGGCTCGCTCTCGTCGGCGTTGATGACGAGGAAGCTGGGGCGGCCGTCCTTGGGTTCCTTGGGCATGAACGACCACTTGAGCCCGGTCGGGAACCCCGCCCCGCCCCGCCCGCGCAGCCCCGATGCCTTCATCTCGTCGATGATCGCATCCTGCCCGCGTGCCATCAACGCCTTGGTATCATCCCAATCGCCGCGCGCCTGCGCCGCCTTGAGGTTCCACGGCTGATAGCCGTAGAGGTTGGTGAAGATGCGGTCCTTGTCCTGAAGACTCATGCTGCGCCTCCGGCAAAGAAGGTAGAAGAGGTTTCGCGCAAAGACCGCAAAGAGCGCGAAGAGGTAGTGAGCGCCGCAGGCATAGTGAATTTTCCAGACGCCCCATGTGACGGAACGTCGACAAAGGACAGCGGCTTCGCCGCAAGCACGACATCTTTGCGCTCTTTGCGGTCTTTGCGCGAAAAAATATCTGTCCGGCCCATCACCATTCCCCCCGGTAATCGTGATTGGCCTCGACCATTTCTTTGAGTGTGGTCGGCCCACCGCTGGGTTCGCTGGTGTGGCGGCCCGGTTCTTGCGTGCCTTCCTTGGGCGAGCCGCCGGCGGCCAGCGCATCGAGCACCGCGTCGAGCCGTTCTACGGTCAGGTCTTCGTAATTGCCGTCATTGATCTGGACCATCGGCGCGGTCGCGCAGTTGCCCATGCATTCGACTTCGGTCAGCGTCCACAGTCCATCGGCGCTGACGTGGCCGATGCTCATGCCGCGCGCCTTGCAGGCCGCCATGATCTCGTCCGAGCCGCGCAGCATGCACGGCGTGGTGCCGCAGACCTGGACGTGGAATTTGCCGACCGGGACCAGGTTGTACATGAAATAGAACGTCGCAACCTCGACCACCCGGATTGCAGGCATATCGAGCTCTTTGGCGACATATTCCATCACCGGGATCGGCAACCAGCCCTGCGTATCGGTCTCCGCGCCGACCTGCCGCTGGGCCAGATCGAGCAGCGGCATCACCGCCGACCGCTGCCGCCCATCGGGATAGCGCGCGACGATGACCTTGGCCTGCTTGGCGTTGTCCTTCGACCACGCGAAGGTGCTCCAGCGGGCGCGGAGTTCGGGAGTGTCTGGATGGAGTGCGCGGTCAGCCATGACTGTTAAAAGGCCTCGTTCGGAGCAGCCGTCGGCGCGGGGCTCACATCCTGAAATGGACCGTTCGTTTTGACATAGACAGCGGTCAACTTACCTTCGCGATCGAACGGCAGGATTACCAGCAGGGCTGTCGCAGGTGCCCCATCCTTAGGGCATTCGAAGAACCGATAGTCGACCGACCATGATTTGATTCCGGGGTAGCCTCCCGAACCACCGCCTCCCATCCTGCAACCGCGAAGTATGGCGTTCACCTGCGAAACCCGCATGTCCAGCGCAGTGGCTGGATCGGATCCATCCTTGAACACCTTGGCAACCGAGATCCCGCCAAGTTCGTTCACGCCTTCGCCATTTTGCAGCGCTGCCATATATTCCCTGCCGCTCGTCGCGGCAGAAGCCATGTGCGGCAGGACAAACGGTGCCATCGCCCAAGCAAGGCCCGCCAGAACAATGCGAGGACTTGCCCTCACCGGTCACACTCCCCAAACACCACATCGATTGCCCCAATGATCGCAGTAACATCGGGCAGCATGTGGCCCTTGGACATGAAGTCCATCGCCTGGAGGTGGCTGAACGCGGTCGGGCGGATCTTGCAGCGGTAGGGTTTGTTCGACCCGTCCGAGACGAGGTAGACGCCGAATTCGCCCTTGGGGCTTTCGGTCGCGACGTAGACTTCGCCGGCGGGGACGTGGAAGCCTTCGGTGTAGAGCTTGAAGTGGTGGATCAGCGCTTCCATCGATTGCTTCATCTCGGCGCGCCCCGGCGGGGTGACCTTGCGGTCCTGGCTGCACACCGGGCCCGAAGGCATTTCGGCGAGGCACTGCTTCATGATTTTGGCCGACTGGCGCACTTCCTCGACCCGGACCATGAACCGGTCATAGCAGTCCGAATTGGTGCCCACCGGGATCTCGAAAACCATCCGGTCGTACACGTCGTATGGCTGGCTTTTGCGCAGATCCCACGGAATCCCCGCGCCGCGGATCATCGGGCCGGAAAAGCCCCAGGCGAGCGCATCGGCCTTGCTGACCACCGCGATATCGACGTTGCGCTGCTTGAAGATGCGGTTGTCCACCACCAGACTCATCGCGTCTTCGAACAGGCGCGGCAGGCGGCCATCGAGCCATTCGCCGATATCGACCAGCAGCTTTTCGGGCACGTCCTGATGGACCCCGCCGGGGCGGAACCAGGCCATGTGCATCCGCGCGCCCGAAGCGCGTTCGAAGAAGTTGAGGCAATCCTCGCGCACTTCGAACAGCCACAGGTTCGGCGTCATCGCGCCGACGTCCATCACGTGGCTGCCCAGGTTGAGCATGTGGTTGCAGATGCGGGTCAGCTCGGCAAACAGCACGCGCAGGTATTGCCCGCGGATCGGCACCTCAAGGTTGAGCAGCTTCTCGATCGCCAGCACATAGGAGTGCTCCATCGCGAGCGGCGAGCAATAGTCGAGCCGGTCGAAATAGGGCAGCGCCTGCAAGTAAGTCTTGTGCTCGATCAGCTTCTCGGTGCCGCGGTGGAGCAGGCCGACGTGCGGATCGATCCGCTCGATGATTTCCCCGTCCAGCTCCATCACCATCCGCAACACCCCGTGCGCCGCCGGATGCTGCGGGCCGAAGTTGATCGTGTAGTTGGAGATGACTTCATCGCCGGTGGTGGGCGATTGTTCGAGCTGGAGGGTCATTGCACAGCCCCTGCAAAAGTTTGGTTCACGCGGAGGCGCGGAGACGCGGAGGGGAACAAGGAAAAAGGGGTTTCGCGCAAAGACCGCAAAGAGCGCAAAGATATTGCGACTGCGGCGAAGCCGCCTTTTTCACCAAGCGTCGCATTTGGCGCAGCGAAAAAATGACTCGAGGAGCCTGCGGCGCTCATGGCCTCTTTGCGCTCTTTGCGGCCTTTGCGCGAAAAAGACTTCACTTCTTCGCTCCCTTGGGCCGCGAACTGGTCTTTTTGGGCGCGCCGGGGGCTGCCATGGCGCTGTCCACCACCGCAGGCGCACCGTCCGAAACCTTGGTCGCTGCCTTGGCATTGGCCGGAGCCCCGGCCCCGGTCTGCGCGGGTTTGTCGGTAGTCTTGGGCTGGTCACTCGGCGGTGTGCCGGCCTTTTCATCGCCCGGCAGCACGTAATTCGCGCCTTCCCACGGACTCATGAAATCGAACTGGCGCAAGTCTTGTGCGAGCTTGACCGGCTCATAGACCACGCGCTGGTCTTCTTCGGAATAGCGCAGCTCGACATAGCCGGTCAGCGGGAAATCCTTGCGGAACGGGTGGCCTTCGAAGCCGTAGTCGGTGAGGATCCGGCGCAGATCGGTGTTGCCGTCGAAGATCACCCCGTACATGTCGAACACTTCACGCTCGAGCCAGCCGGCGTTGGGCCACAGCGTGGTCACGGTCGGCACCGGGGTGTTCTCGGCAGCGCTGACCTTGACCATCACGCGGTGGTTTTTGGTGACCGAGAGCAGCATGTAGACCACCTCGAACCGCTCGGCCCGGTCGGGGTAATCGGCCCCGGCAATTTCCATCAGCTGCTGGTATTCGTGGTCGTCCCGCAAGGTGCGCAGGACCGCGGCGATCTGATCACGCGCCACGGTCAGCACGACTTCGCCATGCTCTTCCTTGGAGGCCACAACAGCAGTGCCCAGCGCGCCGGTAAGTGCGGCCATTACGCCGTCGTTTGACGCGAATTTGGGGGCGGAGTGGAGAACTGTCATTTGCCAGCCAGCTCAATCGATTGGACGAAACGATCGATTTGCTTAAACTTTTCCTCGAGCGGATTTGTGTTTTCTGGTTGGAATCCGGTTATAACCGTGATGATTCGGTCGTGCCCTGTCTCGATGAAGCCAATCTGTACTATTTTTTGACCGGAGACTTCCCGAACCATCATAGCTCGTCGTCCGTTGACGATGGTTAGAATCATTTCTGTGCCACTAGGGGCCGGGTCTCTGCCAGTCAGGCCAACCATTGCATCGAATGCGCTCTGTCCAGTGGCGCTCGCATTAGTTGCAATGACCTCGCCTGCCGCCATGATCATCCCAGGCTTTATACAGACGACTTGCCTCTCAGCGGTCATCTTCATTGCGGCGAAATTCGGTGGCGAACGCCTTAGAGTTTCAATTTCCTGAGCGGTGCAGGGAGTTTCGACAGAAAACGTACCACTGAAAGGACGGGCCCGAACCCAAACATCGGCCAAAGTATCGGCCGTCACAGCAACCGAAGCCACGAGCGCAACAGCGGCGAGTGCGGTACTGAAAACGAAACGCCCCCTCACCGCTCAATCGTCCCGATGCGGCGGATTTTGCGCTGCAATTGCATCACGCCGTACAGCAACGCCTCAGCAGTCGGCGGGCACCCGGGGACGTAAATGTCCACCGGGACGATCCGGTCACACCCGCGCACGACCGAGTAGCTATAGTGATAATAGCCGCCGCCATTGGCGCAGCTGCCCATCGAGATGACGTATTTGGGCTCCGACATCTGGTCGTAAACCTTGCGCAGCGCGGGGGCCATCTTGTTGCACAGCGTGCCGGCCACGATCATCACGTCGCTCTGGCGCGGGCTGGCACGCGGGGCGGCGCCGAAGCGTTCCATATCATAGCGCGGCATGTTGACGTGGATCATCTCGACCGCGCAGCAGGCGAGGCCGAAGGTCATCCACCACAACGAGCCGGTGCGGGCCCACTGGAACAGGTCCTCGGTGCTGGTGACGAGGAAGCCCTTGTCGCTGACCTGCGAATTGAGATCGTTGAAAAAGCTCACATCCGGAGCGGTGACCGCTCCTCCCAGAGGACGCCCCGAACTGTCGACCAGAGTGCTCATTCCCAATCCAGTGCCCCCATCTTCCAGGCATAGATCAGACCGAACACCAGTTCGGCGATGAACACCATCATTGTGATCCAGGCGGACCAGCCCAGCTTGAGGAACGTCACCGCCCACGGGAACAGGAATGCCGCTTCCAGGTCGAACACGATGAACAGGATCGCGACCAGGTAGAAGCGCACGTCGAACTGGCT
Organism: Sphingomonadaceae bacterium; assembly: GCA_025359425.1. Lineage (GTDB taxonomy): Bacteria > Pseudomonadota > Alphaproteobacteria > Sphingomonadales > Sphingomonadaceae > Novosphingobium. Next base: position 14,132 of record JANYGC010000129.1, read on the forward strand.
GCGCGGTTCCTCGAAGGCGGGAAAACCGCACTCGTACTCGCTCAACTTGTCGGCGTTGGGCTGGTGCGTCCCGGTCAGCCGCGACACCCCCATCGGCAAGAACACGAACAGGGCCGAAAGGCCGGAGGCGATCCCCAGGAAGATCAGGATCGGCAGGTACTGCGACAGGTCTGGCAATGCGCTGACTCGACTGGCTAACGGATAGTCGCGCCCTAGTCCCGCGTGCTGCACTGCGCAAGTGGGGGATGGCCCTATTCCTCCCCGAATCGGGGAGGGGGACCACCGAAGGTGGTGGAGGGGCACGCGCGGTGATCACTACCCCGCGAAGTCGGGACCACTCGCATGTGCCCCTCCACCATCCTGCGGATAGTCCCCCTCCCCGTGCCGGGGAGGAATTACTTCTTCAGTTCGCGGGCCAGGGTCGACCGGGTGGCCTTGCCGTAAGGCGGCTTGAACCCCGATAGCTTGGCAATATCCATGCCTGACTGGCGATACACTGCCCGCATGTGGCTGAAAGTCTTGAACCCATCGGCCCCGTGATAATTGCCCATCCCCGATGGCCCGACCCCGCCGAACGGCAGGTCTTCCATCGCATTGTGGAACAGCACGTCGTTGATGGTGACTCCCCCCGAGATCGTGCGGGTCAGGACCTTCTGCTCCTCGGCCTTGTCGTTGCCGAAATAGTAGAGCCCCAGCGGCCGGTCGTGCGAATTCACATAGTCGATCGCGCCGTCGATGCTGTCATAGGTCATCACCGGCAGGATCGGGCCGAAGATTTCTTCTTGCATGACCTTCATATCATCGGTGACATTGCGCAGGATGGTCAGCGGCATCTTGTTGCCGTTGGATCCGCCGAAGTCCTCGCCCGCCGGGTTGACCTCGATCGCTTCGGCGCCCTTTTCCTTGGCGTCGGCGAGATAGCCCTGCAGCCGCTCGTAATTGCGGCCATTGACCACCGAGGTGTAGTCGTCGTTGGCGAGCAGCGTGGGATACATCGCGGCGACGCCCGATTTGACGCTGTCGATCACCGCGCTTTCCTGGTCCCTGGCGACCAGCAGGTAATCGGGCGCGAGGCAGATCTGCCCGGCGTTCATCATTTTGCCCATGGCGATGCGCTCACCGGCCTTCTTCTGGTCGGCGCTGCGGCTGACGAAAGTGGGCGACTTGCCGCCGAGTTCGAGCGTGACCGGCACCAGGTTTTCCGCCGCGGCGCGCATGATGTGCTTGCCCACGCTGGTTGCCCCGGTAAAAATCAGGTGATCGAAGGCGAGCTGCGAAAATGCCGTGCCGACCTCGACCCCGCCGATGAACACCGCCATTTCCTCGTCGGCGAAATACTTCGGCACCGCTTCGGCGAACACCTGCGCGACGCGTTCGGTGAATTCGCTCGGCTTGATCATCGCCCGGTTGCCCGCGGCAAGAATCCCCGCCATCGGCACCATCACCATGCCGACCGGAAAATTCCACGGCGCAATCACCCCGACCACGCCCTTGGGCTGGTAGACCACCTCGGCCTTCGCGCCGAGCAGGCCGAGCGGGAACATCGCCTTGCGCTTTTCGGCGCGGCCCCAGGCTTCGAAATGCTTCTTCGCGTGCTTGAGCGCGCCGACCGAAGGCATGATGTCGGTCATCAGCGTCTGCTCGGTGCTGCGATGGCCGAAGTCGGCCGAGACCGCCTTGGCGAAGGCGTCCTGGTGATCGATCAGCAAGGCAATCGCGCGGTCGATCCGGTCACGGCGCACCGCCATGGATTCGGGCAAGGCAGTGGTAAAGGCGGCACGCTGGCGCTTCAGGACATCGGCCATGCGGGCCGTTTCGGTGGTGCTCATGCTCGCTCTCCCGGTTGCTATTTGCCACCGTTTCCAACAGCGCGCGGTCAATGGCAAGACAAGCCTGCATTGGGCCTTGAAAAGCCATGCGCGATTGCCTTGACCGCAGGGCAGCACTAATGCCGCACCAACCCCTCCCTAATGCCTTGAAAGGCACCCTTGTCATGGCCCAGCTCTCTGCCAACGATCCGATCGTCATCCTGTCTTACGCGCGCACCCCGATGGGCGCGATGCAGGGCGTATTGGCGGACGTTTCGGCGACCGATCTCGGCGCGACTGCGATACGGGCGGCGGTCGAACGCGCCGGCGTGGCGGGCGGCGATGTCGAGCGCGTTTATATGGGCTGCGTGCTGCCTGCCGGACTCGGTCAGGCCCCTGCCCGCCAGGCGACGATCAAGGCCGGCCTGCCCGCTTCGGTCCAGGCGACCACGGTCAACAAGGTCTGCGGATCGGGCATGCAGACGCTGATCATGGGTGCCGAAGCGCTCGCCGCGGGGAGCATCGACATGGTGATTGCGGGCGGCATGGAAAGCATGACCAACGCCCCGTACCTGCTCAAGAAGCACCGCTCGGGCGCACGGATCGGGCATGATACCGCTTACGATCACATGTTCCTCGACGGGCTGGAAGATGCCTACGAACCGGGCCGCGCGATGGGCACTTTCGCTCAGGATACTGCCAACGAATACCAGCTGACCCGTGAGGCGCAGGACGCCTATTCGATCGAATCGCTGCGCCGCGCGCAGGCCGCAATCAGCGAAGGCGCCTTTGCCGGAGAAATCGCCCCGGTCACGGTGATCAGCCGCGCTGGCGAAACAGTCGTCGACACCGACGAGGCCCCCGGCAAGGGCAAGCCCGACAAGATTCCCTCGCTCAAACCCGCTTTCGCCAAGGACGGCACGATTACCGCTGCCACCTCCAGCTCGATCTCGGACGGCGCGGCGGCGATGGTGCTGACCCGCGCCAGCGTGGCCGCGGACAAGCGACTGACCCCGCTCGCCCGCGTGGTCGCCGTCGCTGCTTTCGCGCAAGCGCCCAAGGACTTCACCACCGCCCCGGTTGGCGCGATCAAAGATGTGTTGGCCAAGGCTGGCTGGTCGCTTGGCGATGTCGATCTGTTCGAGGTCAACGAAGCCTTCGCCTGCGTCGCGATGTTTGCGATGCATGACCTCGGTATTCCGCACGAGAAAATCAACGTCCACGGCGGCGCGACCGCGCTGGGCCATCCGATCGGCGCCTCGGGCGCGCGGATCGTCACCACCTTGCTGGCGGCGCTCAAGCGCCACGGCAAGACCAAAGGCGTCGCCAGCCTGTGCATCGGCGGCGGCGAAGCCACCGCCGTGGCGCTCGAACTGATCTGAATCCCGCACTTGCGCAAGTGACTGGGCAGAGTAGTTTGCCGGACTTCCAAACGAGTCCGAGGAGAGCCACTATGTTTACGTCTAGCCGGTTTCTGTTCCTATCCGCCGCCGCGCTTGCGCTCGCCGCTTGCGGCAAGAAGGAAGAAGCGCCCGTTGCAGTACAGAGTGATGCCGTAGTCGCGACCGACGCCGCCGCCGCATCGGCAGCAGGGCCGACTCCTGGCGTTTACGAAGTGACCGATGCCGCCGGGAAGAAGGTCTCCACCACCACCATCAACGCTGGTGGCACTTATGCCCAGGACATGGCCGATGGTCACCGGGAGGCCGGGATCGTCAAGATGGTCGATGGCAAGACCTGCTTCGATCCTTCGGGCAAGGCGGAGCCTGAATGCTACACTGACTCTGCCCGCGCTGCCGACGGCAGCTTTACCGCGACCGATTCGAAGGGTGGCGTGGTCACTGTACGTCCCAAAGCGAAATAGGGTATTGGTGGGGGAGCCTTCAGGGCTCCCCTGCGCCCCAGACCCGCGCCTGTTCGACATAGCCTTGGCGCGGACCAACTGCGAACTGGCACCAGCCGCTGCTGCAATTGCCAAGCGTGCCAACCACGCCCGGGGCCAGCCGCCACAGCAGCTTTGAATTGGCATTGGCCGCCTCGTGCATCTCGGCCGGATCCTTGCGGCTGACGAAGCCGCTGCGTTCACGCGTCAGCAGCCGCGCCAGCACCCAGCCTTGTGCGCCGTCGGGATCCTGGACCAAGCGCCAGCCTTCCATCATCCGCAGCACTTTCAGGGGCAGGTGCTGGCGGCGATAGACCCAGGCGATGCGGTAATCCTCGCCCGGCCCGACGCGCATGTTGACCTCGTCCGAGCGGATCGAGACCCAGTACGGGGTCTTGGGATCGTCGGCACGGAGCGGAGTGGAAAATGCAGCAGCGGCTGCAATCAAGGTGGTCAGCAGGAGTCGGGACATGACCGCGTCTTAGCCCCCTACCCTTGCCCGCATCAAGCCGCTTGACCATGCCCGGTGCCCCGGCTTAGCGGTTGATGCGATATGACCATTGTTTCCGATCCGACCAGCGCCCGCCGCGTGACCGGCACCCCCAAGGTGCACGTCACGCGTCACCTGCTGCCCGCCGTCGAGGCGCGGATGAGCGAGTTGTTCGATGTGACCCTCAACACGCAGGATCGCCCGCTGAGCCGCGCCGAATTGGTCGAAGCGATGCGCGCGAGCGACGTGCTCGTGCCGACCGTGACCGACCGGATCGATGCTGCGATGCTTGAGGAAGCGGGCGTCCGGCTCGGCTTGATCGCCAACTTCGGGGCCGGCACCGAACATATCGACCTCGCCGCCGCGCGCGCCCGCAAGGTGATCGTCACCAACACCCCGGGCGTGTTCACCGACGATACTGCCGACCTGACCATGATGCTGATCCTCTCGGTCCCGCGGCGGCTCGGTGAAGGCAGCCGCCTGATCCGCGACGGCCAATGGACCGGCTGGACGCCCACCGCGATGCTTGGGCACTGCATCGGCGGCAAGCAGCTCGGCATTGTCGGCATGGGCCGGATCGGTCAGGCAGTCGCCCACCGCGCGCGCGCCTTCGGGCTGAACGTGGTCTATCACAACCGCCACCGCCTGCCGCACAGCATCGAGTCGATGCTCGGGGTGCGGTACGAGGCGGACCTCGAAGTGCTGATCGCCGAGAGCGACGTTGTTACCCTGCACTGTCCCGCAGGTGGCAGCACGCATCATCTGATCAACGCTCAGCGGCTCGCGGCAATGAAGCCCGATGGCTACCTGATCAACACCGCGCGCGGCGACCTGATCGATGAGGAAGCCTTGATCGCTGCGCTGACCAGCGGCGCGATCGCCGGCGCCGGGCTCGACGTGTTTGCGGGTGAGCCCAAGGTCGATCCGCGCCTGATCGCCCTGCCCAACGTGATCACGCTGCCGCACCTGGGCAGTGCGACGATCGAGGGCCGCGAACATGCCGGCGAAAAGGTCATCGCCAATATCCGCTATTGGGCCGATGGCCACCGCCCGCCCGACCAGGTGCTGGACGGCTGGCTGTAGCATTTGCGCGGATAGACGAGCCGGCTCGCAACATCTGTGCGTCGGGCGGCTTGCCCCAATTGCAATCGTTGCTCTAAGCCGCAAACGGAGATTCGCTGCGAGCCCGTCAGGGCGCGAGCGTTTGGGGAGAGTTTGATGCGCAAATTTGCGGCCATGGCCGTTGCTGCTGCCACCAGCCTGATTCCGGCGGTGGCTTTTGCCCAAGCCCAGGCCACCGAAGTGACCGGCGGCGCGCTCGATACCGGCGACAGCGCATGGGTGCTGGTCTGCTCGGCGTTGGTGCTGCTGATGGCGATTCCTGGGTTGTCGCTGTTCTACGGCGGGCTGGTGCGGACCCGCAACTTCCTTTCGGTGATGATCCAGGTCGGCGCGGTTGTGGCGGTGGTTTCGCTATTGTGGATCGTCGCCGGGTATCGCCTCGCGTTTGGCGATCCGACCAACGGCTGGATCGGCACCGGCAACACCTGGATGCTCAACAACACGATCGACCTGCTGCGCGGCGATAGTGCGATCAGCGAACGCAGTTTCGCGCTGTTCCAGCTGACTTTTGCAGCGATCACGCCCGCGTTGATGATTGGCGCCTGGACCGAACGGGCACGATTTGGCTGGGTCGTGACGTTCTGTGCGTTGTGGAGCCTGGTCGTCTATGCCCCCGTGGCGCACTGGATCTGGGGCGACGGGTGGCTAGCTGTCACCATGGGCACCAAGGATTTCGCCGGTGGGATCGTGGTCCACACCACTGCCGGGGTTTCGGCGCTGGTTGCGGCACTGCTGGTGGGCAAGCGCCAAGGCTTTCCCAAACAGCTGATGCTGCCGCACAGCCCGGCGCTGGCGATGCTTGGCGCGGGGCTGCTGTGGGTTGGCTGGTTCGGGTTCAACGGCGGCTCGGCCCTGTCAGCCGACGACAACGCCTCGACCGCGATCATCAACACCCACCTCGGTGCGAGCGCCGCCGCCCTGGTCTGGCTTGCGATCGAGAAGTTCAAGGTCGGCAAGCCCACCGGGGTCGGCTTCGCCACCGGTGCAATCGCCGGCCTCGCGACAATCACCCCGGCCGCGATGTACGTTTCGCCCGGAGCCGCGATGGTGTTCGGCGCAGTTGCCGCGCTGGTCTGTTTCCCGATGATCCAACTGATCAAGCAGAAGCTCGCGATCGACGATTCGCTCGATGTCTTTGCGGTCCACGGCATGGGCGGAATGGTTGGTTCGTTGCTGCTCGCGGTGTTTCTCTCGCCCGCGTTGGGCGGGGTCGGCTATGACGAGGGGGCGACCATGATGAGCCAGTTCGCCGCCCAGCTCGTCGGCGTCGGCGCGGTCGCGCTGTACTCGGCGATCGCAACGGCAGTGCTGGCAGTCCTCGTCAGCCTGGTCATCCCGATGCGGGTCGGCGAAGACGACGAGCGCGAAGGGCTCGACCTTGCCAACCACGGCGAACGTGCGTGGGAATTTGACTGAGCTTCACCCTGCCCGGGCCGCGCCGCCGCTCGGCCCGTGGCAGGTGGTCCGGCGCAGCTTCGTACCGGGCGGGCGGTCGACGCGCAGCGAACTGATCGGTTACCTGTTCGCCTGCTTGATGATCACGATCCCGCTGTCGTTCGTTACCGGTCTCGCGCTCAATCACGAGGCTCACATGCTGATCGGCAATGCGGTCACGGTGCTGCTCGCTGTGCCTCTGCCAGCGCTTTTGATCCGTCGCTATCACGACAGCGGCCGCAGCGGTGCCTGGGTATGGCTGGCGGTGCTGGGCTTCACAATCTGGCTGACCCGAGCTGCAATCTCGACCGCCTGGGGCATGAACGCGCGGCTGAGCTTCGATACCTGGACCTGGCTGATCGACTGGGCGGTGATCGTGGCCAACCTTGCGAGTGTCATGCTGGCGTTGCTGCCGGGAACCGCCGGCGCCAACCGTTTTGGTGACGATCCGCGCGGCTAGCTCACAGCGTCTCAGCGAGCAGTTCGCCGATTTTTGCGATGGTTGCCGGTGATCGCGCCAACGATAAGTGCCGCGATTTCACTTCGACCTGTCGATCGCTTTCGTCAGGCAATCCGCACGCCGCAGCGGGCGAAACCACCCCGTCGATTGCCGACCACACGGCGTAGGTTTGCACCGGCGGTTTGACTGGCGCGTCGAACGCCAGCGGCGGCGCATCGACCGGATGGTCGTTGATGAATTCGTACAGCCACCAACCGTTGTTTGACCGCGGATCACCTGAAAAAGGAGTGCCCAGAGTTATAACCCGGTCGACCAGATCGGGGCGCAGTTTGGCCACTTCGCGCGCATAGATCCCGCCCAGGCTCCACCCGATCAGGCTGGCCTTCGCACCATTGCCCTGCGCCACGGCGGCGGCAAGACGCTGTACCATTTGCTCGAGCAAAACCGCCCGCACACTCAGGTTCTGCCCCAGGCCCCATCCATGCGCGGCGTAATTGGCGGCACGCAGCGAGCGGCGCAGACGGATCGTGGTGAGGTCATTGGCGAGAAACCCGGGATAGACCACCACCGGCCGCCCGTCGCCTCGCGCCATCGGCGCGGCTGGCTGGATCAGGCTCAACAGCAGCTTGGGCCATTCGAGGCTTTCGGCCAGTAACAGCCGCCATGCGGGCGCTCCGGTCGCCGCCCCGATTATCGGTCGGGTCATCGCCTCCTTCACCCGCTCAGTCCCCCGTCAGAATTCGGTCCACCAATTGCTTCACCGTCGGGGTGAACTTGTTCGAATAGAACGGGTCCTGCTTGAAGCGATAGGCGGCGTGGCCGGCGAACATCAGGTTCTGGTCGATATCGCCGCCGTGGGCGATGTCCTGCAGGGTCTTCTGGATGCAGAAGCTGCGCGGATCGACCGGCCGGCCGGTGGTGTAATCGTCATGGTCCTTCCACGCCGAGAAGGCGCAGTGCGACAGGCAGCCCATGCAGTCCTTCTGGTCCTGCTGGATCATGCTGCGTTCGGCCGGCGCGACGAAGATAATCGTATCGTCGGGAGTGCGCAGGCCGTCGGTAAAGCCCTGGGTCACCCATTCCCGCGCGTGCTCGAGATCCTTGGGCGTCACCCAGAAATTCTTGCCTTTGACCCCCACGTCGAGCCGCACAGTATGCTCGCCCGCATCGACCTTTGAATAAGGGATCTGGCGGTGCGAGCGCGCTTCGAGACTGCGCAGGAACGAAGTGCGCACTGCCGACGAATAGAAACCCGTGGGTGAGAAGCGGTGCAGCAACACATCGCCGTCGTTGATTTCGCGCAGGGCGTCTTTCCAGCCTTGCGGGATCGGGCTTTCTTCGGTCAGCAAGGGCCGTGTGCCGAACTGGAAGGCAATGCTGCCCAGCTCGGGATTGTCGACCCAATTGTCCCATTCGCGCAGGAACCAAACGCCGCCGGCCATCACGATCGGCACGTCATCGGGCACGCCCTCGGCGCGCATCGTATCGCGCAGCGCCTTGACCCGGGGGTACGGGTCCTCGGGCTTGAGCGGGTCTTCGGCGTTGGACAGGCCATTGTGCCCGCCAGCAAGCCAGGGATCCTCGTAAACCACCGCGCCGAGCAAGTGTGGCACCTTGTGATAGGCGCGCTTCCACAGCGCGCGAAATGCCCGCGCCGAACTGATGATCGGGAGGTACAGGACGTTGTAGCGCTCGGCGATCTCGCTCAATTTATAGGGCATTCCCGCGCCGCAGGTGACCCCGGCGACCATGCCCTGCGTTCCCGCCAGCACGCCTTCGAGAATTTCCTGCGCGCCGCCCATTTCCCACAGCACATTGATGTTGATCGCGCCGTTGCCGCCCGACATTTCGTAGGCGCGTTTGACCTGAGCGATCGCACCGTCGATGCCGTAGCGGATCAGCTGCTCGTGGCGTTCCTTGCGGGTCAGGGCTTCGTAAACCTGGGGTACGATCTTGCCCTCGGCATCATAGCTATCGGCATTGACCGCGCTGACCGTCCCGATCCCGCCAGCGGCCGCCCACGCGCCCGAGCTCATGCCATTGGTTGCGGACACCCCCTTGCCGCCCTCAATCACCGGCCAAACTTCACGTCCACCATAAAGAATTGGCTTCAAGCCTTTGAAGCTCATGGCAGTAGTCATTGAGTTCCTGTCTTCCCACTTGCCGTGTTGCACGGCTTTATGTCTTTTGGTGCCGGGCGATTTCCGGTCACTTCGAATGCGGCAAAATAGCCATTGAGTTCGGGCTTACTGACAAATTGGACCAGGCGAAAGCCCAGCGCGCCGAATTCGCAGAACAGCAAGCGCGGCGGAATCCCGTGCTGGTCGGTCGGGCGGTCGACATCGACCACGACGACTTGCCCGCCGGGTTTCAGCGCGGGACGAAGATACCATAGAAACGCGTAAGGTTCACTCACTTCATGGTACATGTGGACCATCATGATCCGGTCAAAACTGTTGACCGGCAATTTGGCGTCTTCGGGCGTGCCGGTGCGGATCGAGATATTGTCGAGCCGCTCGTGCTCGACCCGGCGGCCCAGCCGCTGGATCGCATCGGGATCGATGTCTTCGGCGAGCACACGGCCTTTGACCCCGACCCGCTGCGATAGCCGGACCGTGTAATAGCCCTCGCCCGCGCCGATGTCGGCAATCCACATCCCCGGCTTGGTCCCCGCCAGGTCCATCACCGCCTTGGCTTCGCCCAGGTTGTCGCGCTGGTCCTCGGCGGAAAACTCGGTGCCGCCCGCAGCCGAGACCGGACGGAACGCCTGCGGAAAATCGCGTGCCGCTTCGGGCCGCGTGTCGTCGGTGCGAGCAGCCTTGCACCCGGCGATCATGACCAGTGAAGCCAGCATCAAGCCTGCTGTGGAGCGGTATCTGAAGCACGCGATCATGTCTGGGCTCGGCCTTAGACCAGCGCCCGGCGCTTGGCAAAACTAGTCGACATCCTCGACTTCGATCTGTTCGCCGCTAACCCGCTGCGCCAGTGCTGCGGCCATGAACGGATCGAGCGCGCCGTCGAGGACGTCAGCCGGGGTGGGGCTGGTCACCCCGGTGCGCAGGTCCTTGACCATCTGGTACGGTTGCAAGACGTAAGAACGGATCTGGTGGCCCCAGCCGATGTCCGACTTGCCCGCGTGCTCGGCGCTGGCAGCGTCTTCGCGCTTGCTCATTTCGGCCTCGTAAAGCCGCGCTTTCAGCATCCCCATCGCGATCTCGCGGTTCTTGTGCTGCGAGCGGTCGATCTGGCTGGCGACGACAATGCCCGAGGGAAGGTGCGTCATCCGCACTGCCGAATCGGTGGTGTTGACGTGCTGCCCGCCCGCACCAGATGCGCGATAGGTGTCGATCCTGAGGTCGGCCGGATTGACCTCGACCGCGAAGTTGTCGTCGATCACCGGATAGACCCAGACCGACGAAAAGCTGGTATGACGCCGCGCCGAGCTGTCATACGGGGAAATTCGCACGAGCCGGTGCACGCCGCTTTCGGTCTTGGCATAGCCATAGGCGTTTTCGCCCTTGCACAGGATCGTCGCGCTCTTGATCCCGGCCTGCTCGCCCGACTGGTATTCGATCACCTCGACCTTGTAGCCGCGTTTTTCGGCCCAGCGCGAATACATCCGGAGCAGCATCTCGGCCCAGTCCTGGCTCTCGGTGCCGCCCGCTCCGGCGTGAATTTCGATGAAGGTATCGTTGCCGTCAGCCTCGCCGCCGAGCAGCGCCTGGACCTTGTCCCGATCGGCGCGGTCAGCCAGCGCAGCGAGCGTCGCGAGGCCTTCCTCGACCGTTGCCTCGTCGTCCTCGCTCTCGCCCAGATCGATATATTCGATCGCGTCGGCCATCTGGCTGCCAATATCGCGCACCGTTCCGATCGCCGCCTCAAGCTGGCGGCGCTCTTTCATCACCGCTTCGGCATCCTTGGCTTTGTCCCACAGCTTGGGATCCTCGACCCGCGCGTTCAGCTCATCGAGCCGGCGCAAGGCGCGGTCCCAGTCGAGGAACTTGCGGACCAGCGCGAGCGCCTTTTCGATCCGTTCGATATGGGCCTGCCCTTCGGCACGCATGGCGAATGTCTCCAGAACTGAGCGAGCCAGCCACCTAGCGGGATTGCCCGGGTTGTAAAGAGTCTAGCGGCGCGCGGCCTTGAGCGCGCGGACCGCTTCGAGCGACTTTTTGACATGGTCGTTGGGATTCATGTCGGTGAACACCAGTTTGACCCGGTGATCGCGGCCGATCACGTAGCTGGTCCGGCTGGTCAATCCGGTTTTGCTGCCATCGGCTTTCTTGAGGTGCACGTCGTACCCGGACATGATTTCGGGCGTGGCCACGCCGACCGGGAATTTCTTGCGGCAGGCGGTGGTCGAGAACTTCTTCTGGGTCTCGATCGTGTCGGCAGAAAGCCCGATCACGGTCGCTCCGGCCGCCGTGAAATCCTTGACCGCTTCGGCAAAGGCATGGGCTTCGAGGGTGCAGCCGTCGGTGAAGCTCTTGGGATAGAAATAGAGCACCACCGGCCCTTTGCGCAGCGCGGCGTTGAGGCTGAACGGCTTCTCCTTGCCGGCCGAAGCCGATGCGGTGGTGAAATCGGGTGCCAGCGCGCCTTGCGGCAAATCTGCAGGAGCAGCGGCAGGGACCAGCATGGCCGCCAAAAGCGTCAGCGGGGCAATGATCAGCTTGTTCATAGGGCTCTCCTTTGCGGCAATCAGCCGGAATTATTGGACGGTCACGTCGCCATCGGTGGCGATGGTCGGGGTGGGATCGGGCGCGGCCGCGTCGCCCGGGGCGGTATCGGCGCCGCGCGGCTTGCCGCGGTTGCTCTCGCCGCGTTTGATCGCGTTGATCAGCGCAGTGCGCTGGGCCTCGATCTGTTCGGTTCCCAGCCCCAGCCCCGCGCGCGCTTCGCTTTCGGCCTTGAAGGTTTCCCAGATGACCGAGGCCTTGGCGTCACTGGTCGGGGCGCCGGTGAACACCCGCTTGCCGCTGATCCGGTCGACCTTGACCCAATGGATGTCGCGCGGGGCGACAAACGGCCTGGTGCTCCAGCGCGATTTGGTCGCAATGATCAGTTGCTTGAAGATCGGCGCGGCGATGGTTCCACCCTGGGCATAGCCGCCGAGCGAGCGCGGCGCATCGTAACCAAGGTAAACCCCGCCGACGATGTCCTGGTTGCCGCCGCAGAACCACACATTGGTCGGGCCGCTGGTCGTCCCCGTCTTGCCGAACAGCGGCAGGCCAAGGTCGCTCAGCGCAATCGCCGTACCGCGAGTGACCACGCCCTCGAGCATGTGGACGACCTGGAATGCGGTGCGCGCATCGAGCACCTGTTTCCCGCGCGAATCAAACCGCGGCATCGGCTTGCCGTCCCATTCGGGCATCTCGCAGCGGTCACAGCGGCGGTTGTCGGCGCGCCAAATCACTTTGCCGTTGCGGTCTTGAACGTAGTCGATCACGCTCGGCGGGAATTGCAGGCCGTTGTTGGCGAGTGCGGCATAGGCGTTGACCATCTGCTGCACTGTCGTCTCGCCCGCGCCCAGTGCAAACGACAGATAGGGCGGATATTTGCCGATCCCGACGCGTTGGAAGGTGTTGACCACATGGTCCATCCCGGTGTCGCTGGCGATCCGCACGGTCATCAGGTTGCGCGATTGCTCCAGCCCCCAGCGCATGGTGTGCGTCGCATTGCCGCCGCCCTGCCGGCCAAAGTTCTGGAAACACTTCTTGCCTAGACTCGCACCTTGATAAACGCAGAACTGGCCGTCGACCACTTCGCTCGACGGGCTCATCCCGAAGTCGAGCCCGGTGCTGTAAACGAACGGCTTGATCGTCGAGCCGGGCTGGCGCTCGGCCTGGGTGGCGCGGTTGAAGCTGCCGAGCCCGGCATCGAACCCGCCCTGCATCGCCAGCACGCGACCCGAATGTGGGTCTTCGAGCAGCATCCCGCCCGAGATTTCAGGCACCACCCGCAGCGTAAAGGTATTCCCGCCCGCCGGCCCGACCGCGATCACATCGCCCTTGCGCAAGGTGGCTGGGGGGGAGAGCAACACTCCGCGGGTGCCATCGGCGAAGCCGATCGTCGGTTGCCCAACACCGCGCACCAGCACCATCGCCACGCGCCAGTCCTGATACGAGATCGAGCGGTTGAGCCCGGCGAGCTGGCTCTGCCAAGCGTCGTCATCGACATTGACGTGATTGATCGGCTTGTCGAACGCCCGCCCGCCGCCATAGCGCAGCAACCCGGCGCGCAATGCATCCTGCGCCGCTTTTTGCAGTTGCGAATCGAGCGAGGTGCGCACCCACAGCCCGCCAGCATAAACGCTGTTCGGCCCGGTCTCGGCATTTTCGCCGTACTTGCCAATCAGCAGCCGGCGCACCTCCTCGACGAAATAGCCGTTGGCCGGATCCCAGTTGTCACCGCGCCGCCCGATGATGCCGAGTGGCTGGGCCTTGGCCGCTTCGGCCTCGGTGCCAGTCGCCTTGCCGTTTTTGACCATCTGGTCGAGCACCCAGTTGCGCCGCTCGATTGCTTCGGCAGCACGGTTCGAGCGCCCGTAGATCTCCGGCCCGCGCGGCAAGGCGGCGAGGAATGCGTCCTGCGCCAGCGACAACTGGTCAACGTCCTTGCCGAAATAGGCCTGCGCCGCAGCCTGAACCCCGAACGCCTGGCGGCCGAGCGGAATCTCGTTGAGGTAGAGCTCGAGAATTTGCGGCTTCGACAGCACGCTTTCGATCCGCCTTGCGACGATCATTTCCTTGAACTTGCGGGTGATCGAATATTCGTTGCCGATCAGGATATTCTTGGCGACCTGCTGGGTAATGGTCGAGCCGCCCTTGGCACGCTTGCCCGAGCCCAACTTGGTTGCATAGTCCACTACCGCCCCGGCAAGGCCTGTGTAATCGACCCCGCCATGCGTCCAGAACGACTTGTCTTCGGCCGAGAGGTAGGCGTCGACCAGCTTTACCGGGAAGTCGACATAGCGCAGCTGGACCCGCCGTTCGCGCGCATAACTATAGACGATCTCGCCGCCATTGCCGCGCACCATGGTCGGCAGCGGTGGCTGGTAAGTCAGCAGCGTTTCGGCCGAAGGCAGGTTGCGGGTGATCGTGAGGTAAACCACCAGGTTGGCGGCAAGGAAGGCGGCTAGCAGGTAGTTGGTCATGCGAAAGCGTTTGCTGCTCGCCCAATGCTCGGCATACCAGTCGCGCAGCCGGGTGTTGTTCCACCATTCCCGCGCTGCGCCGGGCCAGGTACGCAGGCTCGCCCAGATCCCGCCCGCTTCGCGCCGGATGCGCAGCTTTACGGATTCGGGGTTTTCGTGGTCGGGGTCAGCCATGGCGATGCGGCTCTAGCATGGTGCGGCGCGGCTTTGCCAGCGGGTTCCTGCACGTCCTCGCGCAATCATTTGCGGCCCACCGATGCTCGCGCGAAATAGACCTTGATCGCCTGCGCGACGGCGGCGGCAAAGGCCTGTTTGCCCGCCGGCGACGTCAACCGCGCCACATCGCTGGTGTTGTTGATATAGCCGGTCTCGAACAGCACTGAAGGTATGTCGGGCGACTTGAGCACAACGAACGCCGCCGATTGCAGCGCGGGCAGCTTGAACGGCATCGCGCCGCGGCTCTCGCGCAGAATCAGTCCGGCAAATAGCGCTGAGGCGTCCTGTGTTTCGCGTTGCGACAAATCGACCAGGATCGCATTCACTGCATCGCTTTGTCCGGTGATTTTCACCCCGTTGATCTGGTCTGCGGCATTTTCACGCGCGGCAAACCGGTCCGCCACCTGGTTGCTCCCCTTGTCCGACAGCGTGAACACGGTCGCCCCCATCGCGCTGCCGTCGCCGTCAGTGCTGTCAGCGTGGATCGAGATGAACAGGTCGGCCCCGAGCCGCCGGGCGATCGCCGGACGCTCGTCCAGCGTCACATAAGTATCGTCGCTGCGGGTCAGCGCCACGCGCACCCCGCCTTGCCGGAGCAGCTCGTCGCGCACCGCCAATGCGAGCGACAACGTCAGCGTCTTTTCGGTGACGTCGCCGGTGCCCGCACCCGGGTCCTTGCCGCCATGCCCCGCATCGATCACCACCAGCGGGCGGCTCGCGTCCATCGGTCCATCGATCTTGGGCAATCCGACCAAGGTGCCGGGCGGCGGTAGATCGACCTTGATCACATAGTCATAACCGCGTCCCGGCCCGCCGAAAGCGTGATCCGCCGCGACCATCGCGGCCACAACCGCGAGCGGGGCAAGAATGATCGAAACTATCAGCAGAAACCGGCGCATTGTCTGTATGCCTAGTGCGCAGCGCCGGATCGTGCAATCGCCGCTGCGGGACCAATCCCCGTACTGCAATCGACTTGCCGCGTTAACAAAGCGGTGCTAACTGTCGCGCCATCGAAGGCAGGCTTGGCCGCCTTCGGGGGAGAAACCGGCCAAAGATTTAGCCGGTTCATACAGGTTGATGCACCAATGAAGAGCCTTTCATCGTTTTTGCCGCTACGGACCCAAGGGGTTCGGGTGGTTGAAGCGCTGGGCCGTGCCGGCACTGCAAAGCCGCACCTTTTCGCTGAGGCAGACACACTTATCGCCGCCGCTGCCACCTCTGGCCGCGGTCTCACCGATCCATCCGCGCAATCTATCCGGGCCTTTCCGCCCCTGCGCGGAGGTACCGCACAAAGCCGCGCTGCAAGTGGAGATCCCCGTTACGGGCCGGTCTCCACGGGGCGCGCACGGAGAATTTATAATGACCATGCGCATGCTAATCGATGCGCGCCACCCGGAAGAAACCCGGGTGGCGGTGCTCAAAGGCAACCGGATTGAAGAATTTGACTTTGAATCGGCCGAACACAAGCAGATCAAAGGCAACATCTATCTCGCGAAA
>JANYGC010000036.1 GCA_025359425.1 Sphingomonadaceae bacterium
AGGGCAATTCAGAATTTGGACCGCTGCGCCGCGGCGGCCGAGACTAATCCGCCCATATTGGCATTGATGTCGATCAGGTGCAGGCCCCAATCAAGAGCGACTTTTCCGCCCTGTACCACGTCGCCGGGGATCTGGTCAGTCCGGGGGTCGGCTGGATTGGGATGGACTGTCAGCGCCAGGTACTGAGCGCCGCCGCGGTCGATGCACTGCGCGGTGACAAGCCCCGGCACCTGGACGAACGGCGTCGTGATTTGCTTACCGCGCGCCCAGATGGTCGGCGCTTGTTCCGACAGCGTGTTGGCTTGCGCCGGGAAATACGCATCGGCAGGTCCGGAGCCGCCGCCGATGGCCGCGGGGTTGACGCAGGCCACCGTCATGCCCGGTGCCTGCGTTCGGCCGAACCGGCTGTTAGCCGGTGGCGGCGCATCGCTGCGGAAGGTGACGTAGCTGATCACGCAGCCGGTCTGGCCTTTGGCGGTGCACAGCGGGATAAATTTAAGATCGCCGCCGACCACTTTTCCAGCCGGAACCAGGAAATTGGTGCCGGGCAGCATTGCGCTGACAAGCTGCTTTTGCACCGGTTTGCCGTCGATTTCCTCGGCAAGCAATCGCTTGAGCACGCCCGATCCCTGGCTGTGGCCGATCAGGATGACGCCCCGGCCATGGTTGTCGTGCGCCAGATAGGACCGCCACGCATCGCGCACGTCGGTATAGGCAAGTTCGCGATCGATCCCCGCCATCGGCGCGCCGGTGATTGCCGAGCGCAGCGCCGGAATTGTGACCTGCCGGTAAAGCGGCGCATAGATCCGGCACTGCGAAGCAAAGCGGTTAAGCTGCTGGTTGACCACGGCAGCCTCTTCGGGGCCCGGGATCATGTCGCTGTTGGGCGAGCGGTCGAGCGATACCGTCGGGTACACGTAAAAGCAGTCCACCTTGGGCTTGGTCGCTGCCTGCCATTTCCTGGTGCTGGTCGTCCCGTCCGCGCGGACAATGGTCGATCGCTGGTCGGTTGTGCAGACCGCTTCGTGTCCGGGGCGGCATAGCCAACTTGCGGGATTGTTGTAATCGTTGGCGGGCGCTGCGGCGGCCTTGTCCTGGGCAAACACCGGCGCGGCCATCAGCAGCGCAGCCGCTGCAAGCGCGAATTTGATCGTCATGAATTCAGTCCCCAAACAGTGTGATGATGGCCAGCGCCGCAGGCAGCGGTCAAGCGGCGGCCGGCAATTGCAGCAATTCGATTTCATGGCCCTCGGGATCGCTGACGAATGAGACCGTCATGCCGCCGAAAATTGCTGGCGGACGAACCTCGTGCGCGCCCATTGCAATGAGGTCGGCGTGAGCGGCCGCGCAGTCGCGCACGATGAACCCGAGCGGCCCCCAGTTATTGCCGCCGCCCACCGCGCGCTGGTCGGTATGTTGGTACAGCACCAGCGTGAACGCGCCTTCTTTCTGCGCCAACATCACCTCGCAGAAATCGTCGGCATCGATCCGGTTCTGAACCGCAAAGCCCAGACCCTCTGTATAGAACCGCTCCATCGCCGCGAGATCCCGGACCACAATCTTGACGAAACTGAACCGTGCCATCTGCTTTGTACTCTTTCCGCGCTTGCGCGCTTATTTTGCGGCGGACGCACGCGTTTGCGGCGCTCTAAATGAGGTCTCCGCCAGCGGCTGAAGCGGTCGTGCCGTGCTTCTTGAAAGCCTTGATGACGTTTCGTCCGACTGTCCAGCGATGAACCTCGTCGGGGCCGTCCACCAGCCGCTGCGAGCGGATGTGGGTGTACCAGGCGGCCAGCGGCGTGTCCTGGCTGTAGCCCAGCGCGCCGTGCAGCTGGATCGCGGTATCCACCACCTTGTGCACCATATGCGCAAGGAACACTTTGGCGATCGAGTTCTCCTGCCGCAGGTCCATCCCCCGCTCGGCCTTATAGGCGATATGGAGCAGCATCAGCCGCGCCATGTACAGCTCGCTGGCGCAATCGGCGAGCATGAACTGGACCCCCTGCCGGTCGGATAGCAGCTGCCCGAACGTCGAGCGCTCGGTGACCCGCGCGGTCGCCATATCGAGCGCGCGCTGCGCCATTGCGATGTTGTGCATGCCGTGGCGCAGGCGGCCATAAGCGAGCCGGTGCTGGCCCATGTTGAAACCGTTCCCCTCGCCGCCCAGCAGATTTTCCACGGGCACCCGAAGCTCATTGATCTCGATCTCGCTGTGCCCGCCGCCCATCACCTTTGACAACGGCCCCTCAACCGCCATCGTCGCAATGTCGCGCTTGATGACGTAGCCGGGATCGGGCAGCTCGACGATGAAAGTGGAATACCGCTGGTGGCGCGGTGCATCAGGATCGGTCATCGCCATGACCAGCGCCATATCCGCCGCCGATGCCGCCGACGTAAACCACTTTTCGCCGTTCAGCACATAATGCGAGTTGCCGTCCTTGACCGCGCGCGTCTGCATGCCCGTAGCGTCGGCGCCGGCTGCTTTTTCGGTCATCGAGTAGCAGACGCGCTTTTCGCCGTTGAGGAGCGGCTTGAGAAACTTCTCTTTCTGGTAATCCGTGCCGTGCGCGAGCAGCGTCAACATGGTCGCGTCATCGGGTCCCTGGCTGTTCATCGACAGCGCCCCCAGGTGGCTCGCGCCAAGCTCCATCTGCACCAGCGCGTTGGCCAGCGGGCCGAGACCCATTCCGCCGTGTTCCACCGGGATGAACGGCAGCCACAGGCCTTGCGCGCGGGCCTTGGCCCGCAGTTCGCCGAGCAATTCCTTGAAGTCGCGGCCCTGCTCAAGCGACTGTTCAGCGGGAATGCATTCGTCATGCACCCATTGGCGAACTTTCTCGCGGATCGCTTGTGCTTCGGCAGGAATCTGGAAATCGATGGCCATCGGGAACTCCTAGTGTGTGCGCAGCGCCCTAAAATGCTGCAAGACCTGACTCATAGTGCTTTGCTCGATCGACTACCAGCCCACAGGAAGCGCAGTGTCTGCCTCTCTCCGGGTCGTCCTCGTTCGGCCGTTGACTTAAGCGCGGGAAATTTAAACGCCATCAGCGTTGACTGTATCGCAACATACAGGCAGCTTTGCATAGCCGATTCCGCACAGAGATTGCGGAACGGTTCAAGGAGAGTTGGCACATGACCAAGATGCACTTGCAGAGCGCGGCTTCGTTTGCGGTACTCGCGCTGGCCACGCTGGCTGTCCCGGCCTACGCTCAATCCGGACCGGCCACGGAAGCTCCCGCCGAGGCACCCGTCAAAGACATCGTCGTCACAGGCTCGTTGATCCGCGGATCGAGCGAAGAGGCGCCCGCTCCGATCGACGTGATCAGCAGCGAGGAACTGGCCCGGCAGGGCTCGCCAAGCGTGATCGACCTGATCAAGAATTTGCCGACCTCAAACGGCGTCATCGGTGATGCCAACCAGTTCGATGCGCGCGCGCAAGGCAACGAGGGGATTGCTTCAGTCAATCTTCGCGGGCTCGGCCCGCAGCGCACGCTGGTGCTGCTCAACGGCAAGCGTATTGTCACGTCGGGCGGCGGTGTCGGCATTGTGGACGTCAATTTGATTCCCTCGGCGGCGATTGGCCGGATCGAGGTTCTCAAGGACGGGGCTGCAGCGACTTATGGTTCGGACGCAATCGCCGGCGTGGTAAACTTCATTACCAAGACCAATCAAGACGGCCTTCTGGCTTCGGGCGATTATCGCTACATCCGCGGCTCCAAGGGCGATTACGGTGTCGCGCTGAGCTATGGCAAGTCGATCGATGGCGCGCGGTTCTTCATTTCGGCGGGCTATCAGCGCCGATCGGAATTGCGCACGACCGACCGCGATTTCACGATCCAGCCTTACCCGAGCAACCCTCAGGGCGGTTACTCCGGGGGCGGTAATCCGGGCAACTTCGACTTCAACGGGTTTGCCCCATTCACCGATCCCGCCACCGGCACCGCATTCGGCGCAGTCAACTTCATTCGCGATCTCGGCTGCACTCCGCTCGGCGGCTTTCGCAGCTTGCCGGGATCATTTACTGCAAACGCCAACGGTACCACCACGCCCAATGATCGTTGCTTCACCAATTTCGCCCAGTTCGACAATCTCGTCGAACCCGAAAGCCGCTTCCAGATCTACACCGATGCGCAGTTTGATCTGACCGACAAGATCAATTTCCGGATCCAGGGTCTGTGGGGTCACTCCGAGACCCGCATCACGACTTCGCCGACCTATCTGCCGACCTTGGCACCATCGGCCAACGCCGCGTTAGGGGGCACCGGGTTCTTTCAGATCCCGACTTATGCGCCGGCGCTGAAGGATTACTGCGCGGTCTTTGGGACTGCCGCGGGCTGTTCGGTCGACGGTCTGGGCAATCCAACCCAACCGGCGCTGGCTTTTCCGGTGCTGTTTCGCCCTGCGATGCTGGGCGGAAACCCGTTGTTTCGCGGCGTCGACGGCAACGATCGCGGATCAGCGGTATCGAAGCGCGTCTCGGACGAGTTTTTCCTTTCGGGCGAGCTCAATTTTGAAATTGGCAACGACCTCAATCTCAACACCGGCATAACCTACAGCGAATACGATCGAACGGTTGACGGTACCGACACATTTGGCGACCTGTTGCAGAACGCACTTGCCGGGTTCGGCGGACCCAAGTGTGCGTACGCATCAACTGCCTCGCGCGTGGGCCTGACCACGACGCAGCTTGCGGCACTGGCAGGCCAGAACGGGTGCACTTACTTCAACCCCTTCTCGACCGCAGTTCAAGTCAATCCGGTGACTGGCCAGGTCAACCCGAACTACGCCGGTTCGCGCGGAACCAACGGGATAAGCACCACCCCTGGCGCTGGCTTGATCAATGATCTGGCCACGTTCGACACTTTCTTCCAGCGCAACCTACGCACAACCTACGTGACCAAGCAGTTGGTTGGCGACCTGGTTCTGTCGGGCAAGTCGGGAATCGAACTCCCCGGAGGGAGCCTCGGCTTCGCGATCGGCGCGCAGTATCGCAAGAATTATTACTCTCGCATCAACTCCCCGGTTAACAACCTGAGCTCCTTCCCGTGCCCGGGCACCCCGCTCAATCCGGCAGCGACTTGCTCGTCGCAGACCGGGGCGCTCGGTTTCCTCGGCACCAACTTCAATTCCAAGGCTCAGGATGAAGTAAAGGCGGTGTTCGCCGAGCTGTCACTGCCGCTCTTCGATCCGCTCGATCTGCAGCTCGCGGCGCGGTACGAGGATTACGGCGGCGCAGTTGGCTCGACCTTCAACCCGCAAGCGCGCGCGAAATTCCAGGTGGCCCCATGGCTGGCGATCCGCGGCGGGGTGGGATCGACGTTTCGCGGCCCGCCCGCGCAGAACCTGTCGGGCAACGCTACCACCTTGCAGGTTATCGGCTCATCGTTCCGGGCGGTCGACATCAACGGCAACCCCAACCTCGCGCCCGAGAAGGCCAAAACATACAGCGCGGGTATTATCGTCGACACGGGCGGCTTCAAAGCCAGTGCCGATTACTTCCGCTATGATTTCAACGGCCCGATTGAGGGCGAGCCGGTTCAGGGGATCGTCTCTGCCCTGTTCGGCGCGAGCGGAAGCGCCAATTGCGCAAACCCTGCCTACGCTGCGCTGCAATCCCGCTTCACCTTCACCGGCGCCGGCTGCGGGATCGGCAACGTCACGCGGCTCAGGACTCAAGCTATCAACTCAGCCAACGTCAGCACCTCGGGTGTCGATTTTCAGGCAAGCTTCCGCCGGGATCTGGGGTCAGTAACTGCGACGATTGGCGGCAGCGGCACTTACGTCATCAACTACAAGGTCAAAACCATCGCGGTCGAAGGAATCGTGGTGCAGCGCGCCTTCGATGCGGTCGGCCTGCTCAACTATCAGACCAGCGCCTATCCGCTCCCCCGGTTCAAGGGCAGTGCCTATGTGGAGGGGAATTTTGGCGGGAGCTCGCTGCGCTTCCAGGTCAATCACATTGCGAGCTATATCGACCAACGGGGTGTAGGAACCTTTGGTCCTAACAATAGCGGCTTGGCTGGCGCTGCCGTTACAAGAGGCAAGACGATCGGGGCTTTTGATACCGTCGACGGGACCTTCCGCACGGTGCTGGGAACAGGCACGACATTGTCGCTGTCCGTACTCAACATTTTCGATAAGGACCCGCCGTTCGCGCGGCTCGACTTCAATTACGATCCGTTCACCGCGACCCCGCTTGGCCGCAACGTCAAGTTGGCGATCTCGCAGAAGTTCTAGGGGCCGCAACTCCAAGCTTTCGCTTGGCGCTGTCAAACTAACCTGAAGCTGGTTCAAACGGGCAGCCAGCGGGGTAATTCCGCTTGTCAGGACGAGTCCCTATGCCCACGCGTCTAGTGCCACAAAAGGCCCGGCCAACGCCTGTCCGCTAACGCATCGTTCAAGAGCCAGCCGCACAATCGCGTGGCACCGTCAGATGGTGCATTTTACTCTGACAAGTCCGACCGCAAATAGAGAAAACGCCAATTGGCATGATCAAATGGTCGGTCTACTGAGGCCAAGTGAAATCGTACTGCGATACTTGTGCCATCCGCAACCGTTCCATCTGCGCGGGGTTGAAGGACGACGAGATTTCGCTCCTCAATGCGATCGGCCGTCGCCGCCGCCTCAAGGCCGGTGAGCGGCTGCTTTGGGAAGGCGACGAGGCGGTGCTGGTAGCCAACGTAATCGAAGGCGTGCTCAAACTTTCTACTCAGACCGCTGACGGAAAAGAGCAGATCCTCGGTCTTGCCCATTCCTCCGATTTCCTCGGTCGCCCTTTCGGCAAGACCACACCTTACGGGGTTGAAGCGCTCACCGATGCTTACGTTTGCGTTTTCCAGCGGGCTGACTTCGATCGGGTCGCGCGCGAGCACGCCGGACTTGAGCACAAACTACTGGAGCGCACCCTTGGCGAGCTTGATCGGACGCGGCGGTGGATGCTTTTGCTCGGGCGGATGAACGCCGAACAGAAGCTCGCTAACTTTCTGCTCGAAATGTCCGACCGCCGCGCCAATGCCGGGTCCACTGGTGAACCGGGCGATGGCATCTGGGCGCTTCCGCTTTCGCGTCAGCAGATCGCCGATGTGTTGGGGCTGACGATCGAAACCGTCAGCCGCCAATTTACGAGAATGAAGAAGGATGGCCTGATCGATTTGCCATCGCGCCGCGAGGTGGCGATCCTCGATCGCCGCGCGCTCGAGTATCTGGCCGCCTAAAAGCGATAGGACAACCCGGCCGACAACACCCACGGGTCAAGTTTGTGCTCGGTCTGAATCGCAAGGGTGCTTCCGGCGTACCAGCGAGCGGTGGTGTTGACGAAGTACTTCTTGGCATCGAGTGTCAGGCCAAGGCCGTTGTCCCCAATCGCAATGTCCACACCGCCCTGAACGACTGCGCCGACTTCGTTCGACAGAGTGGTCCTGGTCACGACGAGTGGAACGGTCGCGGCACCGGGCTTTGAATCTGCCCACCAGAAATAGGTTAGGCCAGCGCCGATATAAGGCTTGATTGGACCGCCAGGCAGATGAAGCTTGGCTGTGATCGTTGCCGGGATCAGCTTGGCACTGGAGACGAGCTCGGCGCCCGGGAGACCGCTGGTTGCGGTCACGTGGTGTTCGGTCAGGCAGCAGATCGTCTCGACCGAAAAGCTTGGGCTGAAAAAGTATTCGACTGCGATAGTCGGTACGTAGTTGTCGCTCGCGGCGGTTTGCGTCGTAGCGGGCAGCGGCACAATGTCGGTGGTCTTTTTGGTGATCTTGCCGTCCGGCAAGACTGCGGTGCCGAGCACCTTGATCTGCACCTTGCCACCGGGACTTCCGGCATAGGCCGGCCCGGCGAAGAGCATAATCGCCCCGGCTGCGGCGACGAGGGATGGCTTCAGTATCTTAGTCATGGTCGATTTCCTGGCGGCGCAGTGGCCGCCCGATGCGGCCGAGGTCATTGCTCCGTCGAGCGCCAAGTGACCTTGATCCACTGAGACGTCCTTGACACAGATCAATGCCACGACTTGTTTGGCTGGGCACTGCGGACTTCATGATACACCGCCGCAGCATCGAGCAATTCATGAACCGGGTGTTTGATCGCTCGGCTTTGCGGGGCATCGGAACGCTTGCCCAAACGATGCATGTGTCGGCAGGGGGAGACGCCCCGCTCGACCGGGACAACGCGACGCTGGTCTACATTGTCGCAGGTGCGGCGAAGTTGATCGCGCGCGCCGCGATAGACCGGGAACAGGTGGCGGCATTCAATTTCGCGGACGATATCGTGATGGTGCCCGCGCAAGGGGCCCATGCCTATCTGCTGCAAGCGCTGGTCGATTGCGAACTGCTGGTGTTTCCGTACGCAACCTTGCGCGATGCGGTCCAGGTTGATCCCGCTGTGCTCGCGCGGCTGCTCGACAATTGCGACAATGCCCTGAACCGGTGCCGCGAGAAGGCGTTGGTGCTCGGGCGCAAGACGGCTTCTGAACGGATCGCCTGCTTTCTGCTGTCGATGGCGGCGCGGATCGGGGTGGCGAGCGGGGCGGCGGTATTGCTTGACTTGCCAATGTCGCGCCGCGATATCGGTGACGGCATCGGGCTGACGATCGAGACGGTCAGCCGCCAATTCAGCTTGCTACGCGAAGACCACCTGATCGCCACCCAAGGGCGCTCGAAGGTGCTGCTGCTCGACCTGCCCGCGCTCAAGCAACGCGCCGGGTACCTGAAAAATCGCGCCTGATGCTTTTTCGACCAAATTTGCGCTGGATCAATGCAGGCCCCTGCGCCGCAGCTTAGCCACCGGACATGAAACACGGAGATATCTATGCAGGCTGAGACCGCACTGGGGCGAATTGGACTGTGGTTTCTGCTGATGCTGGTAATGATCGGGGTCATGCTCGGCGCGAAGGACACGCCTTTCGCGATTCAGGCTGGCATGATCGCCGTGCTTGCTTTGGTGATGGTGTTTATCACCGCCTCGCGGTTCGATCCGGCCGGCACGAACCGCGGGTTCTTCCGCATGCCTGAGGGAAAGACACGCTACGATGACGATCCCGTGCGCTGGGCCACTATTGCGACCATGTTCTGGGGCTTGGCGGGACTTCTCGCCGGGCTGTTCATCGCGCTTCAGCTGGCGTTCCCGGTGTTCAATTTCGAACCCTACCTCAATTTCGGGCGTGTGCGTCCGCTGCACACCAGCGCGGTAATATTTGCATTCGGCGGCAACGCGCTGATTGCAACCAGCTTCTACGTGGTCCAGCGGACCTGCCGCGTGCAACTGGCCTTTCCGGCGCTCGCGCGGTTCGTGTTCTGGGGTTACCAGTTGTTCATCGTGTTGGCGGCGAGCGGCTATTTGCTGGGGATCACCCAAAGCCGCGAATACGCCGAGCCCGAATGGTACGTCGACCTGTGGTTGACGGTGGTCTGGGTGTCCTACCTGATCGTGTTTGTCGGCACGCTGCTGCGGCGGAATGAACCGCATATCTACGTTGCCAACTGGTTCTACCTGGCGTTCATCGTCACGGTGGCAATGCTCCACCTGGTCAACAACCTGGCGGTTCCGGTAAGCTTCTTGGGATCACGCAGCTACAGCCTGTTCGGCGGGGTGCAGGATGCACTGACCCAGTGGTGGTACGGCCACAACGCAGTCGGCTTCTTCCTCACCGCCGGCTTCCTGGCAATGATGTACTACTTCGTCCCCAAACAGGCCGAGCGACCGGTTTATTCCTACCGGCTGTCGATCATCCACTTCTGGTCGCTGATCTTCCTCTATATCTGGGCCGGACCGCACCATCTCCTCTACACCGCGCTGCCTGATTGGGCGCAGACGCTGGGCATGGTTTTCTCGATCATGTTGTGGATGCCAAGCTGGGGCGGGATGATCAACGGGCTCATGACGCTCAACGGAGCGTGGGACAAAGTCCGCACCGATCCGATCATCCGCATGATGGTGATGGCGCTCGCGTTCTACGGGATGAGCACCTTCGAAGGCCCGATGCTCTCGATCAAGTTCTTCAACTCGCTGTCGCACTATACCGACTGGACCGTCGGTCACGTCCATTCGGGCGCGCTCGGCTGGAACGGCTTGATAACTTTTGCTTGCGTGTATTACCTGACTCCGCGGCTGTGGAAGCGGGAGCGGATGTACAGCCTGCGGATGATCAACTGGCACTTCTGGTTAGCGACGCTGGGGATCGTGTTCTACGCCTCAAGCCTGTGGGTGGCCGGTCTTACCCAAGGTCTGATGTGGCGCGAATACGGAGCTGACGGTTACCTGGTGAACAGCTTCGCCGATACGGTCGCCGCGATCCATCCGATGTATATTATGCGCGCGTTTGGCGGCCTGCTCTACCTGGCGGGCTTTGTGGTGATGCTGTGGAATTTCACCCAGACGCTGGCGGGCAAGCAGCGGGCCGAAGCGCCGATGACCGAAACTCCGGTAAATGCCGCCGCAGATCGGCCGCTCCCAGCCCGTGAACCACTCGCGGCACCGGCACAGTAAGGCAAAGATGATGAGCACTCCCGACGTTGAACTGACCGTAAAGGGCCACAAGCGGCTCGAACGCAACATCACCCTTCTGGGGTTGTTCACGCTGATCGCCGTGTCAATCGGCGGGATCGTGGAAATCGCACCGCTGTTCTGGATCGACAACACGATCGAGAAAGTGGACGGGATGCGCCCCTACACCCCGCTCGAGCTGGCGGGCCGCAACATCTATGTCCGTGAAGGCTGTTATAGCTGCCACAGCCAGATGATCCGCCCGTTCCGCGACGAGGTGGAACGCTATGGACATTACAGCCTGGCCGCCGAAAGTATGTACGACCATCCGTTCCAGTGGGGCTCCAAACGAACCGGGCCCGACCTGGCCCGGGTCGGCAATCGTTACTCGGATGAATGGCATGTCCAGCACCTGACCGATCCGCGCAGCGTCGTGCCTGAAAGCATCATGCCCAAATTCGGCTTCTTGGCCGATACCGACCTGACGACAGAAGATCCCCAAGCCAACCTGATCGCGATGCACCGGGTCGGGGTGCCTTATACCAAGGCCGATATTGATCGTGCCGCTGCCGATCTGGCCGCACAGGCCAATCCCGATATCGACGCGGGCGATCTGCAAATCCGTTATCCCAAATCGCAAATTCGCGATTTCGACGGCAATCCGCAGCGGCTGACCGAGATGGATGCGCTGGTCGCCTACATGCAGATGCTCGGGACATTGGTCGACGTGAACAGCGCAGCCGCGCAGGAGAAGCTGGCCACGGAAAAAGGCCGGTGAACGACTATAACACCTTGCGTCACCTGGCCGACACCGTGGGCCTCGCGGCCATGGCGGTGCTGTTCGTGATCTTGTGCGCCTGGCCGTTCCGACCCGGAGCGAAGGACCGCAACCAGCACGCCGCCAATTCCATCTTCGAGGAACCAGACGATGGCGAATAAGCATGTCGACCAGCCTACTGGCACCGAAACCGTCGGGCACGAATGGGACGGCATCGAAGAACTCGATACGCCGCTGCCGCGCTGGTGGCTGTGGACCTTCTACTTGTGCATTGCGTTCGCATTGGGATACTCGGTTGTCTATCCGGCTTGGCCAATGCTCAACAGCGGGACGCAAGGGCTGCTGGGCTGGACCAGCCGGGGCCAGCTTGCCAAGGACATGAGTGTTAGCGACCAGGCGCACACATCGATGCGCGAACTATTGGCGCGCATCCCGATTGAACGGCTGGCCGATAACAGCGCGCTGATGAAGCAAGCTGTCGCTGGCGGACACGCGGCATTCAAGGTCAACTGTTCGCAGTGCCACGGCTCGGGCGCGGCTGGCAGTCAGACTTTGGGCTACCCCAATCTTAACGACGATGACTGGCTGTGGGGCGGCGATATCAAGACCATCGAAGTCACGCTGACACACGGCATCCGCCAGCATGGCGACGACAAAACAAGAAGCAGCGCGATGCCGCCATTCGAAGGTGTGTTCAACCCCGGCCAGATCGCCGCGCTGTCAGCGCACATCCTGTCGCTCAGCGGCAAGGCCAAGCCCAACTCCGAAGGCGCCGCCTTGTTCGCCCAGAACTGCATTTCCTGCCACGGCATCAACGGTGAGGGCGGCCGCAATGTTGGCGCTCCGCGGCTGAATGACGCGATCTGGCTGTACGGCGGAACCAGCGCCGAGATCGGACGCCAGATCCAGCGGCCGCGCATGGGCGTGATGCCGTCGTGGGGCGGCAGGCTCGATCCAGTGACGATCAAGATGCTTGCGGCTTATGTCCATTCGCTGGGTGGCGGTGAAGACTTCGTGGAGGTTGCCAAGGATCCGGCGGTTCCTGTGCATGTCCGACCCTGACGAATTCTCCCTGAACGAGACGAAGGCGGACACGGCGGCGGCCACGGCGGGATCCAGCGCCACCGCTGCGCCAGAAGCTGCGACCCAGCGCCACACCGCGCACGAACCGAGCCGCATCCCGCTGCCCGGCAAGCTCTACGAATCGCGCAAGACCGTCCACAACAAGCGGATCGACGGGCCGTTTCGGCGGTTCAAGTGGCTGGTTATGGCGATCACGCTGGCGATCTATTACGTCACCCCGTGGCTGCGCTGGGATCGGGGCCCGTACGCGCCCGACCAGGCGGTGCTGATCGATCTGGCGCACCGCCGGTTTTACATGTTCAGCATCGAGATCTGGCCGCAGGAGTTCTACTTCGTCGCCGGACTGCTGATCATGGCCGGGATCGGGTTGTTTCTGGTGACCAGCGCGGTCGGCCGGGCGTGGTGCGGCTATGCCTGTCCGCAAACGGTGTGGACTGACTTGTTCCAGCATGTCGACCGTTTCTTCGATGGCGATCGAAACGCGCGGATGCGGCTCGATGCGGTGCCTTGGGGGGTGAACAAAGTACTGCAGCGCACTGTCAAATGGTCGATATACCTCGTGATCGGCTTCTGGACCGGCGGCGCGTGGATCATGTATTTTGCAGACGCGCCCACGCTGGTGCACGATTTCTGGCGCGGTGAGGCGGCCCCGGCGGCCTATATCACCGCCGCATTCTTGACGCTTGCCACGGTTGCGCTGGGCGGTTTCATGCGCGAGCAAGTGTGCATCTACATGTGCCCGTGGCCGCGCATCCAGAGCGCGATGCTTGATGAAAGAAGTTTGCTGGTCACCTATAAGGACTGGCGCGGCGAACCGCGTGGCAGCCTCAAAAAAGCGGAGCGCGAGCCAGACAAAGTCGGTGACTGCATCGACTGTATGCAATGCGTGCAGGTCTGCCCGACGGGGATCGATATCCGTGAAGGACCGCAGATCGGCTGCATCACCTGCGCCCTGTGCATCGATGCCTGCGACAAGGTGATGGCCGAGATCGGGCGGCCGCGCGGGTTGATCGATTACGCAACGCTCGAAGATTGCCGCGCCGAAGCTGCTGGCCTGCCGCCCAAGCCGGTGTGGAAGACGCTGCTGCACCCGCGCACGATCGCCTATTTCCTGATCTGGGGCAGCATTGGTTTGGTCATGCTGTTCGCGCTCGGCAACCGCAGCCATACCGGGTTGACCGTCGCCCCCGATCGCAATCCGCCGTTCATGCTGATGAGCGATGGGTCGGTGCGCAATGCCTACACGCTGCGGCTGCGCAATATGGAAAGCCGCCCCCGCAAGATGGAGATTGCAGTGGAGGGCTTGCCCGGTGCAGCGATGTGGGACGAAACGATCGGCCGCGCCCAAGCCGCGCCCAAGCTGGTATTCGAAGTGCCTGCCGACCAGCTGCTCGCGGTGCGCGCCTATGTCGTCGCTCCTGCAGGCACGGCCACGAAAGACTTCAACTTCCGCATTACTTCGCTCGATGAACAGCGCGAGAGCGAAGAGGTCGGAACCAAGTTCACTTCGCCAGAGGACGAATGATGCAAAAGACCTTCACCGGGCGTCACATGACCGCAATCCTCGTCGGATTTTTCGGAATAGTGATCGCGGTCAACTTTTCGGTTGCTGGGATCGCGCTACACAGCTTCAGCGGCGTGGTGGTCGAAAACTCCTACGTTGCGAGCCAGGACTTCAATGGCTGGCTGAAGGACGCAAAGGCCGAGCAGAACCTGGGTTGGAGCGCCACGGCGCGCCGCGACGCAGCCGGCCGTCTGGTTGTCGAAACCACTGGAATGCCAGCTTCGGCCAAGCTGACCGCGCTGCTTCGACGCCCGCTGGGAACGCCCGAGGATCGCACTGAGGTCCTCAGCCGGATTGCGCCCAACCGCTGGGTGTCGAAAGAACTCGATGCCGGGCGCTGGATCGTGCGGATCGAAGCCGATGCCGACGGGCAACATTGGGCGAGCGAAGTGCCGATCGGATGAACGTTCCAGCGATTCTGGAACCAGGCGGCGAGGCGCTGGTCGATACCCGGCTGAACGCACCGGGGATTCGCTGTGCCGGATGCATCGGCAAGATCGAACGCGATCTCCCCAAGCTCGCTGGAGTGGCCTCCGCGCGGGTCAACCTCTCGGCCAAGCGAGTGTTGGTGCGTCACGCTGCAAGTGTCAGTGACAGGGATCTGGTCGATGCGATGCGTGCGATCGGGTTTGAGGCGCAGGCGGTCGGCCTCGGCCCGCTCGTCGCCGATGACGCAGAAGCCAGGGCTTTGCTCCGCGCACTTGCGGTAGCCGGGTTCGGTCTGATGAACATTATGCTGCTCTCGGTCAGTGTCTGGTCGGGCGCGAGCGGCGCGACGCGTGAGATGTTCCATTGGCTTTCGGCGATCATTGCGGTGCCGGTGATAACCTATTCGGGCCGGCCGTTCTTCAATTCCGCGTTGCGCGCGCTCCGCGCCGGGCGCACCAACATGGATGTGCCCATCTCGATCGGGGTGACGCTGGCAACCGGGCTTAGCTTGTTCGAGACGATCACCTGGGGCGAGCAAGCCTATTTCGATGGCGCGGTGATGCTCTTGTTCTTCCTGCTCGCGGGCCGCGCGCTCGACGCCTCGATGCGCAGTCGCACCCGTGCCGAGATCGGCGCGCTGCTCTCGAAAATGGGGCGCAGTGCCAGTGTGCTGCAACCCGACGGGTCGGCTCGCCGGGTTACGGCGGAGCTGGTCGAACCGGGCATGCTGATGCTCGTCGCGGTCGGCGAAGCGCTCGCAGCGGACGGCTTAGTCGAAGCGGGTGCGGGGGCGATCGACAATGCCATGCTGACCGGCGAGAGCGCGCCCGAGCACGTCGGACCGGGATGCCCGGTCCATGCGGGCGCAATTGCTCTGCTTGGTCCGTTTGAAGTTCGCGTCACCGCTGCGGCCAGCGGTACCGCGATTGCCCAGATCGCGGAGCTGATGGACCAAGCGGGCCAATCGCGCAGCCGCTATGTGCGGATCGCCGACCGGGTTTCACGGCTCTACGCCCCGGTCGTGCACACGCTGGCCGCGCTCGCCTTCACGGGATGGATGATCTCGGGGGCGGGCTGGCACCAGTCGCTGGTTGTTGCCATCGCTGTGCTGATCATCACCTGCCCTTGCGCGATGGGCCTGGCTGTACCTGCGGCCCAGGTTGTGGCTGCCGGTGCGCTGGGTCGGCGGGGTCTGCTGGTCAAAGACGGCGGCGCACTCGAGCGTCTGAGCGAGATCGACATAGCGCTCTTCGACAAAACCGGAACCTTGACCCTGGGCGAGCCGCGCCCGGACCTGGCTGGTTTGTCAGATGCGGCAAAGGCAATCGCACTCGCCTTGGCACAAGTCAGCCGCCACCCGCTGAGCCGGGGCTTAACCGCAGGGCTGCTCGCACAAGGTGTAGCTCCCGCAGCAGTCACGCGGATT
The DNA here is from genome assembly GCA_025359425.1 of Sphingomonadaceae bacterium. Taxonomy (GTDB): domain Bacteria; phylum Pseudomonadota; class Alphaproteobacteria; order Sphingomonadales; family Sphingomonadaceae; genus Novosphingobium. Next base: position 15,757 of record JANYGC010000036.1, read on the forward strand.
GGCGAAGTGGCGGGCAGCGGCATCACAGGCATATTTGACGGTGATGTAGTGGCGCTAACCTCTGCCGCCGCAGGTAGTAACCTGCTGGCCTGCGAACTGGTTATCGGCAGTAAACGCTCCACCATCGAATTCCGCGACGAACTACGTCCCGATGTCGTCGAAACGTTGGCGAAACTCAAAGCGCTTGGGATCGAAAGCCAAATCGTTTCAGGCGACCGCGAGCAAGCGGTCTCTGCCATCTCTGCGCAGCTCGGCATTCCGGGGATCGGCGGAGTATCACCGCAGGCGAAGCTAGCGATGCTCGAAGGCCTCAAAGCCAAAGGCAAGCGCCCGCTCATGGTCGGTGATGGGCTTAACGACGGTCCCGCGCTCGCAGCGGCCCACGCCTCCATTGCGCCGGGATCCGCCAGTGATCTTAGCCAGCAGGCCGCCGACGCCGTCAGCGTGGGCGAGCGGCTGATGCCAGTGGCACTGGCCGTACTCGCTGCCCGGCGGACAATGCAGATCGTAAGGCAGAATTTCGGGATCGCGGTGCTGTATAACCTGTGCGCGGTTCCGCTGGCGGTGCTGGGGTTGGTGACACCGCTGATCGCGGCGATCGCAATGTCGGCCAGCTCGCTGATCGTCATCGGTAATTCATTGCGACTGGCGAGGGCCGCACGATGAGCGGGCTTACTTACCTGATCCCGATTGCGCTGGGCATGGGCCTGGTCGGCCTGGCAGCTTTCTTCTGGGCAATGCGTACCGGACAGTATGATGACATGGAAGGCTCGGCGAGCCGCATCCTGATCGACGAAGAGGACGATCTGTGAGACGTGCCGCATTCGGGATTGTCGCGCTGGTTCCGCTGATGCTCGATAGCAGCCCCGCAGCCTCACATGGCCGCCGTGACCTGGTTGCTCCACTGTGCGGGGCAGAGTGGTGGTGATCCATCTTGGCCGAAGTACGCCCGTGCCGACACCACCGTGCCCGATCAAGTGCTGCCACGCCGGCTGCACCCGCCGGTTCCTTGACTCAGCGCAATGACGCCTTGACGGCAAGCAATCAACCCCGCAGGCCTGCCTTGCGCGCGCACAATCGCGGCGGTGTTCGATACCTTTCACCGAATATCGGCGCGGCATTTCAGCTCTGCAGTTTGAAAGTAGCTTGCTTTAATCGAACGGCAGCAATCGGGTCGTAATTTGCCATCGGCCTGACTGTCCTACTCGGATCGAATGTGGCATTGCCATTCGATGAGAAGCGCGACGATCTTCAGTGCAGCGGCACAGAAAGGCGCTTCAACGCTCCACCGGTTTTTGCCTTTTGGACTGTGTCCAGTGTGTTCAGTCATTCACCAAACTGCGAATGAACCTGAACAATGACCGCGCAGATCGTCCCCGATACCGAGCATAAGGGCCTTATTGCCGCCTTGCCGCCGACTCTGCGCGATTATGCCCAGCTTGCCCGATTCGACCGGCCGATCGGCTGGTGGCTGCTGTTCTGGCCGTGCGTCTGGGGCGTGCTGCTCGCGGGCGGGGAAAGCCGCTGGGGCCTGCTTGGCTGGCTGCTGCTCGGCAGCATCGCGATGCGCGGGGCGGGGTGCGTTTATAACGACATCGTCGATGCCGATATCGACCGCAAGGTGGCGCGCACTGCGCTGCGCCCGGTCGCCAGCGGGCGCGTCAGCCTGCGTGCGGCATGGGTCTGGCTGGCGCTGCTGGGCCTGATCGGGCTGGTGGTGCTGTGGCAATTGCGCTGGGAGGCGCAGCTGGTTGCGCTTGGCAGCCTCGCGCTGGTCGCCGCCTATCCGTTCATGAAGCGCATCACCGGCTTTCCGCAAGCCTGGCTCGGGCTGGTCTTCACCTGGGGTGCGCCAGTCGGCTGGGTCGCCATTCGCAGTGACCGGCTTGAGGTCCTCGCCGCGCTCTACGCCGGGTCGATCCTGTGGTGCATCGGTTACGATACGATCTACGCCCTGCAGGACCGCGAGGACGATGCAATGATCGGGATCGGGTCTTCGGCGCTGACTTTGGGAAGCCACGTGCAGGCTGGAGTTGCGGCGTTCTATGGCGGGGCGGTGGCGCTGTGGGCGCTGGCCTTCTGGTTACTCAGGCCGGATTGGCTGGCGCTGGTTGCACTGCTCCCGGCCGCAGGGCATCTAGGCTGGCAGGTGCTGACGCTGGAGACCGACGATGCTGATAACCCGCTTGCCCGGTTCCGCTCAAACCGCTTCCTTGGTCTGCTCGTGGCGCTGGCCTGCTGGGTCGTCGGCAATGCGTAGCGCGGCCTTGGCGGCCATGCTGAATTTGGCCGGGTGCGATTCCACCGCACCCAAGGACAAGGCCGAAAACATACCGGTCACGGATGCCGCAACCGACGAGCTCCCGCCGCCCGTCGCGGCGCAGCCCGATCCTACAACAACCACATCGCCGATCGCTGCGAAGACTGAGAAGCACTTTCAGGCCCTCGGTACAGAGCCGTTTTGGTCGGTTGAGGTGATGACGGGCGAGTTGCGCTATTCAAGCCCCGAGGTCAGCGGGATTACCTTTGCCTCGACGGAAGCGAAGGATGGCAAGGGCGTGCGCTATTCCGGGACGATGGATGGCAAGGCGCTGAGTCTGCTGATCGAGCCGGGCAAATGCAGCGACGGCATGTCGGACACGGTTTACGCGTGGCAGGCGGCACTGACCATCGTCGGCAAAACCGAACACGGCTGCGCGCGGGCCAAGTAACATGTGCAACCTCTACCGCATGACCAAAGGCACTGCTGAAGTCGCCAACCTGTTCAACGTCGAAGGCGATCTGACGGCCAATTACGGTGCCGAGGTCTATCCCGGCTATCCCGGACTGGTCATCGCCGAGGGCCGCGCGCGGCCGATGACCTGGGGATTTCCGCTGGTGCTCAAGGGCAAGCAGGGCCAGCCGCTCAAACCCAAGCCGGTCACCAATGCGCGCGAAGACAAGCTCGATACCGCGTTCTGGCGTGACAGCTTCGCGCGGCGGCGCTGCCTGATCCCGGTGAGCCAATGGTCCGAACCCAACGGCGAGCCGCGCCGCATGACCCGTAGTTGGTATGGTCTGCCCGATCAGGACCTGTTCGCCGTCGCCGGGCTATGGCGGCACAGCGCCGAATGGGGTGCGGTTTACACGATGGTGATGACCGAGAGTTCGCCCGATATGGCCGATGTGCATGACCGGATGCCGGTGATCGTGCGGCGTGATGATTGGGGGCGGTGGACCGATGGCGGCTTCGAGAATGCGCTGGCGCTGTGCCAGACCTGGCCGGACCCGCTCACCGCAGATCATACCATCGGGCGCTGGATGGATGACGCCCCGCTGCCCGAGCAACCGGGGTTGTTTTAGAACGGCTCAGCCTTGTCACAAGGTCCAGCTCTGATGCTGAAGCACCACTCGGTAGCCATCCGCATCTTCGTAGGTGCAACCCAGTTTGTCCCAATAAGGGTTTAGCGAAGCAACCGCAGCAAAGCCGGCCATCATCATTTTGTCATTGGCGGCCTGCCAAATTTTGAGCGTGGGCAAGTAGAGCACCATGAGGAGATCGTCACTTATGCAACGCGGCGCAGAATGGCGGCTACTCCAGGTAAATTCAAGGTGCCAAGGTGCTCGGGGATGGCCCAGCATAACTCCGGAAAAATAGTCGTGATCTTCGAAGCGCGTCAGTATTTTGAACCCCAGCCCATCTCGGTAGAATGGCAGGAGTGCATCGACATTGTTAGTCGGCCGGGCAACGCGCAGAGTAGGTAGCGGGTCAATCATAGCTCACCATTTCGAATTCGATCCCGTCCCAATCGAAGAAATAGAAGCGCCGTCCGGGTTCATAGTCGCCATGATTGAACGGTTCGAGTCCGGCCGCGAGCACCGTGCGTTCGGCTTCGTCGAGGTCTTCGACCACCAATGCCACGTGGTTGAGTGGGGCACCTTTGGGGTAGGGTCCGGCGGCGCGATCATGGGTATAGAGTGCGATGTAATCGCGCGCGCTGCCGACGTGAATCGTGCGCCCGCCCAGCTGCGATGGGCCGCGCCAGCGCTCGTGCCAACCGCACAGGTCTTGCAGGAGTATGGACGAGCGATCGGGATCGCTGACGGTAAGGTTGACGTGTTCGAGCCAGCCGGATGCCATAAAATTGTCCCTTTTGAATGCGTTGCGCCGCAATGTGCGAATCGGCTTTATCTTTGTGCAACCTCAAGCTAACTTGAGGTCAAGCATTTTATGACGGAGGCGCGCGATGGACCGCAACGATCTGCTGCCGATCGGCGAACTGGCGCGGCGCACCGGGCTCGCGGTTTCGGCGATCCGTTATTATGAGGACAAGGGCCTGGTTCAGGCGCTGCGCACCAGCGGCAACCAGCGCCGCTTCCTGCGCAGCGACATCCGCCGGCTGAGCTTTATCCTGATCGCGCAGAAGCTCGGACTGGGCCTCGCCGAGATCGAAGAGCAACTGGCCAAGCTGCCGCAAGGGCGGACGCCCACGGTGAGCGACTGGCAGACGATCAGCCGTTCGCTCCGGACCGAAATTGATACCCGCATCGCGCTGCTCAACCGCACCCGGATGAAGCTCGACGAATGCATCGGCTGCGGCTGCCTCAGCCTGCAACGCTGCGCACTTTACAACCGCGATGACCGCGCCGGAGCAGCTGGACCGGGGCCGCGGTATGTGCTGGGTTAAATCTAACTAGAAAACGGGTGGCGTTTCCGCCCTCATCTTGAGTGTTTGCGGGCAATTCTCGACAATGCGATTACGGCCAGTCCCACCGAAATGATGAACGCGATGTCCTGACTTGGTTCTAAAATTGCCAACGGAATGATCGCCACATTCGCAAGGATAACGACGAAGACCATGACCGCCAGAAGGCACCAGCCCTTCCAGTGACAGGGCATGTAGCTCCACATCCAGCGTTCGAACCAGATCTCGCCTTCGGGCTTCTGCAGCGTCAATTGATTACTCCGCCGCAATCAACTGTTCGGCGCTTTCCAGATCGACGCTGACCAGCCGCGAGACGCCTTGTTCGACCATCGTCACCCCGAACAGGCGGTGCATCCGGCTCATCGTCACGGCGTTGTGGGTGACGATCAGGTAGCGCGTGTCGGTTTCCAGCACCATCGCGTCGAGCAGGTCGCAGAAGCGCTCGATATTGGCATCGTCGAGCGGCGCGTCGACTTCATCGAGCACGCAGATCGGCGCAGGGTTGGTCAGGAACAGCGCAAAGATCAGCGCAATCGCGGTGAGCGCCTGCTCGCCGCCCGAAAGCAGGGTGAGCGACTGCAGCCGTTTGCCCGGCGGCTGGGCGTAAATCTCGAGCCCGGCTTCGAGCGGATCATCCGAATCGACCAACGCAAGGTGCGCCTGACCGCCCTCGAACAGCCGGGTGAACAAGTGCCGAAAATGGGCATCGACTGCTTCGAATGCCGCACGCAAGCGTTCGCGGCCCTCGCGGTTGAGGCTGCCGATCGAACCGCGCAGGCGGTGGACCGCTTCGGTCAACTCGGCCTGTTCGGCGAGGCTCGTGCCGTGCTTCTCCTCCGCCGCCGTCAGCTCCTCCGCGGCGACCAGATTGACCGGGCCGAGCCGCTCGCGGTCAGCCACCAGCTTGTCGTGCTCGGCGCTTTCCGCCGCAGCGTGCGCCACCTGATCGGCAGCAAAGGCGAAGCGCTCGGGCAGTAGCGGCGGCGGGCAGTGGAAGCGCTCGCCCGAAATTCCGGCCATCTCGGCGCGGCGGGCTTCCTCGTTCTCGGCGCGGGCGGCGGCCCCGGCGCGCAGTTCGCGCGCGGCGGCGAGCGCCTCGGTGGCCTGCGCGAAAGTAGCCTCTACTTGGCGCGCGGCTTCGGAGGTTTCACCGACTTTGGCTTCGGCTTCGCCCAGTTCGCGGGTTACCCGCGCGCGGACTTCATCGCCCGCCTCGATCTCGCGCATCAGGCTCGCCGGTTTCGCGGCGACGACGTTGCGTTCCTCGGCGATCTCCTCGAACCGGCGCTCCATGCCCGCAAGGCGGCTTGCGGCATCGCCCGCCCGGGCTTGCCAGCCGCGGATGTCAGACTGCTGGGCATTGGTCCGCTCGCGGGCCACGGCCAATGCCTGGTCATGTGCGGCTAGACCGGCGGTTGCACCTTGGAGACCTTGTCTTGCAACGTCGTGCCGGGTCTGCGCGGCAGCCAGCTGGGCGCGGCCATTGGCCGGATCGGGCAGCGCGTCACGCCGTTTGGCGGCGGTGTCGAGTTCGGCATCGACCAGCTTGCGCTGTTCGGACAGCTCGGCAGCGGCCCGCGCGAGTTCGGTCCGGCGCAGTTCGAGCCGGGACTGGGCTGCCTCGGCCTGATCGCAGGCACGCAAGGCGGCGCGTTCGGCCTCGGCGGCGGTCGATGCCGCACGCTCGGTTGCCACCAGCGCGGTCTGGAGCGCGGACAATTCGGTCTGGACTTGAGCAGCGCGCGCCTCAGCTTCCTGCGCCGCACGGCGCAATGCGGGGAGTTCGGCGTCAAGTGCAGCGAAGCGGTTCTCCGCCTCGAGCCGTGCGGCCTCCGCCCCGCCTTCGCCGCGCGCCACGAAGCCGTCCCAGCGGCGCAAGTGTCCGGTGGTCGTGACCAGCCATTCGCCCGGAGCGAGCGCGCGGCCATCGTCGATTGGCGCGACGTGGACCAAGGCCAATCGCGCCGCGAGTTGCGTCGGGCAGGCCGAAACCTGTTCGGCCAGACTCGCAGCAACGCTGGACGGTGTTGCAGCTCCAGTCCAGAACCGGCCGTCTTCACCTGTCGGAGCCGCCCCGAGCAACGCCTTGGCATCGCGTCCGAGCACCGCCGCCAGCGCTCGCTCGTAACCCGGTTTGGCGCGCACCTGGTCGAGCGCTTGGGGCAAGCCATGCTGGCCCGCCGCTTGCCGCGCGCGCGCCTCACGGTCGCGCGAAAGTGCCTGATGCTCGCGTTCGATCCCGGCGAGGTCGGCCTTGGCCTGCGCCACAGTAGCCCCGGCGGTATCGCGGACCGCTTGCAACGCCGCCTTGCGCTCCTGCTGCGCGGCCAGCGCGGTTTGCGCGGCTGCCAATTCGGTGTGCGCAGCCGCTGCGGTGGCCTGCGCAGCGGCCAGCGCCACCGACGGATCGCCCTCTCGCGCCAGGCTATCCGCCAGTTCGCCTTGGCGCCGGACTTCGCTGCCAAGCCGATCGAGCCGCTGCTTGGCGGCACCCAGTTCGGCTTCGGCGACACGCCATTCGGCCTCGACCCCGGCTTGGTCCGCGGTGGCCTGCGCCAAGGCCAGCTCGGCAGCGCGCAAGACGCGGTCGGCATCGTCGAGCGCGGCAGCCACCAGCGGTCGGCGCGCTTCGTCTGCGCGCAGCGCGGTTTGTCCGGCGGCCAGATCGCGTTCGAGTTTAGCGAGGGCCTCGGCAGCATCACGGGTTAGCCGGTCGGCATCGCCGCGGTCTTCTTCGAGCCGCTGGTGCTGCCGCTCAAGGTCCGCCAGCCGTTGTTCGGCGGCTTCCAGCTGGCTGGTCAGCGTCGCCATGCGGTGGCCGTGGGCCGAGGCATCGTCCCGCCGGTCAGCGAGCTCATCGCGCGCTTCGGCCAAGGCCGCGGCGGCGGCGTGCTGTGCGTCTTGCGCGGCTTTGGCGGCGGTCTGTGCTTCGGCCACGCGGGCATCCGCGCCCTGCGCTTCGGAACGCGCCGCTTCCGCAGCAGCCGCCGCATCGCGCCAGCGCGCGAAGACCAGCCGCGCTTCGGCGAGCTTGATTTTGTCCGACAGCCCTTTGTAGCGTTCCGCCGCGCGGGCCTGACGGCGCAGCGCCCCGATCTGCTGATCCAGCTGGCCCATCAGGTCTTCAAGCCGGGCGAGGTTGGTTTCGGTCGCGCGCAGCTTCTGCTCGGCATCTTTTCGCCGCACGTGCAGCCCGGCAATCCCGGCGGCTTCCTCGAGCATCATCCGCCGTTCGGCCGGCTTGGCCGCGATCACCGCAGCGATCCGGCCCTGGCTGACCAAGGCGGGGGAGTGCGCGCCGGTGGCGGCATCGGCGAAGACCAGTGCGACGTCCTTGGCGCGCACATCGCGGCCATTGACGCGGTAGGCGCTGCCCGCGCCGCGCTCGATCCGGCGCACCACTTCGAGCGCGGTGTCATTGTCAGCCCCGCCGTTCATCGCGGTGTCGGCATGGAGCACCACTTCGGCAAAATCGCGCGGCGGGCGCTGTGCGGTGCCGGCGAAGATGACGTCTTCCATCCCGCCGCTGCGCATCGATTTGGGCGAGTTTTCGCCCATCACCCAGCGGATCGCCTCGAGCAGGTTCGATTTGCCGCAGCCGTTGGGCCCAACCACCCCGGTCAGCCCGGGTTCGATCCGCAGTTCAGCCGGCTCGACGAAGCTTTTAAATCCGCTGAGCTTGAGCCGCGTGATCCGCATCAGTCGTGTCGCCAGCCCCCGCCCTGGGCCCGCTTAGCGCGAGCCGGCGGCGCGCAGCGCCTCGGCGATCTTGGGCCATTCGGACTGTTCGGACGGCAGCTGGAAGCCGTTGATGATCAGCGTTGGGGTCTGATTGATCCCGGCCTCGCCATACTTCTTGGCGTTGTTGGCCACGTCGGTCGCGGTGGCGATATTGGCCAGGCAAGCATGCGCCTGATCGACCGAAACCCCGCGTGCGGCGAAGAATTCGGTGAATTTCAGCGCATCCGACAAGGCCGGGTAGCGCTGCGCCGGGGGCAGACTGCTGGCAGCCTCGGCGGCCTTCTGGACCGCCGGATCCTGCAACGGCACCTGCATTGCTTCGAAATTGCCATAGACCTGTTCGACCAGCGGGAAGAAGCTCTCCTTGGGCGCGCAGCGGACCAGCACGGTCAGCGGAATGTCCTGCGGGTGAATCGCAAAGCTGCGGAATTCGAAGCTGACCCGGCCCGAGGACACGAATTCGGCCTTGAGCGGCTCCATCGCTTCCTGCGAGAAGCGGGCACAGTGCGGGCACGATAGCGAGCCGTATTCGACCAGCTTGATCGTGGCCTGCGGGTTGCCCATCAGCATTCCCCCGCCCGCCGTGGCGCTGACCATGTCTTCCCACTTCTGCCCGGCGAGCGGAGCGACCTTGGCGATCGGCGAACCCGCTGGAGCAGCGGTTTCGGTGTCCTTCTTGCACGCCGCAAGGCCCAGCGCGAACGGAGCGGCAATAACGGCGAGCAGCAGGTGGCGAGGACGCAGTAAGGTCATGGCGCGGTGGGTTCCTTGGCGGTTCGAGTCGGCAAAGTTACGCTGAATTGACGGAGGGCAGAAGGCGCGGCTGGCGGCGCGCCGGGCTTCTCCACAAGTGAATCACATTTTCGCAGCAGGCTTCTTGGCGGCCACCGCGGAATTGATCCGCGGCGCGAGTTCAGACCAGCCGTAAACGTCCTGCAGTACCCCGTCGATCAGAAAGCTGGGCGTGCCGGTGACGCCAATCTTGGTCCCGGCATATTCGGTCTGTTTGCTCAGCCAGTCGAGTTTGGCTGTATCGTTCAAGCAGGAATTGAGCGCCGCGCCGGTATAGCCGCGCGCGAGCATGAGTTTGTACAGCCCGAGGTCCTTGGCGACCGCCAGCCGCTGCTCGGCCGGCTTGCCTTCCAGCGCCTTCCAGCGCGCTTCATAGCCCGGATCAGCCGGGGGCTTGAACCAGGTTTTTTGCATCGCCAGCAAGGCGGAGCTGTTGGCGAAGTACTGGTCCTTGGTGCCGCACAGCGCGAGCAGGGCGGGTACTTCGTCGATCGAAATGCGGATGAACGGGCGCAGCTCGACCGAGACATTGCCCTGGCGGACCAGACCGGAATCGAGTGGCACTTTCGATTCCCTGGAGAAATCGGCACAAAGGTTGCACGTGTAGGAGATGAATTCGACCACTTTGACCGGGGCACCGGGGTTGCCCATCACAGGAAATCCGTCGGCAGTCATCGTGATGGTCCGGTCCCAGCGCAGCACCGGAGCGGCGGGGTTGCGGGCAGCGGGCTTGGCCAGCGCCGGAGCTTGCATTCCAGCGATCAGCAATCCAGCGGTCAGCAGCGCGGCGATCGTCTTCTTCATCGGTTACAGACTCGCATCGATCAGGGGGCGCAGCTCGGCCCAGGTCTGGGCGGGTTCGAGGGTGCCGTTGATGGTGAAACTTGGAGGCGTCTTGATCCCGCTGGCATAACCGGCTTTGCTATCCGCGCCAATCCGGTTTGCGAGGCCCAGGTCGGCGAGGCACTTATCGGTCGCCGAGCGATCGTAGCCGCGGCTTGCCATGACCGCGTAGAAACCCATGTCATCGGCAATCGCGCGCCCGCGGCTCAGCAGCGCGCCGGCGGTCCAGCGCTGCTTTTGTGCAGTCCCCGCGCGCTCGAAAGTTACGCGCCAGCGGTTCTGGCTGCGCATCAGCGCGGAATGGTTGAGCGCGAACTTCGCGGGCGGTCCGCAGTTGGCGAGCATCGCTGCGGCAAGGTCGACCGGGCCTTGCACCAGGTGCCGCACCTCGATCGAAAGCTTGCCCGACGACACATAGCCGATCTGCAGCGCCGCATCTGACTGGATCATGAAGCTGGCGCAGTCGGAGCAGGTGTAGCTGACATATTCAACCAGTTTGACCGCTGCATCGGGGTTGCCGATCAAGTGACCGCCCGCAGCGGTCTGGGCGACCGTGTTGTTCCACCCGATGCTCTTGGGCGCGGCCGCGGTCAGCAGCAGGGTCGCAGCGGCGAGCATGACAGTGCGGGCAACCAAGATCACTGCTGCTCGTCCTCCGCCGCTGTTCCCAGACTGCGCGCCAGCGATTCGAGCACCGTGCGCAGTTCCGGGTCGCCGATATCGCGCAGACTGTCCCCCAGCTCGAACGGGATCGGGCGGAGCGACGGCGGCGCTGTCGGGCGTTCCTTGGCGGCAGGCGGCTGAACCGCACCTTGCCGCAATTTGACTCGGGAAACCGCGTTGTAGCCGAAGAAGCGATTCACCCGCTCGATAATCTCGGGGATGACGTGGCTGATCAGCGGGGCGTGCGCCGGGACGACCAGCAGTTGCAAGATGCCGTCGCTCTTTTCGCCGGGGGGAAAGCGGATCGCTTCGGGCATGCAGACCCGGGCGTGGCGTTCGCCGACAATCTCGGGCCAGCGGGTCACCACGCTCGACTGGACGAAGCCGAATTTGCGGAATGCGGTGCGGCCCACTTCGGGCATCAGCTCGGCGATCGGACGCGCGCCGCCGCCGCGAGGACGCTCGAACCGCTTGGCTGCTGGTTTTGCTGGTTTGCCGTCCCGTTCCATTGTGCTGCTGGCAATGCCATAGCGGGCCGATGGATGCCAGCGCCGCGACAATTCCTGACTTGCTGCTCGGCTGGTACGATACGCATCACCGCACCCTGCCGTGGCGCAGCCCGCCCGGTTCGCCGCCGCCCGAGCCCTATCGGGTGTGGTTGTCCGAGGTGATGCTCCAGCAGACCACCACGGCGGCGGTAGGACCCTATTTCAAAAAGTTTGTCGCCCGCTGGCCTGATGTGGCTGCATTGGCAGCGGCGGACGAGGGCGAAGTCATGGCCGCGTGGGCCGGGCTGGGCTATTACGCCCGTGCCCGCAACCTGATCGCCTGCGCCAAGGCGGTGGCCGCTGGCGGCGGGCAGTTTCCGCAGAGCGAAACCGAGCTGCGCAAGCTGCCGGGGCTGGGCGTCTACACCGCCGCTGCGATCGCCGCGATTGCCTATGGCGAACGCTCCGTGGTGGTCGATGGCAATGTCGAGCGGGTGATCGCCCGGCTGTTTGCGATTGCAACGCCGCTGCCGCGGGCGCGGGTGCAAATTCGCGCCGAGGCCGATACACTGACACCGCACGAGCGTCCGGGTGATTTCGCGCAGGCGATGATGGATCTGGGCGCGACTGTCTGTACCTCGCGCGCACCGCGCTGCCTGCTGTGTCCGCTTGGCGCGCACTGTGCGGGCCGCGCGCTCGGACCAGAGCAGTTCCCGGTCAAGGTGCCCAAGGCCGCCAAGCCGCAAAGGCACGGGCAGGCGTTCTGGATCGAACGCGGCGGCCGGGTCTGGCTGATCCGCCGCACGGGCAAGGGCATGCTGGGCGGGATGCGCGCGCTGCCTGACGATGGCTGGTCGGCGCGCGCGGACGGCGCTGGAGCAGCGCCGCTCGATGGCGACTGGACCCCGGCGGGCACAGTCCGCCACAGCTTCACCCATTTCGATCTTGATTTGCAATTGATGGTTTATTCAGGCCGTGATTGCTCTAGGCTTGATCCACAACAAGGCGAATGGTGCGCGCTCGACCGCCTCGATGAGGCGGGCCTGCCCACGCTGTTTGCCAAAGCGGCACGGCTGGCGACAGCCGCTGCTGAGACCGGGAGAACGAGTGGTGACTAAGCTGGATTTCTCGCGCCGTGACTTGCTGAGAGCCAGCGCACTGCTCGGCGGAGCGGGAATGGTCGGGAGCTTGCCACTGGGCTTGCAATTGGCGCGCGCCGCCGAACTGGCCGGGACCGAAGCCCAATGGCCCACCGTCACCGCAATGCTCGACCGTTACGTCAAGGCGCGCAAGGTCTCGGGCATGATCGCCGCGCTCGGCTGGCGCGATGGCCCGCCGGGGTTCATCGCGCGCGGGCTTGAGGGCTTTGACGACAAGGATGCTTACGGCCCGCAGAGCATGTTCCGCGCCTATTCGATGACCAAGCCGCTGACCGGCATGGCGGCGATGATCCTGGTCGATGAGGGCAAGCTCAAACTGGATCAGCCGCTCGCCGATTTCGCGCCTGAATTTGCGCAGATGAAGGTGGCGATCGATCCCAAAAGCAGCCTCGCCGCGCGCCCGGCGACGCAGCAGATCACGATCCGTCACTTGCTCACCCATACCAGCGGCCTCGGCTATGCGGTGGTCGGCAAGAACAAGGTCGCGGACGAATTGCGGCGGCTGGGGCTTAACCCCGGGCGCGTGTCGCGGCGCAAGCTGAAGGGCATCAACGACGGTCCGCCCACGCCTGGCCCAGACGAATTCCTGCGGCTCACCGCAGGGGTGCCGTTGATCGCCGAACCGGGGACCAAATGGTCCTATTCGATGGCGCTCGACGTGCTCGGGGTGGTGGTCGGGCGCGCTGCGGGCATGAGTTTCGAGGCGTTCCTGCGCGAACGCTTGCTCGGGCCCCTGGGCATGACCAGCAGCTATTTCCAGGTCCCGGCCAACGCCAGCGGGCATCTCACCACGAATTACGCATACTTTCTGGGCCGTCCGGTCGTGATCGATCCATCGCAGAATTCGGTTTTTGCGGACCCGGTGCCGTTCGCGTTCGGCGGCTCGGGCCTGGTCACCTCGCCGGCCGATTTTGACCGCTTTCTGGCGATGCTGGTCAATACCGGCATGTCAGGCAGCACCCGCGTGATGAGCGAAGCGGCAGTGCGGCTGGGCACCTCGAACCTGCTTCCCGCCACTGCCGATCTGACCGGGACCTGGATTGCCGGCCAGCAATTCGGCGCGGGCGGGATTGTCGGCACCGGCAAGGACGAAGGGCTCTACGGCTGGTCGGGCGCGGCGGGTACGATCGGCTTTGCACAGATGAAGCTCGGCCTGCGCACCAGCCTCTACGTCCAATATATGCCGCAGGACAAGCTGCCGATCCTCCGGGAGTTTCCCAAGGCGGTCGGGGCAGACCTCACCGCGATGCAGGCGCGCAAGGCATGACCGCCAGCGCCATCGCCTTTGCCGGGGCCGGGCTCGACCGGGCTGACCATATCCGCTCCGATCCCGCCGCGCTCAAGGCCCTGATGGACTGGCGGGCGCGGTTGCTGCGGCTCGATGGGCTTGATCCGGTGATCGATCCCGACGGCCAGCTGACCTGGGGCACGCTGGCCGACGCCGCCCCAGACAGCGAACTGGTGTTCCTTGGGCTCGCCGGGGAAAAGGCCTGCTTTGCCGAAGTCACTCCGAACCTGGCGGGCAGCGTGGCCCCGGCCAATCCGCGCCTGTGGGCGGCGATGGCGGCGCTCGATGCGCACGAATTGGCGACCTATGGCGGCGCGCGGGCCTTGGTCGATTGGCACGCCCGGCACCGCTTCTGCGCGCGTTGCGGGGCGGCGACACGGCTCGCCAAAGGCGGTTGGCAGCGCAATTGCGCCAGCCACGATTGCAAGGCCGAGCACTATCCGCGGGTTGACCCGGTCACGATCATGCTGGTCGAGCATCAGGGCCAGGTCCTGCTTGGCCGCCAGCCGCGCTTCCCGCCCAAGCGCTTCTCGGCGCTCGCCGGGTTCGTCGAGCCGGGCGAGACGATCGAGGAAGCCGTCGCGCGCGAGATCCATGAGGAAGCCGGCCTCAGGGTGCGCGACGTCAGCTATGTCGCCAGCCAGCCGTGGCCGTTCCCCTCCAGCCTGATGATTGCGTGCCATTCGCACACCGACGATCCCGCGATCACCATCGACATGACCGAACTCGACGAGGCCGACTGGTTCAC
>JANYGC010000072.1 GCA_025359425.1 Sphingomonadaceae bacterium
ATTTGCGGTTCCGCGTCCGCGGGCAATGCCCCCTTGGCCTGGTTCAGCCGCTCGGCAACCTGTTGTCGGGCAAAATAGAGATCGGTATGGTCTTCGAACACGACCGTGACCTGGCTGAAACCGTTGCGCGAAATCGAGCGCGAACTCTCGAGGCCCGGAATCCCGGCCATCGCGGTTTCGATCGGAAATGTGACCAGGCGTTCGATGTCGAGCGGCCCCAGATTGGGTTCGACAGTGTTGATTTGGACCTGCTTGTTGGTGATGTCCGGCACGGCATCGATTGGCAGCTTTAAAAGCTGCGTCAGCCCGTAAGCGGATATGATTAGGGTGAGAATGACCACGCCCCAGCGAAAGCGGATCGCCGCATCGATAAGTTTTTCGATCATCTCAATGCTCAGCCTCGCCCTTGCCGATTTCGGCTTTGAGAAGGAACGCACCCTTGGTCGCAATAACAGTGCCGGGGTTCAAGCCATCGACGATCTCGATCCTGCCGCCGCCCCGCTGACCGACGACAACCGTGGTTGCTTGAAAGCCCTTGCCCGTCTGCACGAACACGACTTGGCGCCCTTCAACGGTTTGCACCGCTTCTTCGGGAAGGCTTATGATCGAGGTGGAGGCCCCCCCTGCTGGCGTAATGCGCACACGCAAGCCTTGGCCGGGGGTCAACTGGCCGACGCCTTCGGGCACAAGAACGATGGTCGCCGTCTTGCTCTCTGGATCTAGGCTGGGGGTCGCTGACCGCACAGTGGCATTCACCGTTTCGCCGCCAAGCAGCTCGATAACAGCGCGGTCTCCAGCCCGGATACGGCGGGCGTCGGCTGGTAGAACCGAAGCGTTGATCTGAATCCTGCGCGGATCGGCCACGCGGAACAGTTCCGCCCCGGCGGTGACATAGCTGCCCAGCGTCGCATCGGATTTGGTGATCCGGCCCGAAATCAGGCTGGTGACCGCCAAGAAGCGTCCATCGCCGGAAATCTTCGCAGCGTTCGCAGCCGATCGGGTGCGGCGCAGCTCGGCTTCGGCTTCGGCCAGCACGGCTTGCGCCGCCTCCAAATCCTGCCTTGCGGTCACTTTGGCATCGAACAGGCGTTTTTCGCGGGCATAGGCGGAGCGGGCGGCAATGGCGCGCGCATTGGCAGTGCTGCGTTCGGCCGCAATCGTCGAAGCTTCGCGGCTTTCAAGATAGGCGATTGCTTCCCCGGCAGCCACGCTGTCGCCGAGCCGCTTGGTGATCCGGGTAATCGCCCCGTCGGCGAGGGCGGTGAGAACCGCTTCACCGTCTGGAGCCGCCGCGACCACGCCTTGAGCAATAATCTCGGCGCCAAGCCCGCCTGCCTGGGTGACCTCGGTTACAATGCCAGCCGCCTTGGCGCGCGCGGCATCCATTTCGATCGAGCCTTCGACGTGGCCTTCTTCCTTACCCGCGCTCTCGGCTCCGGTCGCAGTGACGACCGCTTCCGATGGTGCCAGCAGGGTGCGCCCGATCAGAACGCCGCCGCCACCGACCAGCAGGAAGACAATAACGATTCCGGCGAATAGCCGCTTTCTTTCGGGGATGTTTTCAATGTTCATGGCGATGTCCTTCACTGCGCGTTGGCGCGGATGAGCGCAGCAAGCGCGCGGGCGCGATCGAGGCGGGCTTCGATCAGTGCGGTTCTGGCGGAGGTGAGCGCGGCTTGCGCGTCGATCAGTTCGAGCAGGCTGAACCTGCCCGCACCGTAGCCAATTTTGGCTAACCGCACCGCTTCTTCTGCCTGCGCCAACGAAGGCCCGGACAGCACATCGACCCGCGCATCGGCGGCTCCGAGCAGCATTCTGGCGTCATGCTGCGCTCGGCGGGCATTGAGCCGCGCTTGGGCAAGTGCGGCTTCGCCAGCGAGTGCGTCAGACTGCGCTGCTTCGATCCCCCCGCGATTACGATTGCGCACGGGTAACGGGATCGAAAAACCTGCAACAAACGCAGTCTCGCGCCCATCATTGATGCGCCGGACGCCGCCGCTGGCGGTGACATCGGGGACGGCATCTGCACGCGCCACACGGATACGCGCTTGAGCGACATCGCGCTGGGCAGCAGCAAGCTGCTCATCGAGCGACGGTGTCTCGGGTGGTAACGCGCCGGGAACCGTCTCATCGTCCCAGGCCGGTGCTGACAGTTCAGGATCGTTGCTCCCGATCAGGTCGGCAAGCAGGCGGCGAGCGGCAAGCAAATCGCCA
>JANYGC010000091.1 GCA_025359425.1 Sphingomonadaceae bacterium
ACCTGCTCGGCAGGGCGCTTGGCTGGCGATTTTGATTTGGAGAGATTGGGTCTCATCTTCGTTCCTTCGTCACTACGACGAGACCCAATCTCTCCTTAAATCACAACCTCAAATCTGTGCCATAGGTGCTGACGGGGAACACCTTCGACGACATCGCCGGCGGCATAGAGACCTGCCAAGGTCGTCATCTGATGCTGGTCGGTCAAAAGGCAGCCTAAGTCGGAAACACCTGCACCGATCGCGCGGACCAGACGTGCATTGGCTATCGTTCCAAGCGCTGGGTAGAGCGTGTCAAATTCATAGCCGCGTTGGCGGCCATCCACTTTTATGACAATCTTGCGCTCGGAAATGGCGAACGATGTCGCCGGTTCATCGACGATATTTACACCGGCGACAACGAGCTCTTGTCGATCGGCGGCATCGAGTTCCGTCCGCCGCGCCGGCAGCAGCGTGACATCATCGCTGTAGTTTCGAAGAAACAGCGCTTCCGAAAGACCATGGCCGTCCGCTCCCAAAACCGCGATCGCTTGATCCTGGGCCTCGAAACCATCGCATACGGGACAGTAGCGGAGCAGACCGCGTGCCAAAGCTTCGCGATGAAGTTCCTGATCCATTTTCGGTCGGCGATTCTCGACGCCGGTCGCCAATAGGACGGTCTTCGCGGTGGCCCGTTTCCCTTCGAACAGAACTTCGAAACCTGCCTTCGATGGCCGCAATGCGTCAACGATCGCGGAGACTGATTGCACCCCATGATCGCGGGCTTGTCTCTTCATGCGCCGCAACAGTTCCGTTCCCGAGATCCCTCCAGGGAACGCGGCCTGATTGTGTGTGCTCGGAATCCAGCTAGCCCTGCTCTCCCCGGCATCCAGGACCAAAATCTCCCGTCGAAACCGTGCGAGATAGAGCGCCGCCGTAAGACCAGCGGGTCCTCCGCCAATGATTACACAGTCCAGAATCGATTTGCTTGATGGGGATCGCAAATCCCTATTTCTCATCGCAGTTCCGCCCGGTTCAGGCGAAGCGCGTTCATCACCACTGTGAATGAAGACAATGCCATTGCCATTCCGGCGAACATGGGCGACATCAGGATTCCAGAAACCGGATACAAAACGCCTGCTGCTACGGGCACGCCAATTCCATTGAACAGGAATGAGAAAAACAGATTCTGACGGATATTCCGCATGGTTGCCTTGGCAAGTGCGCGGGCGCGAACGACGGCGGCAAGATCACCTTTGGTGAGGGTAATTCCCGCACTTTCAATCGCAACATCGGTGCCAGTTCCCATCGCCAGCCCGACATCGGCCGCAGCGAGAGCAGGCGCATCGTTGATCCCGTCGCCGGCCATCGCAACCTTTGCGCCCGACGCCTTAAGCTCTCCTACAACGCGTGCCTTGTCTTGAGGCTTGAGTTCGGCGTGTACTCCATCGAGGCCGCCCACGGCATCGGCAACGACCTGTGCCGTGGTCGGGTTGTCACCGGTCAGCATGATGACGCGCAGGCCCTGCTTGCGCAGCGCTTCAATCGAGGTGCGGGCGTTGTCGCGAATAGGATCTGCGACGGCCACCAATCCTGCAAGCTTGCCATCGATCTCGACCAACATGACGCCTGCGCCTTCGCGGCGCTTGGATTCAGCTGCGGCGGCCAAAGGGTCGGCATCGACATCGACGCGCTGCATTTGGGCCGCATTGCCGATGACGACCATGCGGCCACTCACCTTGGCACTGACCCCAAGCCCAACCTGAACCACGAAGTCATCTGGTTCGCGCAGTTCCAATCCGCGTTCGCGTGCAGCGGTGACGATAGCATGAGCAAGCGGATGTTCGGACCGCGCCTCTACGGCCGCGACGAGTGCGAGAAATTCGTTTTCGTCCATCCCGCCAATGGTCTCGATACCAACGAGTTTGGGCTTTCCTTCGGTGAGCGTCCCGGTCTTGTCGATCACCAGCGTATCGACCTTCTCGAAGGCCTGCAGGGCTTCGGCGTGCTTGATCAGGACCCCGGCGTGCGCCCCGCGCCCTGTGGCCACCATGATCGACATGGGCGTGGCAAGCCCAAGCGCGCAGGGACAGGCGATGATGAGCACCGCAATCGCATTGAGCAGCGCATGGCCCGTCCGGGGTTCGGGGCCGACCAGGCTCCACACCGCGAACGAGAGCAGGGCGATTCCGATCACCAGCGGCACGAACCATCCCGAGATGCGGTCTGCCACCGCCTGAATCGGCGCGCGGCTGCGCTGGGCTTCAGCCACCATCCGGACAATCCTTGCCAGCATGGTATCCGCGCCAACCGCCTGCGCCTCCATCACCAGGCTTCCCGTGCCGTTGACCGTGCCGCCGGTCACGGTGTCATCGGCTTGCTTGGCGATGGTTAACGGTTCGCCGGTAAGCATCGATTCATCGACTGAAGAGCGGCCTTCGGTGACGATCCCATCGACCGGGATGGCCTCGCCGGGCCGCACGCGAAGACGATCGCCAACAACTAACTCGGACACCGGAATATCGCCCTCGCTGCCATCGTCATTGATCCGGCGTGCAGTCTTGGGTGCAAGGTTGAGAAGCGCGCGGATAGCCTTGCCGGTCGCGGCACGAGCCCGCAGTTCGAGCACTTGGCCAAGCAAGACCAGCGCGACGACAACCCCGGCCGCTTCGTAATAGACAGGCACCATCCCGTGCATTCGGAAAGCTGACGGAAACAACCCCGGCGCAAGGGTCGCAACAAGGCTGTAGAGAAAAGCCGCGCCGACACCGATGGCGATCAGCGTGAACATATTGAGTTTGTGCGTGACGATCGATGTCCATCCCCGGACAAAGAAGGGCCATCCCGCCCACAGCACAATCGGAGCCGTAAGTGCCAGCTGCAGCCAGGGAGAGACGTTCGCACTGACCAGATGTAGGCCCAGCAGCTCGCTGCCCATCGTCACGATCAGCAAGGGCACGGCCAGCACTGCCGACACCCAGAACCGCCGCGTGAAATCGATCAGTTCAGGGTTGGGCGCATCATCGAGCGAGGGTTCTTCGGGTTCGAGTGCCATGCCGCAAATCGGGCAGGTTCCCGGTCCTTCTCGCCTGATTTCGGGGTGCATCGGGCATGTCCACATTGCACCAGCCATTGCGGCGGGTTCGGTGCGCGGCGCGGCCGATAGATATTTGACCGGATCGGCTGTGAACTTTGCCAGACATCCCGCGCTGCAAAAATGATAATCGACCTCCCCGTGACGGGCGTGGTGTGCGGTATTTGCTGGATCAACGGTCATCCCGCAAACGGGATCAAGAACGGTGACAAGCTCGCTTGATGGGAGAACATGACAGCAATCGGCTGACTCGTGGGATTGATTGCTCATATCTGTCTTCCGATCACTCTTTGGTCTGATTCTGCACCACCAAGGCCGCCATGCCCACGGATGCGGGAATGGCGGCCCTGCAATAGATAGAGCGACACCCGGGCGCTAGAAATCCATATGGTGCATCCCGCCGTGCATGAATGTACCGCCCAAAAAGGCCTGAGTGAGCACGCCGATCACCAGAATTCCAAGCAGTAAAGCAAATGTCTTGCCTTCGTCATTGTCGTGATGGAACCGCCGCAATCCTGCCCATGCGAGAATCGCCGAAACGACGGCAATGGTCATGCCGAGATAACGGTGTGCAGTCAGCACAGTGTTGCGGTCAGTCAGGTAAAAGCCGCCCGTAAACCAGCCGAGCGATGCGGCAACAATCGCGCCAAGCGCTCCAATCACCATCATGTAGCGCGCGGCAAAGCGCCATTGCGGATGTCGGCGAAAAATTCCGAGCACTTCAAGGCCGAAGGCACCGAGGATCATTGCGATGGGGAAATGGATGACGACATTATGGAGCTTACCAAGCCAGATGAAGAGACGTTGACCGAACGACTTGTCGCTGTTGTCGACATCCTGGTCATGGCCCATACCCTGCATAGCGCCATGATCCATGCCCGCCATCGTTTCGCCCACATCCGGTGACGGGGTCGATCCACCGGCCATCACCGGAGCTGTGCCTTCGCTGGCGAGCTCCTGCATTTCAGCCTTGCTCGCTGCTTCAATCTTCAGTTGCTCGCCCGATGGTCCCGGCCCGGCGCCCATTTCGCGCGGGTCGTTGTGCGCCCCGGCGTTGCCGCCAAGCGAAGCACCGAGCAGGGCAAGACCAAGTGCAGCGGCACGCAGTTTTGTCATCAGCATCGGTTATTTCCGCTTTCTTTCGACAGGACTCTATCGCGAATCTGATGAGCGTGCTGGCATCCAAGTCTCCGGGTGCGGTAGGGGCAACTCCGCACCCGGAGTGTCGGTTGCGACCCGACCTATCTGACCTGGAAGGAAAATTTGCCGCTAACGACTTCTCTGTCGTCGCCAGCGGCCATCCAGCGCAGTTCATAACCGCCGCGCGGGAGCGCGGATCTAGACATCACCATCACCGATTTGCCGTCTTTGCCCATCATGACCGAAACTGGCATCGCCATGGGCGCATTCATCGCCATACCTGGCATCGTCGTCATGAAGAGCTGAATCCTGGTGCTGGCCGGGCGAAGCTTTTCGTTAAAGACAAGATCGATCTGCCCAGTGCTTGAAACCGAAGCGTTGGCGGCAGGTCTGGATGACACAAGTGTCGGGTGGGCTTGTGCGACACCAGCCACGGCGAGTGCCGCCAGAGCAAGCGCATAACGATCAAGACGCATGAGTAACCTCCATGTTGGGCGTTTCATAAGGCAATACGCAGCCCCAACCCCGACCCCTTGACTTGTTGCTGGAATTTTCTCGAATTACCCTACTGGGGTATAGATGGCTCACATCGGAACCCACCGTGCCAAAATTGTCGCCCACATCCACCGGATTGCCGGACAGGTCGCCGCGATTGAACGGAGTGTCACCAGCGATGCGCCCTGTGCAGATACGTTGGACCTTGTCGCGGCAGTGCGTGGTGCGGTCGCTGGACTGATGGATGAGCTGGTTGAAGACCATCTTCGCGCCCACGTTGCGGCATCAGTTCTGACCCCCGAAGAGCGCAAGCAGGGGGCCGACGGGCTTGCCGTCGTTCTGCGACGCTACGTCCGTTAGGGGAAGAATGTGCCCAATAGTCTCACTGCGGATGTTCATTTCCATGCCCATGACTTCCTAGGCCCGGCCCACGATGACAATGGCAGACGTACACGCTGGGTGGTGGCGCTGACGGCCGCCATGATGGTTCGCGAATTCATCGTCGGCTAATGAGACCTGTGCGCGGGTGGGTGTAGACAGCGGCTTTGATTGCTGATTCTATGAGTTTTCCGAAGAGGAGAACAGGACGTGGCGCATCGTTCGATTGGTCAGGAGCGGTTCGGTTTCGCTGGGCGCACGCGGTCGGCATCCTCGCTCGACGCGCTTGGCCAGCTGATCGATTGGGTGTCGGTCGCGGCTCTTCTCGATCGGCTTTATTCGGCCAGCAAGGGCGAGCCCGCCTGGCCACCTCTGGCGATGTTCAAGGCCCTGCTTTTATCGATCTGGTACGACCTGTCCGACGTGAAGCTGGCCGAGGCGCTTGACGATCGCGCGTCTTTCCGCCGCTTTTGTGGTTTTTCAGGTACCGAAGCGACACCCGAGCGGACAGCGTTCGTCCGCTTTCGCAAGGAGCTGGTGACCCATAAGCTGGATCGGCTGCTGTTCATGGCTGTGACGGCGCAGCTCAAATCAAAGGCAGTCACAGTCAAAACCGGCACGCTGGTCGATGCCACAATCATCGTTTCCGCCAGCGAAGACGATAATGATGCGCGCTGGGTCAAACACAAGGGCAAGCGGGCCGTTCACGGCTTCAAGGCTCATGTCGGTGCCGATGCCGATACAGCGCTGGTCGAGGAAGTTTCGATCACATCTGCCAATATCAACGATGGCAGAGCAGGCCCCGAAGCGCTGCCCGACAATCCCGGCGAGGTGTTTGCCGACAGCGCCTATCGCGGCAATCACTTCTGTGATGCTGTGCGTGCCAAGGGCGGCATACCCCGCATCGTTGCCACCGGCCTGTGGGGCCGCGACGAACAGGAAACGCTGCGCAAGCTCAAAGAATGGAATCAACCGATCCATAGGGTGCGGGGCAGGATCGAGAAGATTTTCGGCACCTGGAAACGAAGCTATGGGCTTCGCCGAATGCGATGGCGTGGCATCGCCAAAGCCGCCGTCCAGGTTCACCTCACCGCAATCGCCTACAACCTCAAGCGCACCATGAACATTCTCGCGGCCCAGGCATGAAGCATGTCACCGTTCTGACCAGAACGGGCACGATGTAGGTCCAGCGCCGTCGCAAAACAGAAAAACAACCCGTTTCAACGCCCTGCACCCACCCGCGCACAGGTCTCATAAGTCACCGGCTCGATGGCACTTCTCGCCGATGGCTTCCATATGGCCACTCATGCGGGGGCGTTGGGAGTGGCAGCTGCGGCATATGTCTATGCCAAGAAGCATAGCGCCAGCCCGCGTTACACTTTCGGCACTGGCAAGGTTGGCGAACTTGCCGGATTTGCGTCGGCTCTCATCCTGTTCATGATTGCCTTGGGTATTGCCATTGTTTCAGGGATAAGGCTTGCCAATCCGGTTGCCGTCGCGTTTGGCGAGGCCACCATCGTTGCTGTTATTGGCCTTGGAGTGAATGTCGCAAGCGCATTCCTGCTCTCTGGAAGTCCGGGCCATGACCACGGGCAAGAGCAGAGCCACGATCATCACGGCCATAGCCACGGCCAAGACAATAATATGCGAGCAGCCTACATCCATGTTCTGGCGGACGCGGTGACTTCCGTTCTGGCGATCATTGCGCTGCTGGCGGGGCGTTATCTTGGCTGGGTCTGGCTTGATCCGATGATGGGTCTTGTAGGGGCCATCGTCAGCGTCGTAGGTCGGCCAACGCCCGATATCATCCGCGAGCGGCTCAAGCCGGTCCATGAGCTGGGACATCTCACAGTCGAAGTATCCCGAATTATCGACAGGGTGTAAGCTCGACTTTGTACGTTTATGCCGCGAAGCAGAGTGCTTGGACCATACGTAAGACGCGGGGTGGTGGGATATAATGCGGTTCGCGGTGTGGCGGGGAGTGTTGATTAATGTCGCCGAGCCAGATTTTGAGGCGGACGGCACCGATGGCGTCAGTGAAGGTCAGACTGGTTTTTCGATACCACGCGGCTGCGTAAGGGGTGCTGGTGGTGGTGAGCAGATCGCAGGCCCATAGCGATACGAGGCTGTAGAGACCGAGTAGCACCGGGGTGGTTCGGGCTATGGCCTGGTCGCTCCATTGGCGCTGTGTCTCGATGCCCAGGTGAGCGCGTGTTTCGGCGAACGTGACCTCGATCTGCCATCGGCGGACGTACAAGGCGATGATGTCTGCGGGCTCGAGGGTGAGGTCAGTGCTGAAGAAGGCTTGGGGATCGCGTTTTTTGTCGGGATCGCGGACCAGGACCCATCGTACCGGCAACACCGGGGTGCCCGGTCTGTACCACAAGGCGGTGTCGGACGTGATCTCGAGCGTCTTTCCGCCCTCATGGCCATACCAGGCGGAGACGACGATCCTTGTCCAGCTTGTCGCCGGGTTGGACAGCAGGGTCTTGAGTTTTGGCAGCGCGGGCCCTTTTTGCGCGGGCCGCCCCATCGTGCGCGATGTTCGTTTCGCGGGCGGTGCAAACAGGCTGGCATCCAACCGCAGCCGGCTGATGAGCGTTGCCCGCCGGGTAATGGCGTGAGCCAGTTCGTGGACGGCGAAGCTGCTGTCGCCGACGAAGATGATCCGCCGTCCCGGCAACCAGCGAGACAGTTGCAGTGCGCCTTGCCGTGCCCAGTCTGTCAGCAGCTTGTGACGGCAGCCCCGTTGCCGGTTGGATCGCTCCGAAGGGGCAAGCAGGGTCAGGACCGGCAGGGCCTTGATCAAGCGGGTCCATGGCACCGGGGTAAGCACCATGAAGCTCAACCAGCGCAGCCCGCTGGCCTTGACGAAGTGACCGTGGCTGGAGCGCACCGGGTCCCGATAGATACCACGTGCGCTGATCCGGCGACCCCACCGGCGCTCGATGGTGTCATCCAGACCGATGATGACAGGCCCATCGAGCACGAGCCGTTCGACCACAACGCACAGCAACCGTCTGGCAACAGCACGGGAACTCCAACGGGCGCGGTTGAGAATCTGATGGAAGGTTGCAAAGTTGGCGGCTTCGGCCCGGCCGGTCATGCGCAGGCAGGAGCTAACAGTTCGCTTGCCCGGCGCCAGCAGGGCCCCCATCACCAGAACGAGGACATGCTCCCAGCTGGGCGCCGTAAAGCAGGGGCGCCATGCTTGCAGCCACTGGCGCAGGACTTGGGGAACGGCATCGCCTGTAGCGGCATTGGGGCCGATATCGGCATGGGGATGGTGCAGCATCCCCATGCTTCGAATCTTCGCCGGCAAAGGTGGCAAGGCCATCGCAGCAACCATGCGGCGAAGTGAATCGGATGCGCCCTGAGATGAAGGCGGCTATGGCTGCGCCGTGGACGAAGACGAAATCGCACTGCGCATCGAGGCGTTTGACGAAGCCAATGGCGGCGGTGTTGGCTGGTATGAGGACAAAGGCTATACCTGCTGGCAACCGAGGCACCGATTGCGCGTCTCAAGCCAACCGGCACAGGCGACGAGTTCCGGATCGCCTATTGGTCGCATCGGCGAAAATGGGAAGACATCGACGACATGGGTGGATGCGTCTTGCCCCTCGATAAGGCCCTTAGCCACATCGCAAACAGCAGCATCTTCTGGACCTGGACCTAACCGAAAACGTACAAAGTCGAGCTAAGGGGTGCCAGCGATTGCTGCGTATTAGAGGTGATGCAGGAGGAATCATGATGCGTAGCCTTGACGATATGTTGGTTAGCCTCGCCCGGATGCCAGTTCCCGAACTGGCGTCGTTCGACGATGCTGTGATGGCCGGTCTGGCCAGGCGACGGCAGGAAGCGGCATTGGTGCCGCG
>JANYGC010000103.1 GCA_025359425.1 Sphingomonadaceae bacterium
GCGCTTCATCCGCGCAAGCTAGCGCGGCATCGCGATTATTGCCAGCGCCCGGTTTCCATCCAGATCATGAAGCGCCGCAGCGGTAGCAGCCAGACCACGCCGAGCACGATGTAAATCGGCACTTGCACCAGCGCCGGCCAGCCTTCGAACAGCGGCGCGAGGAACCGCGCTATGGCGAGGCAATAGACCATCAGGACGAGCAGCAGCGCGAGGATGCCTGCGGGAATTCGCCAGGTCGGTTGATCACGCATCAGAACGGTCCGTAAAAGCGGGTCGGGGTGACCACCGCGCGAAGCGGGCGATCGTGTGGTTCGATGGGTAGCGCATCGACCAGTTGGCAGTCCCACGCAAGCCCGATCGCCACCAGATCGGGCTGCGCCTCGAGCAGCCGGTCGTAATGGCCGCCGCCCTGACCGAGCCGCTGACCGGTCAGCGTGAACCCCAGCAACGGCACGATCGCCACATCGACGCGCGCTTCGGGCGCATCGAACGGAGGCTGCATTGCACCATAGGGGTCGGGCACCAGTGCGCTTTCGTCGAACGGATTGTCCCATAGCTTGAATGCCATCGCCGCGCCACGCTGGGCGAACCACGGTAGCGCAACTGGGTGGCCCTGCTCGGCAAACCAGCGCGCGTAGCTCAGCGGCGAGGCTTCACCCGGGATCGGATGGTACACGCTGACCACCGCGCCTTGCGGGACCAGTTCCAGCATCGCTGTGGGCGGGCGATTGAACAGCAGTGCACGCAAATTGGGCGAAATGCTTGCGTCATGCTTGGCGCGAAGTTGGCGCAATTCAGCGCGGAGGGCTTGCTTGTCAGTCACGCGCTGCGCCTCAAACCAAAGGTGGGTGACGGGACCACCATGGGCCGTTGCCAGGAAATCCTCTGACGCGTTACGTCAGGTGGGAACCGTGTGTGCCAGGCCAGGGCCTAACCAGGGACAGCCCCCATGGATTTTACTTATAGCCTCAGGGATTTTCAAAGGCTCGCACCGGGCAGTACCCGTCAGCACCTAGATAGGCGCTTTGAAATCAACCCTCAAGGCTGGTGGCGTATTTTTCAAGCCGACTGGCGAGCAATTCAAGCGTTTTGGCGTGATCGGGCGCGGGCGGGGCGGCGCCTCCGCCCTTGCTGCGGGCCTCATGCAGCTCATCGGCGAGCAGCAATGCTGCGAACAGCAGCAGCCGCACTTCGTTGTGCCCCGATGTCCCGAGATCGCGAATTTTGCCATCGATCAGCTGGCCCAACCCTTCGACGTGGGCTTCCTCACCCTCGGCGCAGGCGACGCTATAACTGCGCCCGCCGATCAGAAGGGTGACGTTGCTCATCCTGCGGCACCATCGATCAATTGGTCGAGTTCGTCGAGCGACCCCTGAACCGCGGCGCGCAGCCGGGCGTGGCGTTCGCGCAGCGCGGCAAGCTCTGCCTCTGCAGCGCGCGATGCGTTGCGAGCAGCCGGAGCCGCAGCCTCAATCCGGGCCAGCGCGGCATCGATGCGCGCGATTGCAGTGCTGCTAAGGTCCGCCTCCATAGCGCGAATGCTAGCGCAATATTCTGCCCCGGCAAAGCGTTGCGCCCGACATTTCCCACCGTTTGGTAAAGCAGTCCCGCTGCGCCCGCCTTGACGGGGGCGCAACGCTTCGCAAAGGAGACCCCGCGCCGAATCGCCGCCGCGTTCCAGTCCAGCCCGGGAGCCCACGCCGATGAGCCTTGATAGTGCCCGCTACGCAGCCATGGCGAATGCCATTCGCGCGCTTTCGATGGACGCGGTCGAAGCGGCCAATTCGGGCCATCCCGGCATGCCGATGGGCATGGCCGATGTCGCCGCCGTGCTGTTTGCCGAGCAACTGAAGTTCGATCCCGCTGCGCCGAAGTGGCCTGACCGGGACCGCTTCGTGCTGTCGGCCGGGCATGGTTCGATGCTGCTTTATTCGCTGCTCTATCTGACCGGCTATCAATCGCCGACGATCACCGACATCGCGAATTTCCGCCAGTTGCACTCGGTCTGCGCCGGGCACCCGGAAAATATCGAGCTCGAGGGGGCGGAAGCTACAACTGGTCCTTTGGGGCAAGGGCTGGCTATGGCGGTCGGCATGGCGATTGCCGAACGCCACCTCAACGCCGAATTCGGCGCCGAGTTGGTCGATCACCAGACCTGGGTCGTGGCGGGCGACGGCTGCCTGATGGAAGGGATCAACCACGAGGCGATCGGCCTTGCGGGTAACCTGCAACTTGGCCACCTCAACGTGCTGTGGGATCACAATTCGATCACCATCGACGGCGGCACCTCGCTCTCGACCTGCGAAGACATCCTCGCGCGCTACGCCGCAACCGGCTGGCACGCCGTCGCCTGCGACGGGCACGACTATGCCGATATCAGCAAAGCACTGGCGGCTGCGAACAGAGACCCACGCCCTTCGCTGGTCGCGTGCAAGACGATCATCGGCAAAGGCGCGCCTGACAAGCAGGGCACCCACAACGTCCATGGCAGCCCGCTGGGCGCGGACGAAATCGCCAAGGCGCGCAAGGTGCTCGGCTGGACCGCACCGCCGTTCGAAATTCCCGCGGATATTCTCGCCGACTGGCGATCGCTCGCGGTCAAGGGCGCCTCGGCGCATGGCAAGTGGAGCGAGCGTCTGGCCGCCGCACCGCGCGGGGATGAATTTTCCGCCCGCATGGCCGGTGATTTGCCCGCGTTGACCGGCTGGCACGATTACCGCGCCAAGCTCGCCGCCGACATGCCCAATCTCGCCACCCGCAAGTCGAGCGAGAATGCGCTGACCGTGCTGACTGCGGCAGTCCCGGCGATGATCGGCGGTTCGGCTGACCTGACCGGTTCGAACAACACCAAGACCGCCTCGACCCCGCCGCTCGATCACACCGATTATGCCGGACGGTACGTCTATTACGGCATCCGCGAATTCGGCATGGCGGCGGCAATCAACGGGATGGCGCTGCACGGCGGGGTCGTGCCTTACGGCGGCACTTTCCTCGTCTTCTCGGATTATTGCCGCAACGCGATCCGGCTCGCAGCATTGCAGCAGATCCGCTCGATCTTCGTACTGACTCATGACAGCATCGGCCTTGGCGAAGATGGCCCGACGCATCAGCCGATCGAACACGTTGCCTCGCTGCGTGCGATCCCGCAGCTGTGGGTGTTCCGCCCGGCCGACGCGATGGAAACCGCCGAGTGCTGGGAACTGGCGATCGGGCGCAAGGATGGCCCCAGCGCGCTCGCGCTGACTCGCCAGAACTTGCCCGCATTGCGCAGCGACGCCGATCAAAACCGCAGCGCCAAGGGCGCTTACCGGTTGGTCGCGGCGACTGCCAAGAAGCAGGTCGTGCTGCTCGCCACCGGTTCGGAAGTGCAGCTTGCGGTCGAAGCCGCAAAATTGCTCGAAGCCGACGGAATCGGCGCCGATGTGGTCTCGATGCCGTGCTGGGAATTGTTCGAGGCGCAGGACGAGACCTACCAGGGCTCGCTGATCCCGCATGACCTGCTGGCGGTTTCGATCGAAGCGGGGACCACCTTCGGCTGGCACAAGTGGACCGGACGCGACGGGCTCAACATCGGGATCGACCGGTTCGGGCTGTCGGCTCCGGCTGAAGAATTGTTCAAATATTTCGGCCTCACTCCCGAGGCTATCGTTGCACAGATCAAGGCCAAGCTGGGCCGCTAACAGGAGTTTATACGGATGGCGATCAAGGTTGCGATCAACGGTTTCGGGCGCATCGGGCGCAATGTGGCACGTGCGATCCTCGCCCGGCCCGATTGCGGGCTCGAGCTGGTCTCGATCAACGACCTCGCCTCGGCGACGGCCAACGCGCTGCTGTTCAAGCGCGATTCGGTTCACGGCGCGTTCGAAGGCACGGTTGAAGTCGACGGCAACGACTTGGTGATTAACGGCAAGCGCATCCATGTTACCGCCGAGCGCGACCCGGCCAACCTGCCGCACAAGGCCAACGGCGTCGATATCGCGCTCGAATGCACCGGCTTCTTCACCGATCGCGCGTCGTGCGAAAAGCACCTGGCCGCGGGCGCCAGGCGGGTGCTGATCTCGGCCCCGGGCAAAGGCGTCGACCTGACGGTGGTTTACGGGGTCAACCACGACAAGCTCAGCGCCGATCACGTGATCGTCTCCAACGCCTCGTGCACCACCAACTGCCTCGCGCCGTTCGCCAAGGTGCTCAACGATGCGATCGGGATCGAACGCGGGCTGATGACGACGATCCACGCCTATACTAACGACCAGAAGATCCTCGACCAGATCCATGAAGACCCGCGCCGCGCGCGCGCTGCGGGGATGAGCATGATCCCCACCACCACCGGCGCGGCCCGCGCGGTGGGCGAAGTGCTGCCCGAATTGAAGGGTAAGCTCGATGGTTCGGCGATCCGCGTGCCGACCCCCAACGTTTCGGTGGTCGACCTGACCTTTACGCCGAAGCGCGATACCTCCAAGGACGAAGTCAACGATCTGCTCAAAGCCGCGTCGGAAGGCGCAATGAAGGGCGTGCTGGCCTATTCGGACGAGCCGTTGGTGTCGATCGACTACAACGGCGATGCGGCGAGCTCGACCATCGACAGCCTCGAAACCACGGTGATCGACGGCAAGCTGGTGCGGGTGCTGAGCTGGTACGATAACGAATGGGGTTTCTCCAACCGCATGGTCGATACCGCCGGCGCGATGGGGAAGCTGCTGTAACGGCTCGTCGTCCCGGGCTCGACCCGGGACCGCTGGCCGCCAGGTCCGGCCTCGAGGCCAGCGATCCCGGGTCGAGCCCGGGATGACGGAGAATGCCATGACCAGTTTCAAGACCCTCGACGACCTTCCCGCTGATCTCACCGGCAAGGTCGCCTTGGTGCGGGTCGATCTCAACCTGCCGATGGCCGACGGGGTCGTCACAGACGATACCCGCGTGCGTGCCTCGGCACCGACTATCCTCGAGCTCGCCGACAAGGGCGCCAAGGTGCTGCTGCTGGCGCATTTCGGGCGGCCCAAGGGGGAGAAGGTCTCGACCATGTCGGTGTCGATGACCATCGACGCAGTCCAGCACGTGCTCGGGCGCGAAGTGATGTTCGTGCCCGAGATTGCCGGGCCGGTGGTGGTGCAGTCGCTCGGCATCCTGCGCCCCGGCGATATCGCGATGCTGGAGAACACGCGGTTCTGGAAGGGCGAGGAAGCCAACGATCCGGAATTGGCCAAAGCGATTGCCGCAAACGGCGACTTCTACGTCAACGATGCCTTCTCCGCCGCGCACCGCGCGCATGCCAGCACCGAGGGGCTCGCGCACGTCCTGCCCGCTTTTGCCGGCCGCGCAATGGAAGCCGAACTGACTGCGCTCGAAAAGGCGCTGGGCAATCCCGAGCGCCCGATCGCGGCGGTCGTCGGCGGGGCCAAGGTTTCGTCCAAGCTCGACGTGCTGTCGCATCTGGTGGCCAAGGTTGATCACCTGATCATCGGCGGCGGCATGGCCAACACCTTCCTCGCCGCGCGCGGGGTCAATGTCGGCAAGTCGCTGTGCGAGCATGACCTCGCCGCCACCGCCGAAGCAATCCTCGATGCGGCGGACAAGGCTGGCTGCACGGTGCACCTGCCGTATGACGTGGTGGTGGCCAAGGAATTCGCCGCCAACCCGGCGAGCCTGCGCACCTGCAACGTCCACGAAGTCGCCGCAGACGAGATGATCCTCGACATTGGCCCGCAAGCGACCGAAGCGCTCGCCGATGTGCTCAAGACCTGCCGTACCCTGGTCTGGAACGGGCCATTGGGCGCATTTGAAACCCCTCCGTTTGATACGGCAACGGTGGCGCTGGCGCGAAGCGCCGCCGCGCTGACCAGCGAAGGCGCGCTGGTCTCGGTGGCGGGCGGAGGCGATACCGTCGCCGCGCTCAACCACGCCGGGGTCGCCGCGCAGTTCAGCTATGTTTCGACAGCTGGCGGGGCCTTCCTCGAATGGATGGAAGGCAAGGAACTGCCCGGCGTGAAAGCGCTCTCCCCGGCCTGAATTAAGCTCTGCCCACGGTCTTGCGGCGTTGCAGCATGACGGCTATGGGCGCGGCTTACATACGTATGTGGATGCAGGGAACCGAGCCATGAACAGTGCCGAAATGACCGCCAAGATTGCCGCCGGGAAGGGCTTCATCGCCGCGCTCGACCAGTCGGGCGGGTCGACCCCCAAGGCGTTGGCGGGTTACGGAATCGAGGCCGGGGCGTGGAACGATGAGGCCGAAATGTACGGCCTGATTCACGAAATGCGCTGCCGGATTATCCGCTCGAAAATGTTTAACGGCGAGAAAGTGCTTGGCGCGATCTTGTTCGAGCGGACGATGGATGGCAGCGTTGATAATACTTCTGTTCCCGCCGCGCTGATCACCAAGGGCATCGTCCCGTTCATCAAGATCGACAAGGGGCTCGAAGACGAAGCGAACGGTGTCCAGCTGATGAAGCCGATGCCCGATCTCGACGCGTTGCTGGTGCGCTCGAAGGCACTCGGCGTTTACGGCACCAAAGAACGCTCGGTAATCAATTCGGCCGACGCCACCGGGATCGCCGCGATCGTCGCGCAGCAGTTCGAAGTGGGCCGCCAGGTTCTCGCCCATGGCATGATGCCGATGCTCGAGCCCGAGACCAACATCAAGAGCGCCACCCGCGCCGAGTGCGACACGATCTTGCTCGCCGAACTGCTCAAGTGTTTGGACGGGATGGACCAGCAGGTCATGCTCAAGCTCTCGCTGCCAGTGGTGCCGGGTACTTTCGATGCACTGACCAGCCATCCCAAGGTGCTGCGCGTGGTCGCACTGTCGGGCGGCTATGAGCGTCCAGAAGCCTGCGCTGAGCTAGCCAAGAACCGCGGGATTATCGCCAGCTTCAGCCGCGCGCTACTGCAGGACCTGCGGTGCGTCATGAGCGACGCCGAGTTCGATGCCGCGCTGGGCGGTGCGATCAACGAAATCTACACCGGGTCGACCGTCAAGACGGTTTAAAAACCACCATTGAATTTGAACGAGAAGCGATAGTCGCCCGGTTTGATCGGCCCGCGCACGCTGCGCGGCGGCGCCACGTTGACGATTTCGAGCTGACCGTCCGCCACCTGCAGCGGCTTGTCGCTTGCAATCTCGCGAACGCTGCTGCCAGCGCCAGTGGTCACCCGCACGCTCAGCCGCACCCGGCCAGCCCAGACGCAGCGTGCTTCCATCGGGCAGCGGCTGTCTTCGAGTACCTGGAGCGGGGTGACGCGCGGGCCGCCGACGTTGACCGTCTGGCCAAGCCGGGCGGTGACCGAGCCGTCCTCGTTGTCGCGAGTGGTGACACAGCCGGCCAGTAAGGCGGCGGTCAGGGCGAGCAGGATGCTGTGCTTGATCATTGTTCATTTTTAACGCGCGAAACCTGAACGGGTTCCGAACGCTTGGCCTTCGCGGCCGGGCGCGATAGAGGGCAGCGATGCCCGATTGCCAATTGTACCTGATTTCGCCGCTCGATGTGTCGGGTGCCTTCCCTGAACGGCTCGCCCGTGCGCTCGACTCCGCGCCGGTCGCCGCGTTCCAGTTCCGCGTGAAGGGCCTGGACGATCACGCTGCGGCGCGGGTCGCCGAACCATTACTGGAAATCTGCGCGGCGCGCGACGTGACCTTTATCGTCAACGATTCGATCAGTCTAGCCAAACGGCTCGGGGCCGATGGCGTCCATCTCGGCCAGTCCGATGGCTCGGTCGCGGAGGCCCGCGAAGCATTGGGCCGCGAGGCGCAGATCGGGGTGACCTGCCACGCCAGCCGTCACCTTGGGATCGACGCGGGCGAAGCAGGCGCGGACTACGTCGCCTTCGGGGCATTCTTTCCGAGCACCACCAAGACCACCGAACATCAGGCCGAGCTCGAACTGCTCGAATGGTGGCAGCAGATCATGGAAGTCCCCTGTGTAGCGATTGGCGGAATTACGCCTGGGAATTGCCCGCCGCTGATCAAGGCCGGGGCCGATTTCCTCGCCGTATCAGCGGCAGTCTGGAACGGCGACGAGGCCCAGGCAGTGCGTGACTTCGCTGCGGCAATCGCCGCTGCGGGAGCCTAATCCCGCCTGACGCGTTTGGTTTCTCGAGGAGCGAGCGGAGCCGCGCTTGTTCGTGGGAGCCCATCATGCGTCCGATTACCCTTGCCCTGCCGATTCTGCTGGCCGTCGCCGCGTGCAAAGTCGGCGACAAAGCGCCCGACAATACTGCAACACAGGCCCCGGCAGCACCTTCGCTTGCCGCGCCAGACCCGCTCGCCGCGCACGACAATCAGCCCAGTCCGCAGGAATTGCCCGACAGCGAGGCGCGCCCGGTCATGCAGGCTCAGGTCGTGCTCGACCGGCTTGGATTTACGCCGGGAGTGGTCGACGGCAAGCCCGGCCTGTGGACCCGCAATGCCGTTTCGGGCTTTCAGGAGGCGAACGATCTTGCGGTAACCGGCAAGATGGACGCGGCGACCACGGCGGCGCTGGTGCAGTATCAGGCAATCCCCGCCACCCGCGTGGTGACGATCCCCGATGACTTTGCCGCCGGACCGTTCGTGAAGATCCCCAAGGACCCGCAGGATCAGGCGAAGCTGCCCGGGCTTGGTTACGAGACGCTCGACGAGAAGCTGGCCGAGCGGTTCCACACGACCGTGGCGACACTCATGCTGCTCAACCCCGGCGGCAGGCCGGCAGGATCGCCGGGCGCGACCGCAGCCAGCCCGGCGCCGAACGCCAGCCCGAGCCCGAGCCCGAGCGCGGTACTCGATCCTTCCGCTCCCCCGGTTTCAATCTTTCATGCCGGCCAGCAGATTCGCGTCCCCAATGTAGGCGGCGATACGATTTCTTCGGGCTCGGTCAGCGATCCCGAATGGCAGGCGACGCTGGCCATGCTTGGCGTGGGCAGCGATCAACCAAAAGCGGCCCGGATTGTTGTGAGCAAGTCAAAGGGCACGCTCAAGGCTTATGATCAGAGTGATAAGCTGATCGCAGTCTATACGGCGACCATGGGTTCGTCCCACGATCCGTTGCCGCTGGGTGATTGGGGGATCACCGGGGTCAGCCATAATCCCAAGTTCCGCTATAATCCGGACCTGTTCTGGGATGCCAAGGAAGGTGACGAAAAGGCCATGCTGCCACCGGGCCCGAATGGTCCGGTGGGCGTGGCATGGATCGATCTGACCAAGCCGCATTACGGTATTCACGGCACGCCAAAGCCGGAAACGATCGGGCGTGCGGAAAGCCACGGCTGTGTGCGGCTGACCAACTGGGATGTCGCGCGCCTGGCGCAAATGGTTTCCGCCAAGACCAAAGTGCATTTCGAGGCCTGACACGGTGGCGCCGTACTCTCGTCTGCGCACGATCGCCGGGACATTCTTGGCGACGTGTCTGCTGTGGGTGGGCGGGCTGACCTATTGGTGGAGCCATACCGCGCCGGTGGTGGGTCCGAACGCGGCGGTCGCCGCCGGGCCAGCAGCCCAGCTGGTCGGCCAGACCCAGGTCGCCTATCGTCCCGCTGCGCCGCCGCCGCCCGCGATGTCCGATGTGCCGCCACTGGTGATCCCGGTGCAGGGCGTGCAGCGCGGCCAGCTCGGTGATACGTTCACCCAGGCCCGCGAGAACGGCGCGCGGGTGCACGACGCAATCGACATTATGGCGGCACAGGGCACCCCGGTGCTCGCCGCTGCGAGCGGGACGGTCGAGAAGTTGTTCACTTCGGCTGCCGGGGGCCTGACGATCTACCTGCGCTGCGATGACCGGCGCTTTGTGCACTATTACGCGCACCTCGACCATTATGCTGCGGGTTTGCGTGAGGGGCAGCGCGTGCAGCAGGGCGAGGTGATCGGCGCGGTCGGCTTCACCGGCAATGCCGATCCCGCTGCGCCGCATCTGCATTTCGCGATCCAGTTCACCACGCCCGACGCCAAGTGGCACGAGCCGAGCTTGCCGATCAACCCCTATCCGCTGCTGATGCGGCGCTAACCGCGCGCTAAGTCCACGCTATTTGCAGCACCGCACAGCCTGTGCCATCACCCTTGCAAATTCAGCAGTGAGGGCCAAGGCATGAGCAGCGCAGCACCCGTCAATCTCCGCGAACTGACTCTGCGTTCGATTGTGGTCGGCGGCCTGCTGACCTTCCTGTTCACCGCCGCCAACGTCTATTTCGGCCTGCGGGTCGGGCTGACTTTTTCGACGGCAATTCCCGCCGCGGTAATCTCGATGGCAGTGCTGCGCACGCTCGGCGGTTCGACGATCATCGAGAACAATATCGTCCAGACCATCGGCAGCGCAGCTGGTGCAGTGGCAACCATGGTGTTCGTCCTGCCGGGTTTCGTGATTGTCGGGTGGTGGACCAAAATCCCTTACTGGGAGACAATGCTGGTCTGCGCCACCGGCGGGGTGCTTGGCGTCATGCTGTCGGTCCCGATGCGCCGCGCGCTGGTGGTCGATAGCGACCTGCCATATCCCGAGGGCGTCGCCGGCGCGGAAATCTTGAAGGTCGGCATGGCCGATGCCGAGGGCGCGCGAGAGAACAAGGCGGGGCTCGCTACAATTGTGCTGGGCGCGCTGGCCGGGGCCGGGTTCGGCTTGCTCACCACGCTGCGGCTGGCGGCAGGCGAAGTGGCGCGCGTGTTCACGCTGGGCGCCGGGGTCGGCACGCTGGGTGCGTCGCTGTCGCTCGGGTTGATCGCGATCGGGCACCTGATCGGACTGGCCACCGGGGTGGCGATGTTCGCCGGTCTGGTGATCGGCAAGCTGGTGCTGCTGCCCTATCTGAGCGCCGGACTGCCGGGCAGTCCCGACGAGGTTGCGGCCGCAGTGCTGGGCCAACAGGTCCGCTTCGTCGGTGCCGGGGCAATGGCGGTGGCGGCACTGTGGTCGCTGGTGCGGATTGCCGGGTCGATCGTGCGCGGGCTGGTCGGGATTGCCGCCACGGCGCGCGCGCGCAAGGCCGGCGAGGCGATCGTGCTGACCGAACGGGACTTGCCCGGCGGCTGGGTGCTCGGGGTCAGCGCGGCGTTGTTCGGGCCGATCCTGTGGCTGATCTGGCAGTTCGTGCAGGGCGGCCCGCTGGCCGGCTCGATCCCGGCGGTGTTCGCGCTATCGCTGGTGTTTATCGTCGTCGTCGGAATATTCACCGCGGTGGTCACCGGCTACATGGCGGGCCTGGTCGGAACCTCGAACAGCCCGGTGTCCGGGGTCGGCATCCTTGCCATCCTGATCGCCTCGGTGCTGATTGCGGCGATGTTCGGTGGTTCGGTCGCGCCGGCGGACAAGGCGCCGCTGATCGCCTTTGCGCTGTTCCTCGTCTCGTTCGTGTTCGGCATCGCGATCGTCGCCAACGATAACCTGCAGGATCTCAAGACCGGGCAACTGGTCGGCTCGACCCCGTGGAAGCAGCAGGTCGCCCTGATCATCGGGGTAATCGCCGGATCGCTGGTCTTGCCGCCGATCCTGCAGTTGCTTGCCACCACCTTCGGCTTTGCCGGGGCTCCGGGGGCCGGTCCCAATGCGCTCGCCGCGCCGCAAGCGTCGTTGTTTGCCGCAATCGCGCAGGGCGTGCTCGGCGGGTCGATGCGCTGGGACCTGATCGTGATGGGGGCGGCGATCGGTGCGGTCGCGGTGGCGCTCGACGAGGCACTGCGCGCCAGCGGCAAGCCGCGGCTCCCGCCGCTGGCAGTTGCCATGGGGATCTACCTGCCGGTCACGCTGGTGCTGCCGGCGGTGATCGGCACGGTGATTGGGCACCTTTGGAACCGGATGTCGCAGCGCACCGCGCGGCCCGAATTTACCGAACGGCTCGGCGTGCTGCTCGCCACCGGGCTGGTGGTGGGGGACAGTCTGTGGGGGCTGGTTTTTGCCGGCGCGGTCGGGGCAGTGGGCGATCCCGCCAAGCTCGCGGTGGTGGGGGATGGCTTCGCGCCGACAGCCGAATGGATCGGGCTCGCGGCGATGGGGGCCTTGCTGTGGTTGACTTATGCGCGCACCCGCCAGCGCGCGCTCACTTCCTAACCGTTGTTCATCACCCGGCGCACGCAGCGCAGGGTGGTGTCTGCGCCGCTTGCGTCGGTCTTGCGCAGGAAGCCGTTGGTGATGCGGTGGAAGCTCTCACCGTATTTCGGTCCGCTGGTGAACCTCAGCACATTGCCGGTCAGCAAGTAGGTGCCGCGGCCTGCTGCGGTGCGATAGGTGTTGGCGTTGACGATCTCGAAGTCTTCGCCCGCTACACGCAGCCCCACCGCGCCGCCGGCATCGCCCGGTTGTTCGCACAGGTACGTGCCGGGACTGAGCTGGCCGATCGGCCCACCCGGAACCGCGAGGGCAGGGGCGGCGCTGGCCAGCAGGATCATTGTCAGGGCAGTTTTCATGGGAAGCGCCTTTCGCACTGCCGCGATTAGCAGGAAGTGAACCAAGCGGCCAGAGACCGCAGACCTCGCCCCGCGCCTTGCCCTTGGGCGCCGCCCGCGCTAAGGGCGCGTCCTTCCGGCGAGCGGCCGGAGCTCTTTCTCAGCTTGAAGGCACTGTCATGGCCAAGATTAGCGGCGTGGACATCCGTCCCGGCAATATTATCGAATACGAGAAGGGCATCTGGAAAGTTGCCAAGACCCAGCACACCCAGCCGGGCAAGGGCGGCGCCTTCATGCAGGTCGAAATGAAAAACCTGATCGATGGCCGCAAGACCAACGTCCGTTTTCGCAGCCAGGACACGATCGAAAAGGTCCGCCTCGACACCAAGGACTTCCAGTTCCTCTATGTCGACGGCGACGCGCTGGTGTTCATGGATCAGGATAATTACGAGCAAATCAACCTGCCCGCCGACTTGCTCGGCGATGCGATGGCGTTCCTCCAGGATGGCATGGAAGTGACTCTGGAAATGTGGGAAGATCGCCCGATCTCGGTTGCTCTGCCCGAACAGGTTGAAGCCACGATCGTCGAAGCCGATGCCGTGGTGAAGGGGCAGACCGCCTCGTCCAGTTTCAAGCCCGCGCTGCTCGACAACGGCGTCCGCGTGATGGTTCCACCGCACATCGGCAGCGGCACCCGCATCGTGGTCGACGTTTACGAACGCGCCTACGTGCGCAAGGCTGACTGAACCAGATGGCTGTCATCTCCGCCATTATCCGCGTAATGGAAAAAGCCGCGCGCAAGGCCGGGCAGCGCTTGCGCCGCGATTTTGGCGAGGTCGAACACCTCCAGGTCAGCCGCAAGGGCCCGGCCGACTTCGTCTCCAAGGCCGACCAGCGCGCTGAGCGTACACTGTACGACGAATTGCTGCTGGCGCGGCCCGAATGGGGCTTTGTGCTCGAAGAAGGCGGCGTCATCGAAGGCAGCCCGACCAGTCCGCGCTGGATCATCGATCCGCTCGACGGGACTAGCAACTTCCTCCACGGCATTCCGCACTTCGCGATTTCGATCGCCGCGCAAGAACCTAAACTTGACGGCAGCGGTTGGGGCGATGTGGTGGCTGCATTGGTCTATCAGCCGATCACCGATGAGAGCTACTGGGCCGAGCGCAGCCGCGGCGCATGGCTGCAGGACCGCCGCCTGCGCGTGTCCTCGCGCCGTCACCTCGACGAAAGCTTGATCGCCACCGGCATTCCGTTCGCGGGCCGCGGCGATGCGCCCGAATGGACGCGGATCTACAATGCCTTGGCCCCGCAGGTTGCGGGCATCCGCCGGTTCGGCGCAGCGTCGCTCGATCTCGCGTGGGTCGCCTCGGGGCGGTTCGACGGATTCTGGGAAAGCGATCTGTCGTCGTGGGATACTGCGGCGGGCTGTCTGCTGGTGCGTGAGGCGGGCGGTTTCGTCACCGACTGGCGGGGCACTTCGGTGCCCATCTGCGACAAGCAGGTGCTGGCCGGCAACGATGTCCTGCATTCGCGTATGCACAAGGCGATTGCGGGAGTTTTGAAGGGCGGCTAAGCGCGCTTTCACAGGTTTGCCCCTGTGGCGGAATGGTAGACGCGAACGACTCAAAATTGCGTTTGGCCTAAAAAAATAAGCCAAATACCCTGTAAAACCAACGGTTTGAGCAAGGTCGAGACTCCAAAAAAGACTTACACAAGTCTTACACACTTTGGAGTTTTCACAATGCCCGTAGAAAGCCATTTGCTGATGGATGGAACGCTCCACGTCTATCGGCGTGAGGGGAGCCGTTTCTGGCAGTGCGCGACCTACCTCGGCAGTCGCAATCACAGGCAGACCACCAAGGAAGTCAGCCTTGCCGCCGCCAAGGACTTCGCGCGCGACTGGTATATGGAGCGGTGCGTCGAGGATCGCCAATGCCGACGCGGTGGCGTTTTTTTGCTGGGCGTCCCCGTCCAGCCTGTCGTCGCCGACCCCGGCCCACCTGCGGAAAGTCGTCGTCAGCAATCGTCACGTGGTCCCAGTTTCGAGGATGCCGCTACGGCTTTCACCAACGAGTTCGAGGTCATAACGCTGGGCGAACGCAATGCCGGATATGTGAAATCGAAGTCCGACATCGTCCGCGTTCATCTCTTGCCATTCTTTGGCGATACCGCGCTTGAAGACATCACGGCCGGCAAGGTGGAGCATCGCGCTTGGTTCTCGCCCGAAGAATACAAGATGCTCTACGAGGCGACGCGCGAGCGGGCGAAGAACCCGCCCAAGCCGCGCTGGCGCGAAGTCTGCGAGACGTTTCACGACTACGTTTTGTTCATGGGCAACACCGGGCTTCGCCCCGATGAGTCCTCGCGGCTTGAGCTGCGGGACGTCAAGATCGTAAACGACGAATCGACCGGCGAGCGAATCCTGGAGATCGAGGTGCGCGGCAAGCGCGGCGTCGGGTTCTGCAAGTCGATGCCCGGTGCGATCCTGCCCTTCGAGCGGGTTCGCAAGCGCAAGCAGCTCAAGCCGACCGACCGGATTTTCGGGAAGTCGCCGCGCGAGCTGATGAACACGGTCCTCGACGAGCTGAACCTGAAGTTCGATCGCGATGGGCATATCCGCACCTGTTACAGCCTGCGGCATACCTATATCTGCCTTCGCTTGCTCGAAGGTGCTGATATTTATCAGGTCGCCAAGAACTGCCGTACCAGTGTCGAGATGATCGAGAAGTTTTACGGGCGGCATTTGAAGAACAACATCGACGCATCTGCCGTCAATGTTCGCAAGGTGCGACCCGCGCCAGTTGCTGCCCGAAAGAAGACCGCGATGCCAACAGCATAAGCTGTGTTCTTTATGTTTGTCGTTGCGTGTTTTGGCGGCGGCGCTATAGGCGTGTCGCAACGCGGGCGTGGTGGAATTGGTAGACGCGCGGGATTCAAAATCCCGTTCCGAGAGGAGTGCGGGTTCGATTCCCGCCGCCCGCACCATCCCCCCTTAGCATGATCCAATTGCGCCACCGCACGGTGGCGGGATCATGCAAAAGCGGAGTACGGCGGCCCGAACGAGCCGCGCCCCGCTTCAGGCGAAATGACAATCG
>JANYGC010000011.1 GCA_025359425.1 Sphingomonadaceae bacterium
CTATATCCGAAATCTTTTTTGTCCGGCATTAATTTCGAACCACGAGCATCGAGAGCACCCTTCACGAGAATTAGGGTAGTTGTATGAAGACCTAAAGCAATCGCATGATGGACAAGAAAGTCACCGGGGCCGATCGTTAAAAACAACGAGTTATTGTTGTTATTGATGGCATCAAGCCAACCGGGCAGCCAGAGCGTTTGACCTCCAGAGAAGGCAGGACTTGTCGATTCTGACAAGAGAAGGTCAAATCCGTAGACCGTCTTTCCTTGGGCAGCCTGAATCCATTGTGCAAAGACGGGCTCGATCAAAATTTGTTTCTCAGGCGTTCCAAAAGCTTGCATCACATCGTTGTGAACATAAAGGCCCAACGTGTGAAAGCCTAAAAAAAGACTGACCCAGCTCAAATGAGAGATGACAGCCTCTTTATGGTCTAATAAACGGGCCAACACATTTCCTTTATTCTGCTCTGGATCGTAATCTCGAATAAAAAAGATGGCTCCATGTGCAAAGGCTCCACACAAAATGAAGCCCGCGATGTATTGGTGATGCGTATAGAGCGAAGCTTGTGTCGTAAAATCTTGCGCCAGGAAGGCATAGGGAGGGAGCGAGTACATATGTTGTGCCACCAAGGAGGTGATCGTTCCAACGCTGGCCAATGCCAGACCCAATTGAAAATGCAACGAGTTATTGAGAGTATCGAACAACCCCTTATGGCCTGCTCCTAATCCACCGGCTGGAGGTGTATGGGCATCCAAAATCTCTTGGAGGCTGTGACCAATTCCAAAATTAGTTCGATACATGTGACCTGCAAGGATGAAGACAGTTGCGATCGCTAAATGATGATGCGCGATATCAGTCAACCAAAGACTTTGTGTTTGCGGATGAAATCCACCAAGGAAAGTCAGTATGGCGGTGCCGGCACCTTCCGACGTGGCGAAGAGATGATTTGACGAGTCCGGGTTTTGTGCGTAGGCTGCCCAATTCCCAGAAAAGAAGGGAGTTAATCCTGCCGGGTGTGGCAGCGTAGTTAAGAAAGTATCCCAACGAACATGCTGGCCACGAGATTCAGGGATTGCGACATGGACCAGGTGACCAGTCCAAGCCAACGAACTCACACCAAAAAGACCAGCTAGATGATGATTAAGACGAGACTCCGCATTTTTAAACCATGCCAAGGCGGGTTGAAAGGCGGGTTGCAGATGAAGCCAGCCGGCAAAAAGAAAGAGGGCCGCTAGCAGGGTCAAAAAGATGGATCCTTGGAAGAGGTCTTGATTTGTTCGAAGACCAATCGTGTACCACCATTGGTAAAGGCCGGACGTTGCGATGTTAACAGGCCCTGTTGCTCCACCACGTGTAAACGCCTCGACGGCAGGCTGCCCAAAGTGAGGATCCCAGATTGCGTGTGCGATGGGGCGAACGTGAAGAGGGTCCTGCACCCATTGTGGAAAGTTTCCTTGCCAAGCGACATGGAATAAATTACCCGATGTCCAAAGGAAAATGATCGCCAACTGCCCAAAGTGGGAGGCAAAGATTTTTTGATACAAATTTTCCTCAGTGATGCCATCATGACTTTCAAAGTCGTGTGCCGTCGCAATTCCATACCATATTCGACGGGTAGTTGGATCTTGTGCAAGACCTTGGCTAAATTTTGGAAACTTGGTTGCCATAGTCGTTTAGAAATCCTCCGGTTCTTAAAAAAATAGGTTCTATCCCTCGCTTTACCGAAACACCGACGGTGTTCACTGACGGTGTCGCTTCCCTTCAGCTTGGCTGAACAGCTTGGCTGAACAGCTTGGATAAAAAGCTTGACTGAACAACTTCGTTGAACAGCGAAGCTAAAACCAAAGGTGCCGCTTAGCGTCAGCTTCGCTGAAGCCAAGCGACGCTATCACTTTCATTGAAGCGAGGGCAGGAAGGGGCCCGCTGACCCTTCCTATCCGACGGCGATGATTCGTGCCAGAAAGAATGACCAAGTAGTCGCAATGCCTCCGAGAAGATAATGTGCTACCCCCACTGCACGTCCTTGTGTGATGCTTAATGCGCGCGGTTGAATGGCCGGCGCGACCTTCAATTTATTATGAGCCCAGACAATCGACTCGATCAACTCTTGCCAATAGCCACGACCACTAAAGAGAAACATCAAA
>JANYGC010000016.1 GCA_025359425.1 Sphingomonadaceae bacterium
GACACTACTGCCCGTACCTCGCCTCACCCGCAACCCGCACCGCCTCGCGTGCAGCCGCGATCAACGCTCCCGCCTTCGCCTCGCATTCGCGCTGTTCGTAGGCCGGGTCCGAATCCGCAACGATCCCTGCGCCCGCCTGGACATGCAGCACCCCGTCCTTGAGCACCCCGGTGCGCAGCACGATGCAGCTGTCGAGATTGCCGTCGGGCGCGAAGTAGCCGACCCCGCCGGCATAGGCCCCGCGCGTTTCGGGTTCGAGCTCGGCGATGATCTGCGCGGCGCGGACTTTGGGCGCGCCGCTGACGGTGCCGGCGGGGAATCCGGCGAACATCGCGTCGATCGTATCGTGCTGCGCGGTGTCGAGCTGGCCGACCACGTTCGAGACGATGTGCATCACATGGCTGTAGCGCTCGACCGTGTAGCTTTCGGTTACGGTGACCGACCCGGCGGTGGCGATCCGGCCAACATCGTTGCGGCCCAGGTCGAGCAGCATCAAGTGCTCGGCGCGTTCTTTGGGATCGGCCAGCAGCGCGGCTTCGTTGGCGCGGTCTTCCTCGGCATTAGTCCCGCGCGGGCGGGTTCCGGCGATCGGGCGGATCGTCACTTCGCCATCGCGG
The DNA here is from genome assembly GCA_025359425.1 of Sphingomonadaceae bacterium. GTDB lineage: Bacteria > Pseudomonadota > Alphaproteobacteria > Sphingomonadales > Sphingomonadaceae > Novosphingobium. Next base: position 618 of record JANYGC010000016.1, read on the forward strand.
ACGCGGACGAGAATTTCGGGGCTCGAGCCGGTCAGCGCAAAGCCCGGCAGGTCGAGGAAATAGAGGAACGGCGAGGGATTTACCCGGCGCAGCGCGCGGTACAGCGCGAGCGGGGGCAGGGTGAACGGGCAGGTAAAGCGCTGCGCCAGCACCACCTGGAAGATGTCACCCGCCGCGATGTAGTCCTTGGCGCGCAACACCATCTCGCCATAGCGACCCGGCGGCATCGTCGGTGTGAGCACTGGTTCGGGCAGGGCGGCGTCGGTCACGGGCGCGACTGCCGGGGCGGCCAATTTCCGCAATGCCTCGTCGATCCGGTCCTGCGCCGCCGACAATGCTGCTTCGGGCGCGGATGGCGATGGCCAGACCGGCGCAACCGCAAACAGCTCGTCACTCAACCGGTCAAAGATCAGCACCAGCGCGGGCCGCACGAACAGCATATCGGGCAAGTCCAGCGGATTGGCAGGCGGGCGCGCCAGCCGTTCGATCAGGCCGTAAGTCTCATAGCCGAAATAGCCGACCAGACAGGCCAACACCGGGGGCAATTCGCCCGGAACCTCGAACCGGCAGGCAGCGACCAGCGCCCGCAGTTCGCTGACGCTGTCACCCGGCAGCGGCGCAAACGCCGCACGGTCATGCCGCCACTCACGGTTGAGCTCAGCCGCAGCGCCGTGCGCGCGGAACACCAGATCGGGATCAAGCCCGAGCAGGCTGTAGCGCCCGCGCACCTCGCCGCCTTGCACCGATTCGAGCAGATAATCGCCGCGGCCCTGCTCGATCAGCTTGGCTGCAGCGCCGACCGGGGTTTCGCAATCGGCGATCAGGCGCCGCCAGATCAGCCCCGGCTGACCATCCGCCAACGCCGCCGCAGCCGCGCCCCAGTTCTCAGCCTGCGCCCCAGCCACCGGATCAGTTGCTCCCCGACAGCTGGGTCTGCAGCTTGCGGATATTGTCTTCGTCGCGGGTGCTGCCAAGCTCGCTGCGGAAGCCACCGCGCAGCTGGTCGCCCAGTTCCTCGCCTTGCTGGCGGGCCAATTCCTTGTTGAACCCGTCGAACTGCGGGTCCTTGTCGTCAACCTTGCCGGGGATCACTTCGGTCACGGTGACCACGTACCAGCCGTGGTTGCGCCCGCTCTGCATCAGGCGAACCTTGCCCTTGGCCATGGCGAAGATCATCAGCAGCGGGCGCGCGGCGTTCTTGCCCTTTTTCTGGACTTCTTCGCGGTCCATGTCGACGTGATCGACCGGGGGCAAGGCAACCCCGAGCGAGGCCACCGCGACATCGACCGGCACGCCTTTCTGGATCTGTGCCTGAACCTTTTCGGCAGCCGCTTTGGCCGCGGCTTCGCCCTTGGCGATGCGTGCGTCTTCGGTCACCCGGGCGCGGATTGTCGCAAGCAGCGGTGGGGCCGCAGGCGCGATGGTGCCGACATCGTAGATCGCGAAGGTCTTGCCGGCCTCCACCTCGGCCAATTGCGGCTGGCCGGTACCGTCCATCTGGAACGCCGCCGGGACGACCCGCGCGAGCTCTGCCGGGGCCGCAATGCCATCTTGTCCGAAGATCATTCCATTGGCGGTCAGCGGCGGGGTTTCGCTAACGGTCAGCCCGAGTTCCTTGGCCAGGTCGCCCAGCGTCGCGCCGTTGTCGAGTTCCTCTTCGATCTTTTCGCCGAAGCTGGCGATTTCGATCTTGCGCTTTTCCTCGGTCAATTCCTTGAGCAGCTCGGGCTTGGCCTGCTCCAGCGTCTTGCCCGGGGTCGCTTCGCGCGCATCGACCCGCACGAGCAGCCAGCCAAGCGGTCCCTTGAACGGGCCAACCACCTTGGCGGCCGGCGCAGCAAACACGGCATTGGCGGCATCAGCCGAACTTTGCCCCGCGTAGGCGTCCCTGGTCAGGCTGCCGAGCTGGGCCACTGCCAGACCCTTCGTCTGCGCCGCTACCTCAAGCGTCTTGCCCGCAGCAACTTCGGCCAGCACCTGCCTGGCGGCCGCTTCGGTCGGCAGCACCATCTGCGACAGCTTGCGCTTGTCGGCCGCAGCGTACTTGGCCTTGTTCGCGTTATAGCGTGCGGCGATCTCCGCATCATTGGGCGCAGCGGCGTCCTTCACTGCGGCGTCGGTAAAGGTCAGATAGCGGATCGTGCGCCGTTCGGGCAGGATGTAGTCGGCCTTGTGATCGTTGTACCACGCGGTCACTTCAGCATCGCTCGGCGCAGTTGTCGGTGCGAACGCCGCCGGGGGCAGGGTGACAATAGCGCCGCGGCGGTGCTCGGTCAGCACCGCGACGTAGCGCGAAGTAACCTTGCGCGGCGATTTAAGCCCCAGCGAGTTTGACGTCAGCAAGAGTTTTGCCATCAGGACCTGGGTTTGCTCGCCGCGGAAGACACCGTCGGTGGTCCCCTGCGAGGCCAGCAGCTGGCGGTAGAGCGCATTGTCGACCTTGCCGTCGGGGGTTTGGAGGTTGGGATCCTTGGCGATCTCGCTGTCGACCAGCCGGCCCCCCACGTAGAGTCCGTACTTCTCGCCCCATTGCATCACCGCTTTGCCATCCATGGCATAGGTGAGAACCTCGTTGAGGCCGTCCTGCGCGAGGAATTCCTTGATCGAGAGCTGCGGATTGCGCTGGCGCAGCCGCGCCAGAATGCCGCGAAACTGGGTGTCGAGATCGGTCGCGCTGATCTTTTCGCGGCCGACGCTGGCGACCTTGCTACCGGACGAAAACCCGCCGAAACTGGTTCCCGCGACGTCGCCCAGCGCGAATGCGATCCCGATGAGGCCGACGAACGCCAGCGTGATCAGCACGCCGAACCTGGAATTGAAGAAACTGCGGAAGAATGTAAGCATTGTGCCGATCGCCAGACTAGAATGCGTCGCGTGCCACAGCTGGCGCGCGCTTCGTCGCCGGGCTTTAAGGATTCTTGCTCGCGCAGGCAATGGGGGCGGATAATCGGGTAGTGGGTCAGTTTGAAATCGGGGTAGTGGGTCCAGGCAGGCCAATGTGGCGGACCGGCCTGTCGCAAGGACTTTGACAAGAGCGCGCTCGCTCGCCTAACCGCGAGGCAATTCTGCCGCTGCAACGCGGCAGCGCTATAACAGGGAACACCCAATGCCAAACCGGCCCTACATTGTCGGCAACTGGAAGATGAACGGCATGCGTGCCGCGCTGTCCGAAGCACGCGCGATCGATCGCGGTGCCGCGCGGCACCCTGGCGTGCAGGTCGCCATTGCTCCGCCGGACACGCTGATCAGCCTGATGGCCGAAGCGGTCGAGACGATCAGCCTGGGCGGGCAGGATTGCCACGAGGCGGGTTCGGGCGCCTTTACCGGCGATGTGTCGGCAGCAATGCTCGCTGACGTCGGCGCCAGCTTTGTCATCGTCGGCCATTCTGAACGCCGCGCCGGCCACGCCGAAACCGATGCGATCGTTCGCGCGAAGGCCGAAGCGGCGACCGCTGCCGGGCTGGGCGTAATCGTCTGCGTCGGCGAAACCGAAGCTCAGCGCGATGCCGGAAACGCGGAACAGGTCGTTACAATGCAGCTCGAAGGGTCCTTGCCCGATGAAGCTGGAACCCCCGGGCAAGTTACCGTGGCATACGAGCCGGTCTGGGCAATCGGCACCGGGCGAGTTCCTTCGCTCGATGACGTCAGCGCCATGCACCGCGCGATCCGGGCGAAGCTCGAAGCGCGTTACGGCGCGCCGAGCGCGGGCGTGCGCATTCTCTACGGCGGTTCGGTCAATGCCGGCAATGCCGCCGAACTGCTGCACTGCGACGAGGTCGGCGGGGCATTGGTGGGCGGCGCCAGCCTGACTGCGGAGAGCTTTCTGACCATAGTTTCGGCGGCTGCGCCCGAAACCGACTGAGCCCGCGGGCTGACCGCCCGCCGCGCAGCGCCTTGCATAGTGTTGCGCGCGTGACTAGATGCGCGCCAAGTCATCCGAAATTGGAATTCCCATGTCGCTGTTTATCTTTCTGACCATTACCCAGGCCATTGTCGCCGCGTTATTGGTCGGCGTGATCCTGGTGCAAAAGTCGGAAGGTGGCGGGCTCGGCACCGGCGGCAGCCCGGCGGGCTTGATGTCGGCGCGCGGTGCGGCCGATTTCATGACCCGGCTGACCGCGCTCCTGGCGACCATCTTCGTCGTGCTGTCGATCGTTCTCGCCGCACTGGCAGTCAAGTCGAGCGGCAACCGCACGATCGACGATTCGCTCAACCGCACGGTCGCTCCGGTGCAGCAGCTGCCCAGCGATCCGCTCGGCGGCGCGGCTCAGAATGGCGCGGTTCCGGGCACCTCGGCACTGGTTCCGGCCGCCAGCGTGACCCCGGCGCCCAGCGCCACGCCGACCAAAAAACCCTGATTTCCGCTTCAGGAAGCTGATCCGACCGCGCCGCTGAGCGGCCGGCCGGGCATGCACAACTGTGGATTGCCCAAATGGGCGCTTGCTCGCATCCCCCTGTACAGCTTAAGGCCCGACTCCCATGGCGCGGTTCATTTTTATTACCGGCGGCGTGGTCTCCTCGCTCGGCAAAGGTTTGATGGCGGCAAGCCTGGCAGCATTGCTGCAAGCGCGCGGCTACAAGGTGCGGATCCGCAAGTTCGATCCTTATCTCAACGTCGATCCCGGCACGATGAGCCCGTACCAGCACGGCGAGGTTTACGTTACCGACGACGGGGCCGAAACCGACCTTGATCTGGGGCATTACGAACGCTTCACCGGGGTTTCAGCGCGGCAGGCGGACAACATCACCTCGGGCCGGATCTATCGCGACATCATCACCCGTGAACGCCGCGGTGATTATCTTGGCGCCACCGTGCAGGTCATTCCGCACGTCACCGACGCGATCAAGGAATTTGCCCAGGCCGACACCGACGGGCTGGATTTCGTACTGTGCGAGATTGGCGGGACGGTCGGCGATATCGAAGGCCTGCCGTTTATCGAAGCGCTGCGCCAGCTGCGCAACGAACTGGGGCGGGAGGGGACCTGTTCGATCCACGTGACCCTGGTGCCCTATGTGGCGGCGGCGGGCGAGCTCAAGACCAAGCCGACCCAGCACTCGGTGCGCGAACTGACCAGCCTGGGCGTCCAGCCCGACCTCCTGCTGTGCCGCTGCGAGCATCCCTTGCCCGAGAACGAGCGCAACAAGATCGCGCTGTTCTGCAACGTGCGCAAGGAAGCGGTGATCCCCGCGCTCGACGCCAGCAGTATTTACGCGGTCCCGCTGCAGTACCATGCCGAGGGTCTCGACGCCGAGGTGTTGCACCATTTCGGACTGTCGACACCGACGCCGGATCTGGCCCGCTGGGACGATATCGTCGATCGTTTTCACAACCCCGAAGGCGAAGTGACGATCGGGGTGGTGGGCAAGTATGTCGGCTTGCCCGATGCCTACAAGAGCCTCAACGAGGCGCTGGCGCACGGCGGCATGGCCAACCGGGTCAAGGTCAACATCCGCTGGATCGATGCCGAGGCATTCGAGGCCGGCGACGACGAGATCGTTTCGCGGCTCGAGCCGATGGACGGCATCCTCGTGCCCGGCGGGTTCGGGGTGCGCGGCACCGAAGGCAAGATCGCCTCGGTCCGCTTCGCGCGTGAACGCAATGTCCCGTTCTTCGGGATCTGTCTGGGTATGCAGATGGCCTGCATCGAAGCTGCGCGCAATACTGCCGGGATCGCGGCGGCCAGCTCGACCGAATTCGGCCCGACCGACGAGCCAGTGGTCGGGATCATCACCGAGTGGATGAGCCCCGAGGGGTTGCAGCAACGCGGCGCAGATACCGACCTGGGCGGAACGATGCGGCTCGGCGCTTATGAAGCCAGGCTCGCGGGGAACAGTCATGTTTCAGCGCTATACGGCGGTGCGACCACGATCAGCGAGCGCCACCGCCACCGCTACGAGGTCAACGGCGCTTATCGTGACCGGCTCGAGGCGGGTGGGTTGGTGTTTTCGGGCATGTCTCCCGATGGCCTGCTTCCCGAAATCGTCGAGCGGCCCGATCATCCGTGGTTTGTCGGGGTGCAGTTTCACCCCGAGCTCAAAAGCCGTCCGTTCGATCCGCATCCATTGTTTGCAGGGTTCATCGCTGCGGCGCTCCAGCAGGCCCGACTGGTCTGATCTCACGGGCGACGGTTCCACCTCAAACAGGTCGAACGCACTATCAAATGACACGGTCGCTTTGGCGAAAAACCTTGCGTTTTTAGCCTCAAAAGCGTTTACCAACCGCTCGACGTCCGATTTATGACGCCGGTTCCGAACTGTAAGAGCGCGGTTTGGCGCGAATTCCGGTGGGAGCAAACGATTGCAGGCGGGGCTGTAAGCATTTGCTAGAAAATTCGGTGTAAGTGCCGATCTTGTTCTTGTCGTTTTTGATCGTCTTCTGCGACCCGGACGATCAGCTATCGACAGGACGACGCGCAAGCGTCGTGGGGGTGGAACGCAAGTTCCACCCCCAAACCGTTGGTGCGGGCCCGGGCTTAAGCGGCTTCGCTTTTGGCGGTATCCTTCACCATGCTCAGCGTCTTCTGGGTGCCGACCGGGACCTTCTTCGGCTTCATTGCATCGGGCACTTCGCGGACCAGATCGATCACCAGCAGCCCGTCTTCGAGATTGGCGTTCTCGACCCGGACATAATCGGCAAGTTCAAACCGGCGTTCGAACCCGCGCTGCGCGATGCCGACATGCAAGAACTGGCCGTCCGCGGCTTCATCGCCCTTCTTGCCCTGAACCACGAGCAGGTTCTGCTGCGCGGTGATGTCGATATCGGCGGGCTTGAACCCGGCCACCGCCACGGTGATCCGGTAGGCGTCGTCGCCGCGGCGTTCGATGTTGAACGGGGGGTAATTGTCGCCGCTGCCCGCGCTGCGCTGGTTCTCGAGCAGGTCGAACAGGCGGTCGAAGCCGACCATGCTGCGGCGATACGGAGTGAAATCAAAACGGTTCATGGCAAAATCCTCAGCTTGAGCAATTGAGCGAGACCGGGACCCGCATTCGGCATCCCGGCGGCGTCACGCCTTGCGGACGATGACACCGCATCCGATGTATGGTAGCAAGACTGCGTTTCAAGAGGAGCCGAAATGACTGCGCCCAAAGTCGAAATCTATACCAAGTGGGGCTGCCCCTATTGCTCGCGCGCCATGGCGCTGCTCGACAGCAAGGGCGCCGCTTACGCAGAATACGATGTAACCATGGGCGGCCCGAAGAAGGCTGAGATGCTGGAGCGCGTGCCGGGGGCAGCGACCGTTCCGCAAATCCTGATCGATGGTCAGGCGATCGGCGGCAGCGAAGATCTGGCGGCGCTTGACCGCGCGGGCAAGCTCGACGCGATGCTCGGCGGCTAAGTGATGCAACGTCTCGCCGTGCTGCAGATGACATCCGGGACCGACCCTTTGGCCAATGGTGCGGCCATGGTGCAGGCCGTCAACGCTGCCGAAATGGGCGGGGCGAGCATGTTGTTTACCCCCGAAATGTCCGCGATGATCGACCGCGACCGCGCCCGTGCCGCGCCGCAGATCGTCGGCGAAGCTGACAGTCCGGTGCTCGACATGGTGCGGGGTGCCGCGGCCCGCGCCGGAATCTGGGTCGCGCTCGGTTCGATGGCGGTGCTGCGCGACGACGGCCGCTGGGCCAATCGCAGCTTCGTCATCGACGGCAGCGGCGCGATTGCCGCGCGCTACGACAAGATCCACATGTTCGATGTCGATCTGGCGACCGGCGAAAGCTGGCGCGAATCCAATGCTTATGCAGCGGGGGAAGGGGCGGTCACCGTTCAGACCCCGCTTGGCAAGCTGGGGCTGACGATCTGCTATGACCTGCGCTTTCCCGCGCTGTTCGAAGCGCTCGGGCGGGAAGCCTGCGACATCATCGCAGTGCCCGCTGCGTTCACCGTTCCCACTGGAACCGCACACTGGCACGTCCTGCAACGCGCCCGCGCGATCGAGGCGACCGCTTACGTCGTCTGCGCAGCGCAAGTGGGGCGGCACGACGATGGCCGTGAAACCTATGGGCATTCGCTGCTGGTCGATCCGTGGGGCGAAGTGCTGCTCGATATGGGCGGCGAAACCGCTGCGCTCGCCTTTGCCGAGATCGATCCGGTGCGGATCGCTGCGGTTCGCGCGCAAGTGCCGTGCCTGGCCAACAAGCGCCAGATCGCCTGACACTGGCGCCATGATCGTGTTCGATCTTGCCTGCCGCCCGGACGGCCACCGCTTCGAGGGCTGGTTTGCGAACAGCACTGCGTTTGACGATCAGTCTGCGCGCGGGCTGGTGACCTGTCCGCAGTGCGGGTCTGCCGATGTCGCCAAGGCGCTGATGGCCCCGAGCCTGGGCCGCAAAGGCAACCAGCTTGCCGTGCCAACGAAGTCGTCCGCGCCCGGCGCTATGGCCAAGCTGCCGCCCGCGCTGCACGAGGCGCTAGGCAAGATGGCCGCGCTGCAGGCGCAGGCCTTGCAGCAATCGACCTGGGTCGGTGACCAGTTTGCCGCCCACAGCCGCGCGATCCACTACGGCGAGCGCGCGGACGCCACCATCCACGGCCAGGCGACGATTGCCGAGGCCGAAGCGCTGATCGATGAAGGCATCGCGGTGATGCCGTTGCCGTTCCCGGTCACGCCGCCCGACGAAGTCAACTGATTGCCAGTCCGGCGCGGCGTGGCTATGCGGTCCGCGTGCGCCCGTAGCTCAGCCGGATAGAGCATCAGATTCCTAATCTGGGGGCCGGTGGTTCGAATCCACTCGGGCGCACCATCCTACTTTCCGGTGCGCCAGCCGGCCTTGCGTGCCGCGGCTTCGGCGGCAGTATCGAACGCCGGCCCTGCCGCCATGTCCTGCGCCGCCGCCATGATCGCCGCGTCGGGGCTGCCGGCCTGCTGGTACTGCGTGGTCTGCTGTTTCCCAGCCGCGCCGAGCGCCTTGAGTTTCCAGCCGTGGTCATCATGGCAGGCGATCCCGCTGTTCGCTGCCGCGGCGTAACCCCGGCACGCTGCGCCGGTGCTGTCGCGGAAGGAGAGCAGCATTCTGGTTCCATCCGGCGCGGTCTCGCCCGACAGCGACGTATCGAGCGCGGCGGCGAGCTGCCTATCGGCATAACCTTGCGGCGTGCCGCCACGCCCGCCAACCAGCACCGCGACCACCAGCGAAGCAGCGATTGCAGCGCCAGCGCCAAGGCGGAATTGCGGACGTTGCCATAGCTGCTGGCGGGCGGAGCGAACGTCAGCGAGATTGACGACCTTCGCGGCGCTCTTGATCGGCTGGTGCAGTCGCTCCGGCACCGGCTCAGCCAGAATCGGATCGAACCGTGCCGCCAGCATGGAGCGCAGCTCGGAGAGCTTGGCCAGTTCCTGCGCCAGCGCCGGATCGTCCTCGATCGCCCGGCGCACGTGCGCGGCGGTGATCTCGTCGAGCTCGCCGTCAGCATAGGCGGCCAGCTGCTCGGGAGATACCGTCATGCCGCTTCTCCCAGTTTGACCATCAAGGCTTCGCGCCCGCGCAGCAGCCGTGAGGTGAGGGTGCCGATCGGACAGCCGATGATCGCGGCGGCTTCAGCATATTTGTAGCCTTCGACCAACACCAGCAGCACGGCTTCACGCTGTTCGTCGGGCAGGGTCTGCAGCGCGCGATCGACCATCGTCAGTTCGACTTGCGCTTCCTGTCCTCCTGAAGTTCCCACGGTCAAGCCGGCCTCCTCGTGTGCAAAAGTCTTGTCGCGGCGGGTGCGAGCGCGGGCCGTGTCGATCCAGATATTGCGCATGATCCGATACATCCAGCTATCGAGCCTGGTCCCGTCCTGCCACTGCTGGCGCGAGACGAGCGCACGCTCTATTGCGGCCTGACACAGATCGTCGGCGTCAGCCGGGTCGCGCGCCAGGCCCGCCGCAAAGCGGCGCAGCCGTGGAAGCAGCGCGGTTAGCCCGGTGAGAAACGCATCGTTGTACATCAGTACCTGTTCGTGGATGAAACGAGCCGCCTGCGACGTTTAATCCATCGTTAAGTGAATTTATTGTGAGGACCAGCCGTGACCCTGCGCTCATCCACGATTTTTGCAGCCATCGCGCTGTGCTGCGCCGGGCCGTCGGGCGCGCAGCTGGGCGGACTGCCCGGTGCACTGCCCGCAATACCCGGCGTTGGATCACTGCCGGGGACCGCCGACGGGCAGCTGGGCAAGCTGCTCGGTCGCCCGCTGAGCGAGGTCAGCAACACCTTGCGCCTGGCCCGGCTCGAGCGGATCGAGACCGTGCTGCGCGACAATCGCGCGACTGTGGAACGCGACCGCGACGGCGCGCCTGCACGGCGCGGGGTGGTGCTGCTGATCGATCCCGATCCGGCAATGCTGGTGATCGTCAATTCGTGGGGTTTTCGCGCCGATCCGGTTCAGCCTATCGAAGGCCTCGATCTGGCGGTTAGCCAGGTCACGATCCCTGACGGGATGTCGCTGGCCCGGGCGCAGAAGCTCATTGCAAAGAAGCTGCCGGGGGCAGTTGTCTCCAGCGATCAGATATTCTTCCAAAGCGGCGCGGCCGGCACGTCTGGCGCAGCGGGCGGGCGTGGCAGCAGTGGCCCGGTGCAAACCCCGATCGGCCTGATCGACGGTGCGCCGGCCCAGCCGGTCAGCGGGGTCAAGGGCTTCGCCAAAGGCGCGCCGTTCGCCAGCAACCACGGCAGCGCGGTGGCAGCGCTGGCCTATGCCGCGGGTGCCCGCAAAATCTACGTCGCCGACGTCTATGGCACCGATCCCGCCGGGGGCAATGCTCTGGCCATCGCGCAAGGGATGGGTTGGCTGCTCGGACGCGGAGCCAAAGTCATCTCGCTGAGCCTGACCGGACCGCGCAGCCCGCTGCTCGAACGCGCGGTTGCATCGGCGCAGGCGCGCGGGGTGATCATTGTCGCGGCGGTGGGCAATGACGGTCCTGCGGCCCCGCCGTCCTATCCCGCGTCGTATAACGGCGTGCTCGCGATCACCGGGGTCGACAAGCGCAACCGGCCCTTGATCGAGGCCGGACGCGCCGCTCACCTCGATTATGCCGCGCCAGGAGCCGATATGTCCGCGCTCGACCGGATAGGCCAGCTGGTGCCGGTACGCGGGACCTCGTTCGCCGCGCCGCTGGTCGCAGTGCGCGTCGCTGCGGCGCTGGAGCGCGGGGTTGCGCCGCGCGGGGTGATCGGTGCGCTCGATGCCGAGGCGGTGCAGATTGCGCGCCGCCGGCCCGATCCGCTATCGGGCCGGGGCTTGCTCTGCGGGTCTTGCCGTTAAAAAATTCTGCGCTGCGGCTGAAGTAAATTTCGCAACTGTGTCGTTGTCACTGTGAGCACCCGGTCAGACCAGGCGCTGCAACATCACAAGGAGCACAGCCATGAAAGCCATTCTTCTCACCACCGCCGCGGCACTGATCGCCGCCGCTAATCCGGCATCGGCACAAATCCTCGGCGGGATTTCGGGCGGCGGCTCGGGCGGGATCCTCGGCGGCGTATCGATGCCGTCGATGCCGTCGATGCCCGAACCGATGCGCATGCCGACCCGCTCGGTCGAAACTGTCACCCGCGGCAGCGCGACCGGCAATGCCAGCGGCTCGGCGACCAAGTCGGTCAACCCGCGCACTGGCAAAGCGAGTACGCAGGGTTCCGCGCAAGGCTCGGGATCGGGTTCACTGACGCAGAGCCTCGACACCCCGCTCAATTCGGTCACCGCAAATGGTGCCGGCTCGGGCAGCGCCGCCGGTGCCGCCGGCACCGACGCCCAGCTGATCGGCAGCGATGCGGTGCGCGGGACGTTGCACCAGACCCGCGACAAGGCGGGCAACACTGTCACAACTTATCGCGACCGCAGCGGAAGCTTGGTCACTGCGACCAAAGACAAGACCGGGAACCTGATTTCATCGACGCGTTCGGCCAGCGGCTCGGCGCAAGGCAGCGCCGCCGGGTCGGCCAGCGGCATGGTCTCCGGCCTGAGCCACAACCTCGCGCTCGATGGCAGCGCGGCCGGGGATGCCGCAGGCACCTTCGACGTCAAGCCTGGCACCCAGCTCTATGACCTGAGCGGCGAAAAGATCGGCAAGGTCCGCGAAGTCTACGCAGACGGCAGCGGCCGGGTGAAGGGCCTGCTGGTCAAATCGGGCGATACCACGGCCTTGCTTCCCGCCAGCAACTTTGCCGCGAGCGGCAACGCACTGGTCACGACGCTCAGCGAAGCGCAGATCGCTTCGGCTGGTCAAGGTCAGGCGGGCGGCAACGCCAATGGTGCGGCCAGCGGGATCTTCTCCGGCTTGTCGCATAATCTGGCACTGTCGGGCAGCGCTGCGGCGGATGCTGCGGGCAGCCTCGACCTCAAGCCGGGCAGCCAGCTTTACGATATGACCGGCGAGAAGATTGGCAAGGTCAAGGAAGTGGTTGCCGATGCCAAGGGCCGGGTCACCGCGCTGGTGGTCAAGGTCAAGGACACCACTGCCACCCTGCCGGCCGCCGACTTCGCGGCCAATGGCGATGTTCTGGTCACTGCAATGTCACAGGCGCAGATCGTTGCGACCGGCGACAAGCAAGCCGGTGGCGCTCCGGCGACGGGGCAGAAGGCCAGCAGTGTTCCAGCTCCGCAGGCGACGAACGCTGACGCCATGCCGCCGCGCCAATCGGCCAAGTCCTCCGACGCCGCGCAACCAGCCACTGGCAGCGCCCCGCGGCACAGTCCCAACACCAAGGGTCAAGTCAGCAGCGACTGACGAGCATCGACTGAACAGGGGCCTTCTTCCCCCCGCCAACCTCCCGGCCGGCCCCTGTTGCGCCCGGACCCTCACGCTGGTCCGGGCACCTTTTTGTCGCAGGTTGCGGACGCTTGGCAGATTTAGTGCTTGAACTGTTGAATCAATTGTGATTCTAAGGGCTATGGGGAACCGGGGATCAATTCGGCTGGCACGTGAGCGGGTAACGCAAGGCCTGGCCCTGTTCTGCTTGTTGGCGATGGGTGCCTGGGTGCTGTTCGGTCCGAGCGGACTGATGGCCTGGAGCGAAAACAGTCGCTTGCTCGGCGAACGCCAGAAGGAACTGCAGCAGCTCACTGCGCAACGCAATGAGATCAAGAACCGCGTGGCGCTGCTCGATCCGAATCACGTCGATCCCGACATGGCCGGTCAACTGCTACGCGCGCAGCTCAACGTCGTGCATCCCGATGAAATGGTGATGATGCTCCACTGATTGCGGAGGCTTCGGGCCTGCGTCGGGTTCATTCGCAAATTCAGCCCGAAATACGTATGGGGCGGTTTCCCTTGCGGCGAACTGGCCCTATAGGCTGCGCTTCGCTCCCCAGCTTTCGACCTTCCAGAGGATCCCACTTTGGCCAAACCCGCCACCAGCCGTAAAACGCCCGCGAAGGCTGCTGCCGGCGACGACAATTTTGAACTGCGCAGCCTGCATGACGCGCACCTGGCCAATCCGCGCTATTCGGCCAGCGACGCCGAATTGCTCGCGTTTTACGAGCAGATGCTGTTGATCCGCCGGTTCGAGGAGAAGGCCGGGCAGCTCTATGGGCTGGGACTGATCGGCGGGTTCTGCCACCTTTATATCGGTCAGGAAGCCGTTGCTGTCGGACTGCAATCGGCGCTTCGGCCCGGGCATGACAGCGTCATCACCGGCTATCGCGATCATGGTCACATGCTCGCTTACGGGATCGATCCCAAGGTGATCATGGCCGAGCTGACCGGGCGCGGCGCTGGCATCTCGCGCGGCAAGGGCGGGTCGATGCACATGTTCTCGACGACGCATAAATTCTACGGCGGCCACGGCATCGTCGGGGCGCAAGTGCCGCTCGGGGCTGGGCTCGCCTTCGGTCACCAGTACCGCGACGACGGCGGGCTGTGCCTCGCCTATTTCGGAGACGGCGCAGCCAACCAGGGCCAGGTCTATGAGGCCTTCAACATGGCCGCGCTGTGGAAGCTGCCGATCGTCTTTGTGGTTGAGAACAACGGTTACGCGATGGGCACTGCGGTGACCCGCGGCTCGGCCGAAACCCATTTTTACCGCCGCGGCACCGCGTTCCGCATCCCTGGCATGCACGTCAACGGGATGGACGTACTCGAGGTTCGCGCCGCTGCGGAAGTGGCTTTTGCCCATGTCCGGGGCGGCAAAGGTCCGGTGCTGATGGAACTGCAGACCTACCGCTATCGCGGTCACTCGATGTCGGACCCGGCGAAGTACCGGACGCGCGAGGAAGTGCAGGAAATGCGCGAGAAGCACGACCCGATCGACGCCGCCAAGACCGAACTGCTGGCGCGCGGGATGACCGAAGAAAAGCTGAAAGAGCTTGAAAAGCAGATTCGCGGCAAAGTCGGCGAAGCGGCTGACTTTGCAGAGAATTCGCCCGAGCCTGATCCGCCGGAACTCTACACCGACATTCTGGTGGAGCGCTACTGATGGGGATCGAACTCAAGATGCCGGCGCTGTCCCCGACGATGGAGGAGGGCACGCTCGCCAAGTGGCTGGTCAAGGAAGGCGACACGGTCAAATCGGGTGACATCCTCGCCGAGATCGAGACCGACAAGGCGACGATGGAATTCGAAGCGGTCGATGAAGGCGTGATCGGCAAGATCATGGTCGCCGAGGGTGCCGAGAACGTGAAGGTCGGGACTGTCATTGCGGTGATGAGCGGGGAGGGTGAAGAGACCCACCCCCACCCCCACCCCCAACCCCACCCGCAAGCGAGCGGGGAGCCTGTTGCGCAACCCGCCGCCGCGGAGCCATTAGCTGCTGCTTCCCCCCTCCCGCCTGTGGGAGAGGCCGGGGGTGGGCCAGCCGCAAAATCTGCAAACGCCGATCCAGCCATCCCTGCCGGCACCAACATGGCTACCGTCACCGTGCGCGAAGCCTTGCGCGATGCCATGGCCGAGGAAATGCGCCGCGACGGGCGCGTGTTCGTGATGGGCGAGGAAGTTGCGCAGTATCAGGGGGCCTATAAAGTCACTCAGGGCTTGCTTGACGAATTCGGGCCCAAGCGGGTGATCGACACCCCGATCACCGAATACGGTTTTGCCGGGATCGGCACCGGCGCGGCGATGGGCGGCTTGCGCCCGATCGTCGAATTCATGACCTTCAACTTCGCGATGCAGGCGATCGATCACGTGATCAATTCGGCGGCGAAGACGAATTACATGTCGGGCGGGCAGATGCGCTGTCCGATCGTATTCCGCGGACCCAACGGCGCCGCATCGCGCGTTGGCGCGCAACACAGCCAGAACTTCGGCCCGTGGTACGCCAGTGTTCCCGGACTGATCGTGATCGCACCGTACGATGCGGCCGATGCCAAGGGCTTGCTCAAAGCCGCGATCCGCAGCGACGATCCGGTGGTGTTTCTCGAAAACGAGCTGATTTACGGCCGCAGTTTCGAATTACCCGAGCTCGACGATCACGTCCTGCCAATCGGCAAGGCGCGGATCATGCGCGCAGGCAGCGACGTTACGATCGTCTCCTATTCGATCGGCGTCGGGCTGTCGCTCGAAGCCGCCGCGACTTTGGCGGGTGAGGGGATCGAGGCCGAAGTGCTCGATCTGCGCACCTTGCGCCCGCTTGACCGCGAAGCCGTGCTCACCTCGCTGGCCAAGACCAACCGGCTGGTCATCGCCGAAGAAGGCTGGCCGACCTGCTCGATCGCGTCCGAGGTGATGGCGATCTGCATGGAAGACGGGTTTGACGATCTTGATGCGCCGGTGCTGCGGGTCTGCAACGAAGATGTGCCGCTGCCCTATGCGGCCAACCTTGAAAAGCTGGCGCTGATCGATGCCGCGCGGATTGCCGCAACGGTCCGCAAGGTGTGCGGCCGCTAGCGACTAACCGAAGGTTCCGTCGGTCCCGATTTTGGCGTCACCAGTGTGCAGGTTGCAGCCCTGCACCGGATCGGGCGAGCCCGCATCGCGCTGGTAGATCTGACTAAGGTCACGATTGTCGCGCACGGTGAATGAGGCGACCGAATAGATGTCGAGGCTGCCGAGAAACTGGGCCGAGACCAGCGGCTGGTAAGTATAGCTGAGCTCGACGAAGATCACCGCATCGCCGGGTTCAGCAGTGACCTGCTCACCGGCTGGCCCCATCCCGGCGGTACCCAGGTTCTGGCCTTCGGTGCCGTAGGGCGAAGCGTAGGTTTTCAGTCCGCGGCAACGCTGCCAGTGGATGTACTGGTTGGTGGTAGCGCGATCGGTCTCAAGGCTGGAGATGATTACCCGGCCATAGTCGTAGAGGTTAAGCTTGCCGCCCTGAATTTGCGCGCCGTAGATCACATCGTTGATATCGCTTTCGTAAATCCGGCGATTTTGCAGCGTGCTGGTATCGCCGATCCGCGATGCATTGTCGGCAATGTGTTCGGCCAGCTGGCTGACCTTCATGTTGACCAGCGCGTAATTGGCTATTTCCGTACCCCACAGGCCAGCGGTCAGCAGGAACGGCGCGCCGATTGCGAATTCGACCATGGCAACGCCCGAACGGTTGCGCAGCAAGCGCCGTATGCGTTTCAAAAAGTTCATGGGCAATTTCGCGTGACAGGCGCCGGATTGGTCGCCTGCTTTCCGTAGGGCTGGTTGCGCAGCACCGTCCTGGCGCTGAGCGTAAAGTCCCTGGTCTGCCCGGGAATGAACGCGACGACCGGGAACGGCCGCAGGTAGTTGACCGTGACCGTATAGAGGATCGCATCGCGCGCGCCGCCGAACCCGGCTTGGCCGCGATCGAGATCCCAGCTTCCATTGCCGTTGGCATCCTCGAACGGCTCACCGTGATTGCAAGTGCCGTCGCTGTCGACGTCGGTGTAGTCTTCGGGCCGCCCGGCATCGGTGAAGCTGTTGTATGCGCGGCGGTTGAAAGTAAGGGTGGCCGAAGGGGCGACTGCGCGCACGGCGGTTGTGACGATCGAGTCGAGTGCGGCTTCCTTGCCGGTTGCCCCCTCGATGGACGAATTGCGCGCGGCATTCTGGATCGCACCCTGCAGCATCTCGGTGGTGTACATGTTGTAGCCGAGATCGAGCAGGCCCATCAGCATCAGCAACAGCACCGGTGCGATCAGCGCAAATTCGATGATCGTCACGCCGCGCTGATCGCGCAGCAGGGTGGGGTGCGGGCGTTTCATTTTGAAATTCTCAAATCACCAAGTTGCGTAGCAATCTTGCTGAAGGCGTCACTGAGTGCGGCGGAATCCTGGGCTTCGAACGCATGGCCCGGCCCGGCGCATTCGCTGAGCATCGGATTGAGGCTGGTCCCAAAGCTGATCACCCAAACGGTGATGTTGCGCTTTTTCACTTCGTTGCAGGCAACCGTGAAGCGGTTTTCGACCACCTGGGTGAGCGTGAATGACGAACCGGGCGACCAGCGCCGATAGGGTTGCTCGATCGGTTCGATCCCGTAAGTGCCATACGTGACATCGAGCGGCGCGGTCTGGCCGTCGGTCAGGAAAATCAGATTGCGCCGGGTAGCCTTGCCATCCAGGTCGGCGTTCTCAGCAGCAAACAATCCGGTCGGAGAAAGCAGACGCCCGCCCCAAATCATGCCGATGTCGTGATAGGTGCTGCCGCGCGCCTGGAGTGCATCGACGTAAGCCGCGATCGCCGAGGCATTCATTTCGCCAAGCTTGCGGGCCGGCGACGGACAAGCCGAGAGGCGCGCCCACTGCGCGTTCAGATAGTCCCACTTGTAGTCAGCGGGTCCCTGCGAGAAACTGCCGTTTCCGCCCCAATCCATGCTGCGGACGAACGAGGCATCGTGGAGCATCGGCCGCCATTGCGTATCGGGATTGCCCGGGTCGGGTACCCGGTCGAGATCGAGATCGAGCGCTTGGGTGAAATCGACATTGTTGTAATCATTGATTTCGTAGGTCGCACGCTCCTCGATGCAGCCGCTGAACCAGGTCGTCATATCGGACGGATTGCGCGCTTCGCCCGCCATTTTCGGGAACGTAATTGTGTTCCAGACCCTCATCGCATTGGCAGTGGTATCCTTGAGCGAGGAGACATCCTTGGTGACCGGCTGATAACGCCAGTCGTAAACCGGCACCTGCGTGCTGCCCTGATTCTTGTAGCTGTAGATGTAGCGGTAATCGGTATCGGTCACAGGCGCTGAAACCACGCTCCCGTTGTCGGCGAAGGTGCAGTTTGAGTAGGTGCCGTTGACCAGATATTCCGTATTCTGCGTGCCATCGGGATCGACCCAATAGCGCAGTTTGGTCCAGGTTCGCGTGTCGCGGGGGCAACTGGCGACGATCGTCGATGATCCTTGGGTTTCGGTGCCGCTAACATAGGTCCAGTTCTCTTTGATCGTCGGCGCGAATTCGGTTGCCCCGGTGTCGTGCTGGACGCGGCCTTGATAGTGCCAGTTGTTCACCATCCAGTCGGGTTTGAGCAGTCCGCCGACGTTGATGTTGCTCGAATAGGGCACAAATCCGTACCTGATCCGTGTCCCGGCGGTCTTGCTGCCTTCAAGCTGGGCGTGGAACGCCTTCACAACCTGGCGCAGCACATTGATCTTGGGCGCGCTGTCGCCGGGATTGGTTTGGCGCATCGATCCGGTGGTATCGAGCACGAACATGACATCGGTGTTGGAAAAGTTGAGCCGGGCCTGGCACTTCACCTTGATCGGCATCTGGCTGTAGCCGAACAGGGTCATGATCGTGGTCGGCACAGTGACATCCGCCACCCCCGAAATTGCGTAATCCTGCTCCAGCGTCATCGCAAAGCTGCGTCCGGTCGTGCCATAGGAGCCATCGCGAAAGTTGAGGTTGAAGAATCGGTTGCCAACCGCCGCAACGTCGTTCGGAATTGCCCCCGACGCGGCGATTTGCGAACCCAGCTTCTTGCGCGCCGCGAGCACGCCTGAATCGCAGGCTTGCTGCAAGCGGCTTTGCGAGAGATAGCTGCGCCCCATGTCGATCCCGCCGCCGACCATCGCGAGCAAGGGAAACAGTGCAGCTGCGATCATCGCCAGCGTATTGCCGGCGCGGTCGCGCAAAAGCGACTTGATCCAGGTCAGGGCAGCGAAATGAGTCACAGGCAGGGTTACGTCCCGATTATTCCCCTGTGCCTTAGCGCAGCGGCGTGACCCGGTGACGAACGAGGATGGTTAATTTGGTGAGGGCTTTTCGTAATTCCGGCGATCAGGCCGGGATAACGAAGATCGGACGCGTGTAGGTCAGCGGAATTTCGCCAAGGCCGATCACGCTGAGCAAGGTGCGGACCCGGTAAGTCACCCTGATCTGGAATTCGGTCGCCCCGGCAACCCTTTGCGTGGCCGGCGTGGAAACAAACACGGTAAAGCGCGGCGACTGTTCCAGTCCGTACGGCGCGGCCTTGGCTAGGTCGGTGGCATAGGTCTGCAGCTGGATCGCGGTCAGCAGGTTGCTCTTCTGGTAGTTGATCACCGCGTAGCGCGCCGTATCTGCGGAAATGCTGCGCAGCGCATTGTAGTTCTGCATGCCGATCCCGACCTGCATCACCCCCATGAACAGGGTCAGGAACAACGGGCCGATCAGAGCAAATTCGACTGCCGCCGATGCGGTCTGGTTTGATCGCAGCGATGAGGCGACTTTTCTGATCATGGCACATCCGATTGCGAGTATTCGACATAGCGCGTCACGCGAAAGGTGATCGCGCTGCCAATCCCGTAGTGGACCCATTTCGGGGTGTAGGTGTCGGTGAGATAGATCTTCACGAAGTGGGAGATCACCCCGCTGGTGCAGCTGGTCGAGGTCGTCACATATGCGGTCGACGAATTGCAGCGATAGGCCGCAGTGACGACGACATTGCTCGCTGCGAGTCCGGTCGACGTCATGATCACCTGTTGCAGCGTCGTGAGCTTGGCGGAAGTGTTCGGCGGTGAGGCAATGGCGATCGCCGCACCTTCGGCCGCCGCACTGTCGAGCTCGCTTTGCCGCGCAACCAGCGTGCTGACCTGAAACGCGCCCAGGCTCATCAGCACCAGCACCGGCGCGACGACTGCGGTTTCAATCACCATGGTCCCGCGTTGGTCGCGCAGCAGCCGGGCGAAAAGGGAGAGGGTGGAGCGCATGCCGGACCTATCCAACCAGCTTGACGATGGCGGCCGCCCCGGCCGTGGTCGTGGTCGTTGTGGTCTCCGGCCGAACCGTTAAACTGCCGCTACTCGATGGCTGGCAAAAGCTGCTGAGGTTGGTCGTCCCGTCGAGCTGTATTTTATCGGCCACGAGCATCATGCAGGCACCCGAAACGGCTGATGTACCGTTAAACCACATCGTGCGTTGGGGCATGTACATGATGCCGTTGAAATTCGTGGTGGAGTTGCCGTTGAATTTGACCGTGTCGGTTGAAAACTTGTCGAAGAACAGCATCCCCGCCAGCTTGGCAGCATTGGCCGCAGAGTAGTTGTACGGCGAACCCATCAAGGTGCTGATGGTGATGCCGGATAACGACAGATTCGTGTTCGAGTTGATGTTGTTGATCTTGTTGGCGCTGGTCATCACGAACAACACGTCGGCACCGCTGACAGTCTGGTTATTGCTGAAGTCGATCGTACCGTTGATGACAAAGATGCCCGGCTGGAAGATGGTCCGACAGGCAATGCTGATGTCGGTGTAGGTGCCGGGCAACGGACGCGCGATACCGTCATTGGCCGGCACTGCCGGCACCGTCGATTGGTTCACGTTCGAGATGGTGGTCCAGGTTGTGGTTGTCGCGGTTCGCCAGATGGAGCCGGAACCGGTCCCGGTGATGTGGACCGGCGTGCCAACGGTCGGACCCGCTTGGGTAGGCCCGCCGGCAACGTATGCCGAGGTGGTCCGGCTGACGTTTGAGCTAACACCGGGGCTGTTGTCGCTGTTGGCCAGGTAACCCGTGCCGGAGGTGTAGGTTGTCGGGTTCGCCGTGGCCGAATTGCTGCCCATGGTATAAGCGTAAGTAATCTTGGTCCGCAGCAGCTGGGTGGCGGTATAGGTCGTGACCGCAGCCGAGCCGGCCGAGGCAGTCGGGCACGAATAGGCGCGTGAAATTCCGGACCCGGTGGGCGTCGGCAGCGCACCCAGCGGGTCGGTAAGCCCGACCGTGTTGGACTTGAGCCTGGTCATATCGTTGCCGACGTTGTTGAGCAGGCTGATCTCGATCCCGCCACCTGCCACAAGCTGCCCGAAAGTGGCGCTCGGGTTGCCTTGTTCACGAATGGCTGCGTAAGGATCGGTCGATAGCGCGGCACCGCCGCACCCGACCGTACCAGAGGCGGTGCCGCCGATGATGAATGCGCCCGCAGCGGTCGGATTGAGCGCGATCATGCACGCGGTCAGGGTGTTGAGCGTGGTGGTTGTGGTCACCGGCACGCCGGCCGGCACCGCGCTGGCGGTCGCCGTGACCGTTACGGTCGTCGATCGCCCGGTGATGATGTTCGAAAAGGGCAACCGCTTGGTTGCCGAGGCCACGACCCTGACCGCGTTCGTACCACCACTCGCGCTGAACGTGCGGGTGGTCGAATCGTAATGGCCGAGCGATGTGGTTGGCCCGGTATCGAAGTCACTCGTGGTCTGAAGGTTGCTGTTATATTCCTGCAGCGCGCGCGCTTGGTACGTCGTTTCAGTCGCCGAGGTCGTCCGCGCCCAGGCACCAGCCAGAGCGGCCGAATCAGCCGCAAACTGAAGGTCGCGCTTCCACATGTAAAATTGTGCGCTGTCGACGGCGAGCCCTGAGGTGCCGATCAGCACCGGCATCCCGATCGCTACCAGCATCAAGGCATTGCCGCTTTTGTTACCGCGCAGGTCCGCAAGAAAGCGGCGAATCGTGCTGAGCATGGTGCCCCCAATTGGTTTCAGAACAGCTTCACATTAGGCAGTCTTGGTTCCCGTCCTCTCAAGCATCAGGGTTAATGAACCGTTGCGGTGCGGAAATTGGCATCCGGCGCGTTGCAACTGGGGGGGACTGGGCTAGGCTTGGCGGCGATGCACGGTGCCGAATTTCTTGCCAGCTTGCCGGTCGAGCGGCGGCTTGCACTAGCCTATGCACCGCCGCGCGCGCGCCGCCTGTGGCTGGGACTGTTCGCGCTCGATGCCCGGCTCGGCACAATCGTGCACAAGGCGGCCGAACCCATGCTCACGCAGATCAAGCTGGCGTGGTGGCGCGACGAACTGGCCAGGCCGCAAGCGATGCGCCGGCGCGGCGAACCGCTGCTGGAACTGCTGGACGAATGGGGCGACGATGCCGCTTGTCTTGCGGCGCTGGTCGATGGGTGGGAGCTGGTCCTGGGCGAAGAAGCGATTCGCCCGGACGCGGCGCTCCGATTTGCCGAAGAGCGCGCACGGGCTTGCCAAGGCCTGGCCGAACGGCTCGGCATTCGCGCCGATGACATCGCGCAGGCGGCACGGGGCTGGGCTTTGGCTGACCTCCGCGACGCCTTGGCGGACCGGGTTCCATACGATTGGCGGCGCGTCCGGCTGGCGCGTGAAATGCGGCCTCTGGCGGTGCTATACGGTCTTGCCGCCCGGTCGCGCGGGCAAGCTGCGCTGTTATCCGGACCAATCGCTGCATTGCGCGCGGTCAGGCTTGGCTTGCTGGGTATTTAAGCTAGACTTTGCCGCTATTGGAGGCGGCGCGATGAATCGGATGATCTTGGGTGCCGTTGCGGCGCTGTTGCTTGCCGGGGCAGGGTTGTTCTGGTGGCAAGGCCAAGCTGCGGTGAATGCCTCCGCGCCGCCGCCGCAACAAGTGTCCGAGGCTGAGGAAACCGGTTTGCCGCTCGAGGAATTGCCCGGCGCCGACGGCGAGGGGATGCAAGGCGCCGCGCTGCCCGGGATGAGCGCCGCCAGCCGCGAGGAAAAGCGCTTCAACCGGCTCGACCGGAACCGCGATAATCTGATTGCCCGGGTGGAATTGCTGCAACCCAGGATTGCCGCATTCCGCAAGCTCGACGCCGATCACAACAACCTGCTCAGCTTTGAAGAATGGTCGGTGGTCAGCTCGAACCGCTTCAAGCAGGCGGACGGCGATGGCAACGGCAGCCTGACTCGTCCCGAGTTCGCTACGACCAAGCCCAAGCCCGCGAAGAAAGCCAACTGCGGCTGCTGAGCGTCACCCCAGCCAATTCGCCAGATCGACCTTGGCCCGGTCGGTGTAAGCTTCCTTGCGCTGTTTCTTTTTCACCGCATCGCCAACCGGCGGGAACAGTCCGAAGTTGACGTTCATCGGCTGATAGGTCTCGGCCACTGCATCGCCGGTAATGTGCGAGAGCAGCGCACCTAGGGCGGTCGTGGCGGGCGGCGCGGTCCAGGTGTGGCCGGCCAGTTCCGCCGCGCTCATCAACCCGGCCAGCAAGCCCACTGCCGCGCTCTCGACATAACCTTCGCACCCGGTGATCTGTCCGGCAAAGCGGATGTGCGGCGCGCTTTTGAGGCGCAGCTGCCGGTCGAGCAGCACCGGCGAATTGAGGAACGTATTGCGGTGCAGCCCGCCGAGCCGCGCGAATTCGGCGTTCTCCAGCCCCGGGATAGTGCGGAACAACCGGACCTGCTCGGCGTGCTTGAGCTTGGTCTGAAAGCCCACGATGTTCCACAGCGTGCCGAGCTTGTTGTCCTGGCGCAGCTGGACCACCGCGTGCGGCCAGCGGCCGGTCGGATGTTCGGGCGTGGCCCAGTGCGGATTGTCGAGGCCCACGGGCTTCATCGGCCCGAACCGCAAGGTGTCCAGCCCGCGCGAGGCCATCACTTCGATCGGCATGCAGCCTTCGAAGTACGGCGTGTTGGTTTCCCATTCGCGGAATTCGGTCTTCTCGCCGTCGAGCAACCCCTGATGGAACGCGGCGTATTGGTCGCGGGTCATCGGGCAGTTGATGTAGTCTTTGCCATCACCGCCCAGAGCGATCGAGCTGTCCGAATTCTTGTCCCACCGCGCGGCCATCCAGCACACGTCCATGTCGATCGAGTCGCGGTGCACAATCGGCGCGATCGCATCGAAAAAGGCGAGGCTCTCCGCGCCGGTCGCCGCAGCGATGCTGTCCGCGAGCGCGCCCGAGGTCAGCGGACCGGTCGCAACGATGGTCAGTCCCGCTTCGGGCAGCGCATGGATCCGCTCGCGCACCACCGTCAGTTTCGGCTGAGCCGCCAGTGCCGCTTCGACGGCTGCAGAAAACACCTCACGATCGACCGCCAGCGCCGATCCAGCCGGAACTTGCGCCTGCGCCGCCGCTGCCATCACCAGCGAATCGAGCCCGCGCATTTCGTGATGGAGCAGTCCGACCGCATTCTTCTCGTGATCGTCCGAGCGGAAGCTGTTCGAGCAAACCAGTTCGGCGAGGCCCGTCCCCTGGTGCGCCGGGGTCATATCGCCGCCCCCGCGCATTTCGGACAGCCGGACCTTGAGACCGCGCCGCGCGAGCTGCCACGCCGCCTCGGTCCCGGCGAGCCCGCCGCCGATAATGTGTACATCGTAAGTCATGGCCCAAGCGCCTAGCCTTGCGCGCTGCAAATGGAAACGCCAAGCATGGCCGGGGGGAGAATTATCGATGCCGGAACGCGCGCCAATCGAGCACCGGGCATGGCTGGTGGCGAGCCTGCTGGCGGGCATCAGCTTCTATTTCGTCAAGGATGCGCATTTGCCCGCGCCAGCCCTTGTCGCTTGGAAAGGCGCAGGCGTGACGTTGCTCGCGGTCTGGGCGCTGGCCCGGCACAAAGGCGCGGATTCGCGGCAGATCGCGGCGGTGATGACATTTGGTGCGCTGGGTGATGTGCTCATCGAATGGATGTTGGCGGCCGGAGCGATTGCCTTCCTGATCGGACACCTGATCGCAATCCATTTTTACTGGCGGCACCGGCGCTGTGCTTTGCCGTTCAGCCAGAGGGCGGCCGCGCTGGCGATGCTTGTGCTGATCCCGGCCATCGCCTTCCTGCTGCCAACCGACCGCAATGCCGCACCCGGCATCGCACTCTACACCACCGGCCTCAGCGCGATGACTGCCGCCGCCTGGCTCAGCCGCTTTCCGCGCTACCGGGTGGGCATCGGTGCCGTGCTGTTTGCGCTTTCGGACCTGCTGATCTTTTCTAGCTACGGCCCGCTCGCGCACAATTCGATTCCGGGCCTGTTGATCTGGCCGCTGTATTATTTCGGTCAATTCCTGATTTGCACCGGGGTGATCGGCGCGCTCAGGCCCCCGTCCACGCCGCTATAGTGGTGCGGTGCAGTTCGCGGCGGTGGCCTTCGTAGCCGCCGGTCGCCTTGTGGAGCAGCGAACGGTTGTCCCACATGATCACCATGCCGGGCTCCCACTTGTGGCGATAGACAAAGCGTTCGTCACCTTGCCAGGCCTGCAGGTCCATCAGCAACTCGATCGCGGCGTCTTGCGCCATGCCCTCGATGCCGATGATATAGCCAAGCGTGGAATAAAATCCGCGCCGTCCGGTTTCGGGATGGGCCGGGACCAGCGGATGGGTCTGCACTGCCATGGCCGCCTCGCCAGGGCGGATATCCATGCTGCGACCTTTGTCTTTCGCGCCGTAGGTTCCATCGGGCGCATAGGCGAGGCGGGCCGAATGGATCGCGATCAGATCGGCGAGTTCGGCCTTGCGCTCGCTGGGTAGCGCCTCCCACGCCGCGTGCTGGTTGGCGAACAGCGTGTCGCCTCCCGTCGGCGGAATGTCGATTGCCAGCAGGCACGTGCCAGCGGGCGGGTAGGCCTGAAAGCTCCAATCCGAATGCCAGTTCTCGGCAAACAGGGGGGTCTGCTCAGCCGCCTCGCGGCGGATCGCGGCGATGTGCTGGCGCCCGGCGATCGGGGCGAAGAACGGATCCTCACCGAACCCGCCCATCGCGAGGGTGAACCGCTCAAGGTCGTCGTCGTTCAGCGTCTGGTCGGGGAAGGCGATGACGTGATGCTCAAGCCACGCCTGCCGCACTGCTGCGACAGTTGCTGCATCGAGTGGTTGCGACAGGTCGAGCCCGGTGACGCGCGCTCCGCACACGCCGCCAGAGGGGGCGACCCGCAAGGTCATTCCTCGGTCGCCTCGGGCGGCGGCGCTGCGCCATCCGCTTCGCTCAGCTCTTCGGCTTCCTCATCATCGCCAGTGTCGATCAGTCGCACCGCGCTGACCACCTTCTCCTGGTCGGCGACATTGAACAGCCGCACCCCCGCGCTGCCGCGACCGATCACGCGCAGGGTGACCAGCGGCAGGCGGATCAGTTTGGCCTGATCGGTCACCAGGACGAGCTGGTCGGCCTTGGTTGCGGCGAAGCTCGATACCACCGGGCCATTTCGGGCGATGTTGTCGATATTGGTGATGCCCTGACCGCCACGCCCGGTGCGGCGATATTCGTAAGCCGAAGACATCTTGCCGTAGCCATTGGCGCAGACCGTGAGGATGAACTGCTCGCGCTCCGCAAGTTCGTCGATGCGTGACTGCTCAAGCTCGCTGTCGCCCTCACGTTCACCCTTCCACGGGGCGAATTTGAGATACTGCTCGCGCTCTTCGGGGCTGGTCCCGACGCGGTGGAGGATCGACAGCGAAATCACCTCGTCGGTGCCCTTGAGCGTCATCCCGCGCACGCCGGTCGAAGTCCGGCTGGTAAACTCACGCACTTCGTCGCCGGCAAAGCGGATCGCCTTGCCCGCGCGGGTGGCGAGCAGCACATCGTCGCTCGCTTCGAGCAGCGCAACGCCGATCAGGTGATCGTTCGAGCCTTCCTCGAACCGCATCGCGAATTTGCCGTTCGACGGGATATTGGCGAAAGCATCCATCGCATTGCGGCGGACCGAGCCGCGCGCCGTTGCAAAGACGACCGAGAGCTTGCCCCATTCGGCCTCATCCTCGGGCAGCGCGAGCACGGTCTGGATCGTTTCGCCCTGATCGAGCGCGGGGAGCAGGTTGACGATCGGCCGGCCGCGCGTGGCCGGTCCGCCTTCGGGCAAACGCCAGACCTTGAGCCGGTAAACCTTGCCCGCAGTCGAGAAGAACAGCACCGGATTATGGGTGCTGGTAACGAACATCGTCGTCACCGCATCCTCGTCCTTGGTCGCCATCCCGGCGCGGCCCTTGCCGCCGCGGCCTTGCGCGCGGAAGGTCGAAAGCGGGGTGCGTTTGATGTAGCCGTCCAGCGTCACGGTCACGACCATGTCGTCGCGTTCGATCAGGTCTTCGTCTTCGAGGCCATCCCAGGCTGGCGCAATCTCGGACACGCGCGGGGTGGCGAACATTTCGCGCACCGCTTTGAGCTCGTCGGTCATCACCCCGTAAAGCTTGACCCGGTCACCCAGGATCGAGAGAAATTCCTCGATCGCCACCGAAAGCTCCTGGAGCTCGCCACCGATTTCGTCGCGGCCCAGCGCGGTGAGGCGGTGGAGGCGCAAATCGAGGATCGCACGGACTTGCACTTCGGACAGCCGGTAAGTGCCGCCCGACTGCTCCGCATCGGGCTCAATCGCTTCGACCAACTGGATGTACTGCGCAATATCGCCAATCGGCCAATCGCGATTGAGCAGCGCGTGGCGCGCTGCCGCCGGATTGGGGGCACCGCGGATGATCTTGACCACCTCGTCCAGGTTGGTCACCGCAATCACCAGCCCGAGCAAGATATGCGCCCGTTCGCGCGCCTTGTTCAGCTCGAACTTGGTCCGGCGGGTAATAACCTCTTCGCGGAAGGTGATGAACGCGCTGATGAAGTCGCGCAGCGCCAGAGTTTCGGGACGGCCGCCGCGGATCGCCAACATGTTGGCGGGGAAGCTCGACTGGGCCGGGGTGTGCCGCCACAGCTGGTTGAGCACCACTTCGGGGGTGGCATCGCGCTTGAGGTCGATCACCACCCGCACGCCGAGCCGGTTCGATTCGTCGCGGATGTCGGACACGCCTTCGATCCGCTTGTCCTTGGCGGCTTCGGCGATCCGTTCAACCAAGCCCGACTTGCCGACCTGATAGGGGATCGAGGTCAGCACGATCGAGCGGCGGTCACCGCGGCCTTCCTCGATCTCGTGACGGCAGCGCTGGAGGATCGAACCGCGCCCGGTCAGGTAAGCCTGCCGTGCGCCGTGATTGCCCAGGATGATCGGCGCGGTCGGGAAATCCGGCCCCGGGATGATCTCGAACAGTTCCTCGGTGGTGATCTCGGGCTTCTCGATATAGGCGAGGCAGCCGTCGATCACTTCGCCCAGGTTGTGCGGCGGGATGTTGGTCGCCATGCCAACCGCGATGCCGCCGGCGCCGTTGACCAGCAGGTTGGGGAAGCGGGCGGGGAGGACCTGCGGTTCCTTGCGCGAACCGTCGTAATTGTCCTGGAAATCGACCGTATCCTTGTCGAGATCGTCGAGCAGCGAATTGGCGACCTTGGCCAGTCGCGCTTCGGTATAGCGCATCGAGGCCGGCGCATCGGGATCCATCGAACCGAAGTTGCCCTGGCCATCGACCAGCGGCACCCGCATCGACCAATCCTGCGCCATGCGGACCAGCGCCAGGTAAATCGCGCTATCGCCGTGCGGGTGATAATTGCCCATCACGTCACCGACGATCTTGGCGCATTTGCGGTAGGGCTTGCCCGCGACCATGCCGCCTTCCTGAGCGGCAAACAGGATCCGGCGGTGCACCGGCTTGAGCCCGTCGCGCACATCGGGCAGGGCGCGCGCCACGATTACGCTCATCGCGTAATCGAGGTAGCTGGTCTTCATCTCGTCGACGATATCGACGCGGGCATATTCGCCCGGGACACCGCTGGGGATGGGGCTGACTTCGGGAATTTCGGGTTCGTCGCTCACGCGCTCGGGTTCACTTCATCGCTGATGGAAATTAGGTCATTACCGCTCTAGGCGAAGGGGGCCGACAAGACCACCAAAAGACACAGTCCGGCGCTGGTTTTCCACATATCAGCGGCGATCCTGAACGGCTGGCCGCAGGGTTATTCAAACACAGTTCACGCGCCCGGCCCTAGCGCGCTCTTCTGTTGCCAAGGGGGCGCGCTCGCGCCTATGGCGAAAC
The DNA here is from genome assembly GCA_025359425.1 of Sphingomonadaceae bacterium. GTDB lineage: Bacteria > Pseudomonadota > Alphaproteobacteria > Sphingomonadales > Sphingomonadaceae > Novosphingobium. The sequence goes on from JANYGC010000016.1 coordinate 29,524, forward strand.
GGAGGATTGCGGCGTTCGGCGCGGGGTATTGGGCCCGGTGCAGACCGCCTGTGAAGGAGAAGATTTCGATGTTGCGAGCCAAATTTTTTGCGCGCACCGCGCTCGGCGTGGCGCTTGCCATGGGCGTTGCCGCTGGCACCGCCAGCCCGGTCTGGGCCAAGGACAAGCCCAAGGACGCTTCGAAGGAAGCACCCAAGCTATCGCCGTCAAAAGCCTTCATCCCGGTTTATGTTGCTGCGAAGAGCGCGCTGGAAGCCGCTGGCAAGCGCCCTGACGTTATGGCAGCGCGCCAGGCCGCAGCGGATGCGCAAACCGCGCTGAAGGCAGCACAGAGCAAGAGCGCCAAGGCCGCTGCGCAGGCCAGGTATGATGCCGCCGCCAAGGCAGTTGGCCCGTTGTTGCTGGCGGAGAAGGCGGCGGTCGATAAGACTGTGGCCACCGCGACCAATGTCGATGACAAATTCCTCGCCGGGCAGCTGCTGCTCTCGCTTGGGACAACCGCGCTTGACCTGTCGCTGCAACGCCAAGGTGTGCAGATGCAGCTCGATACCGGCAAGATCGGTGCGGCCGACAAGCCCAAATATCTGATGGTCCTGGGAAACCTCGCCATGGAGATGAAGGATTACGCCGCCGCACGGACCTCGTTCAAGGCAGCCAGCGATGCCGGCGCGGGGCCGGGTGAAGCGTTGATCAACCTGGCCGATGCTTATATCAAGGACAACCAGACTCCAGCGGGACTCAAGGTGTTGCAGGATGCGGTTGTCAAGACCGGCGCTGCTGCGCCCGAAGGCTGGATGCGCTATGGCATCGCCACCGCCTACCGCGCCAAGCTGCCGGGCGATGCCGCGATATTTGGCAATGAACTGGTCAGCTTTTATCCGACCAAGGAAAACTGGGCGCTGGCGATTGCGGTGGTGCGCGATCTTAACGGTTTTCAGGGGCATGATCAGATTGCGCTGTTGCGCTTGATGCAGCGCACCGGCAGCTTCTCGGAAGAGCGCGATTACGTCGAATACATTCAGGCGCTGAGCAAGCGCGGGCTGCCCGGTGAAGCGCTCAAGATCATCGATCAGGGCGTTGCGGCCGGGCTCATCAAGACGAACGACCAGTTCGTGATGGACGCCCGCAAAGAAGCGACCACCCGCGTTGCCTCGGACAGGAATTCGCTGCCCGGCCAGGAACGCGAAGCGCGTGCTTCCGCCGCCACAGCAGCGACGATTACCGCTGCGGCTGACACCTTCCTCAGCTATGACCAACCGGCCAAGGCCGAGGAACTGTACAAGCTGGCATTGGCCAAGCCGGGCGTCGAAACCGCGCGGGTCAATTTGCAGCTCGGGATCGCGCAGTCCGACCAGGGCAAATATGCCGATGCTCAGGCCAGCTTGGCGAAGGTGACCGATGCGCGCGCACCGATTGCACAGCTGTGGTCAAGCTATGCCAAGGCCAAGGCAGCCGGCAAGTAAGCTGCGGCAATCGCAACAAAAACGGGAAGGGCGGCGGGCAACTGCCGCCCTTTTTGCATGCGCTCAGATCGGCGCGAAGTCGCCGCTTGCCTCATCGAGAATGTGCAGCAACCCGTCCGAGATTGCAAAGAACGCCCCGCGCAGCTTAAGCTCGCCGCTGCGTTCTTTCTGAAGCACGCAAGGGAATGTCCGCAGGTTGGCGAGGCTGACCTTGACCCCGGCCAGTTCCATCGCACGTTCGGCTTCAGCGCCTTCGTCGCCGTGATCGTGCACGACCGCTTCGCGCGCCTCATCCAGCATCGAAATCCAGTCGGCGATGAACCCGCCTTCGCCCGGCTCGGTGCCAACCATCTCGCGGGTCAGCGCAGCCTTGCAGCCGCCGCACATCCCGTGTCCTAACACCACGATCTGCCGGACTTTGACTACCTGCAGGGCAAATTCCAGCGCGGCGGAAACGCCGTGGTGTCCCGGGGAGGTTTCGAACGGGGGCACTAGCGCGGCGACGTTGCGGACTACGAAAATCTCGCCCGGATCGACATCGAAGATCTGCGCCGGATCGACGCGGCTGTCGGAACAGGCGATCACCATCAGCTTGGGCGATTGCCCTTCGCTGGCCAGCCGATCAAACCGTTCCCTTTGCTCGCGATAGGCTCCGCTGCGAAACCGCCGATAGCCTTCGATCAAGGTCGCGAATTCGGGCATCAGAAACGCTCACCGCGGATCACTTCGATATCCCACATGGTCAGCAGCAGTCCGTGACTGGTCAGCACCGGCGCGAGCGCCTCGGCCAACGCGGCGGCTTTGTCGGCCGAAGCGATAGTCAGCACCAGCGCCTTGTCAGCCCCGGTGACGCGCTCTTCGTGCCAGCGCCCGTCGCGGCCGCTGCCGGCGGTAACGGGCAGCACGGTCCAACCGGTGATCCCGGCGGCGTCGATGGCCGCCGTCACTCGCCTGACCAAGGGCCCGTCGGCGAGGATTTCGATGCGCTTGCGAATGACAGTTTCGATCATGGTCCAGTCCTATCCCAGCATCCGGGTCGCTGCGGCGATCAGCCCGATGTTGATCAAGATGTTGAACGGAAAGGTGACCGAGAGCGACATCGAGAGGTAAATCCCCGGATCAGCCTGCGGCAGCGCAAGGCGCATCGCCGCAGGCACCGCGATGTAGCTCGCGCTGGCACAAAGCACGGCAAAGGCGGCGAGGGTTCCGCCATCCAGTCCGACCAGATGGCCCGCGATCAGTCCCACCATCCCGTTGACCAACGGGAAGAGGACCGCCAGCGCGACGAGCCGCCAGTTGAGCGCGCGGGTAGCCATCAACCGCCGCGCTGCGATCAGCCCCATGTCGAGCAGAAACAGGCAGAGCACGCCCTTGAAGCCGCTCTCGAACAAGGGCTGGACATCCTTGTAGCGCTGCGGCCCGGCGATAAACCCGATCGCGAAACTGCCGAGCAGCAGGACTACCGAAGCGTTGAGGAAGACTTCGCGCAGCATTTCTCCGGGGCGCTGACCCGTATCGACGCTGCCGCGCCGCGCCAGCAGCAGGCCGGAGAGAATCGCCGGAGTCTCCATCACCGCCAGCACTGCGACCATGTAGCCTGCGACCGGCAGGCCGCCGCCGCCGAGCATCTCGTTCGCGGTGACGAAAGTCACCACGCTGACCGAACCATAATGCGCCGCGACCGCCCCGGCGTTGATTTGATCGAGCCGGGCGAATGCACGCAGCGCGGCATAGACGGCAAAGGGCAGCGCGAAGCTGGTGACCAGCCCCAGCAACAGTGCCGTGCCGATCTCTGCGTTGACGCCTGATTTGGCGACGGCAACCCCGCCCTTAAGGCCGATTGCAGCCATCAGGTAAAGCGACATGCCTTTGGCAATCGCCTCGGGTATCGACAAATCGGAGCGGGCGAAAGCGGCTAGCAGGCCGAGGACGAAAAACAGGATGACAGGCGAAGCAAAGGTCGAAAGGGCCACCGAGTCCATGCCCCGGCAACTAGTGCCATTGGCAAGCGCTGGCAAGGCGACTAGATGCGCGGAGATGAACGACATCTCTTCCGTCCCCAGACCCGAACGCCAACGCAAGCCTGACTGGATCCGGGTCAAGGCTCCGACCAGCAAGGGCTATGGTGAAACGCGCGCACTCATGCGCGAGCTTGGCCTCAACACCGTGTGCGAGGAAGCGGCCTGCCCGAACATCGGCGAATGCTGGACCAAGAAGCACGCGACGGTGATGATCTTGGGCGATGTCTGCACGCGGGCCTGCGCGTTCTGCAACGTCAAGACCGGGATGCCGCGCGCGGTCGATCTACTGGAACCGGAAAACGTGGCGATCGCGGCAGCCAAGCTGGGACTTTCGCATATTGTGATCACCTCGGTTGATCGGGACGATCTGCCCGATGGCGGGGCAGGGCAATTCGTCAAGGTGATCGAAGCGCTGCGCCGCAACACGCCGGGCACGACGATTGAAATTCTCACCCCCGATTTTCGCGGCAAAATGCGCGGCGCAGTCGAAGCGATCGTCGCGGCCGGGCCCGACGTTTACAACCATAACCTCGAGACCGTCCCGCGGCTCTATCCCACGATCCGCCCCGGCGCGCGCTATTACGCGTCGCTGCGGCTGCTCGAAGAGGTAAAGGTCCACGATCCGCTGATCTTCACCAAATCGGGGGTCATGCTGGGGTTGGGCGAGCAACGGCTGGAAGTGCATCAGGTGATGGACGACATGCGTACCGTCGGGATCGATTTCCTGACCATGGGGCAATATCTGCAGCCCACGCCCAGGCACACGAAGGTGATCGAATTTGTCCCTCTGAAGGCGTTCGATGCCTATGGCTCGATCGCGCGGGCCAAGGGTTTCCTGCAAGTCGCCGCCACCCCGCTGACCCGCTCGAGCTATCACGCTGGCGACGATTTCCGGGCGATGCGCGCTGCGCGTGAGGCGCAGCACGCCAAGGCGGCGCAGCGCGCCTGATGCCCGGGATCAGTGAAACCCGGCAAATGCCCTACAGCGCCGAACAGATGTTCGAGCTGGTCGCCGACGTCGCACGCTATGCGGAGTTTCTGCCGTGGGTTGTCGGCACCCGGGTGCGCTCGGACAGCGAAACCGAAATGACCGCCGACCTGCTTGTCGGTTTCAACGCTTTGCGTGAAACATTTACCTCGCGGGTTGAAAAGGAGCGCCCGAGCGAGATCCGGGTCCACTACCTCGACGGACCGATGCGCGATCTCGACAATCTATGGAAATTTCGGGATACGCCAGATGGTTGCGAGGTTGATTTCGCAGTCAGGTTTACCTTTCGCAACGCGGTATTCGAGGCGCTGGCGGGGCAATATTTCGAACGCGCATTTCGCAAGATGGTCGCTGCGTTCGAAACGCGCGCGAACGAGCTTTACGGCAGCAACAATTCCAGCGCGACCACCGCCGCGCGGTAGCGCACCTCGGCGCGACTGAGCGGCTCGAACCAACGTTCTTCGGCCAGCACTTCGTCGGTACCGCGCAACGCCCGAGCGAAGACCACGGTGCCGACCGGTTTCAGTTCGGTGCCGCCGTCCGGCCCGGCAATCCCGCTGATCGAGACGGTCACATCGGCATTGCTGCGCTTGAGCGCGCCTTGCGCCATGGCCCAGGCGCAAGCGATTGAAACCGCGCCGAAGGCATCGATGATGTCGCTCGACACCCCGAGCAACTCGATCTTCGATTCGTTCGAATAGGTCACGAATCCCCGGTCGAGCACCGCCGATGATCCGGCAATCTCGGTGATCGCCGCAGCGACCAATCCGCCAGTGCAGCTTTCGGCGAGCGCCACAGTGCGCCCTGCCGCGCGGTTCTCAGCGACCACCCGCGCGGCGAGCGTCAGCAGTTCCTCGGGCAGTATTCCGCCATTGCTGGTCAAGTCGGACAAGCCGACATCATCTGGTAATCGTGCGCCATTGGCAGGTCATCCTCGAACGTATGGTCAGTTGCCATTTGCAGGTTACCGCGCCGCAAAGCTAGCCCTGTCGCTTCACCCCGGCAGCAGCGTCACCAGCGCCTGCGCGGCAATGCCCTCGCCGCGCCCGGTAAAACCGAGCCGCTCGGTGGTGGTCGCCTTGACACTTACCGCAGAAACATCGGTGCCGAACAATTCGGCCAAACGCGCGCGCATCGCCTCGCGGTGCGGGCCGATTTTCGGTGCCTCGCAGATGATCGTCAGGTCGACATTGCCGACGCGGTAACCCGCCTCGGCCGCAAGCCTGACTGCGTGGAGCAGGAACCGGTCCGAACTCGCCCCGCGCCACTGGGCATCGCCGGGCGGGAAGTGGCTGCCGATATCGCCCGCGCCGATCGCGCCGAGCACGGCATCGACCAGGGCATGGATCGCGACGTCGGCGTCGCTGTGCCCGGCCAGCCCGCGCGGGTGATCGAGCTTGACCCCGCACAGCCATAGTTCCTCGCCGTCGGCGAGGCGGTGGACGTCATATCCGGTGCCGACCCGAATGGGGGCGAGCGCTGCGGCGAAATCCCCGGCAAAGGTCAATTTGTGCAATGCTTCGTCTCCATCGACCAGCGCAACAGTCACACCTGCCGCTTGCGCCACCTGTGCATCATCGCCGGCATTGGCCGGCCCGGTCCACGCACGGTGTGCCGCGAGAATGGCGCCAAAGCGGAATGCCTGCGGGGTCTGGACCCGGCGCAGATCTTCGCGCGGGGCAGGGGTGCCCATGGTCTCGCCCTCGGTACGGACGAGGCTGTCGACCACCGGCAGCACCGGGATCGCTGCTTCGGAATGATCGAGCGCGAGCGACAGCCGCTCGATCACCGATTGCGGCAGCATGGGGCGGGCCGCATCGTGGATCAGCACACGGTTGGGCGCGTCCGCAACCAGCGCCTCAAGTGCCAGCCGAACCGATTCCTGCCGGGTCGCTCCTCCAGTGACCAACCGAACTCCCGCAACACCCTGCAACGCAGCCGCCGCGATCTCGTCCGTACCGGCTGGAATGGCCACCACAATCGGCGCAATCCCGGCCGCAACCAGCGCCTCAGCCGAATGCCGCACCACCGGTTTGCCGCGCCACCGCGCGAATTGCTTGGGCAAGGGCTGCCCGGCGCGCAGACCTTGCCCGGCGGCGACAATTACACCGGCAGTTTTTGGGGGGGCGGTGCGGGGAAGGCCGGAGGTCATAGCCCGATTGCGGTATAGGCTTGCCGCCGGCGGAGCAATTGCCTATGTGCTGCCCAAATTTTAGGCAGATGTAGATGACCGCGTTTCCCGTCCCGCCGCAGCTGGCGCCGATCATGGTCGGTCCGGTCCGGATCGATTGCCCGGTGATCCTCGCCCCGATGACCGGGGTGACCGATCTGCCGTTCCGCCGGCTCGTGCGCAAATTCGGTTCGGGGCTCAATGTCACCGAGATGATCGCGAGCCCGGCGGCGATCCGCGAAACCCGGCAATCGCTGCAAAAGTCTGAATGGGATCCGATCGAAGAGCCGGTGTCGATGCAGCTGGTCGGGTGCGAACCCGCGCAGATGGCCGAGGCGGCCAGGCTCCAGCAGGATCGCGGCGCGGCGATCATCGACATCAACATGGGCTGCCCGGTCAAGAAAGTGGTCAACGGCGATGCCGGATCGGCCTTGATGCGCGACCTGCCGCTCGCCACTGCGCTGATCAAGGCGACGGTCGCGGCGGTCGATGTGCCGGTCACGGTCAAGATGCGGATGGGTTGGTGTCACGACAGCCTCAACGCCCCCGAACTGGCGCGCATCGCCGAAGACCTTGGTGCCAAGATGGTCTCGGTCCACGGCCGCACCCGCAACCAGATGTACCGGGGCGACGCCGACTGGGCCTTCGTCCGCGCGGTCAAGGACGCGGTCAAGATCCCGGTGATCGTCAACGGCGATATCTGCACCATCGAAGATGCTGCCCAAGCGCTCGCCCAATCGGGCGCCGACGGGGTGATGATCGGGCGCGGGGCTTATGGGCGGCCGTGGTTCCTCTCGCAGGTCATGCACTGGTTGCGTACCGGCGAGCAGCAACCCGACCCCGCTACCGACACGCTGTTTGCCGTCGTGCTGGAACACTACGATGCAATGCTCGAGCTGTATGGTACGGTCACCGGAGTCAATATGGCGCGCAAGCATCTCGCTTGGTACACCAAAGGCCTGCCCGGTTCGGCGGCATTCCGTAATCAAGTGAACTTCATCGATGATCCTGCTGAAGTTGTTCGGCAATTGCATGGTTTCTTTGGTCCGTTCCTGAACCGCCAAGCGGCTTGATGCCCGACGCGTCGCGCCAGCTTGCCAGCCTGTCGCACGCGGTGCTGCTGCTCGGACCGGGCCAAGCGGTAACGGCGGCTAACCCTGCGGCGGAGCAGTTGCTCGGGCAGAGTTTCCGCCGCCTCGCAGGCCGCGCGATCGGCGAGCACTTGCGTTTCGATGAGCCGCTGCTCGCAGCACGCATAGCCGAAACCGATGCGCAGCTCTCGGCGCGGGCGACCGGCGTGCAGATTACCGGGCAGGGCCCGCGCCGGGTCGATGTCACAGTCGGTCCGGTGATTGACCAGCCGGGCTGGCAGGTTCTGACTTTGAATGACGTTCGCGGCGCCGAAGCAATGCGCGAGACGCAGGGTTCGAGCGACGATTCGGTGTTGCGCGCGCCCGAAGTGCTGGCGCACGAGATCAAGAACCCGCTCGCCGGTATTCGCGGCGCAGCGCAGCTCATCGCGCGCAAGCTGGACGGGCAAGACCTCGCGCTGACCACTCTGATCGCCGACGAAGTTGACCGGATTGCCAAGCTGATCGACCAGATGCAATCGCTATCACGCCGCACCGTGCCCGACTTGCAGCCGTGCAACCTCCACGAAGCGGTTCGCCGCGCCCGCGCGGTGATGGAAGCAGGCGGCAAGTCGCCCGCGATCATCGAGGAATTCGATCCCTCGCTGCCCCCGGTGCTCGGCAATATCGATGCGCTGGTCCAGGTCTTGATCAACCTGTTCGCCAATGCCGCCGATGCCACCGCCAAGACCGCCAAACCCAAGATCGTGGTTCGATCACGCTTTGCCAGCGGGTTGCAACTTCATCGCACCACCGATGGCAGCGCGGTGCGCTTGCCGATCGAGCTGCGGGTCAGCGACAACGGCCCGGGGATCGACGCTGCGGTGCGCGATCACATTTTCGAACCGTTCGTCTCGTCCAAGAAGAGCGGGCAGGGACTGGGGCTGGCCTTGGTCCGCCGGCTGGTCGGGGATATGAACGGACGCGTAACCTACGACCGCGACGACATCACCGGCTGGACGCACTTCCGCGTGCACCTGCCGATTGCCAGCGAAGGTCGCCGGGCCCTTCGCGAGGTGGCGGCATGAGCGTGCTGCTGGTCGAGGACGACGCCTCGATTGCGCTGGTGATCAATGCCGCGCTTGAGGCCGAAGGGTTTGCGGTCACCTGCTGCGATTCCATCGCCGAGCGCGATCGCCTGCTGGCGGCGAACCGTTACGCGCTGCTGTTGACCGATGTGATGCTGACCGACGGCGACGGGCTGGAGACGCTGGGCGCAGTTCGCGCAGCAGCGCCCGACATGCCGATCATCGTGCTCTCGGCGCAGAATACGCTCGATACCGCGGTCCGCGCGAGCGATACCGGCGCGTTCGAATATTTCCCCAAGCCATTCGATCTCGACGAACTGGTCAGCACGGTTCGTGCCGCAGTCGGCAACGCTGCGGCACGCGATGGCACGGAAGCGGAAACAGCCCCGGCGGGCTTGCCGCTGGTCGGCCGCTCCGCGCCGATGCAGGCGGTTTACCGGATGATCACGCGGGTGCTGCGCAACGATCTCACCGTGCTGGTGCTGGGCGAGAGCGGCACCGGCAAGGAACTGGTCGCCGAGGCGATCCACCAACTGGGCCACCGCAAGGCCGGGCCCTTCGTGGCGGTCAACACCGCGGCGATCCCCGCCGATCTGATCGAAAGCGAGCTGTTTGGTCACGAAAAGGGGGCCTTCACCGGCGCGGTGGCGCGGTATCAGGGCAAGTTCGAACAAGCGCAGGGCGGGACACTGTTCCTTGATGAAATCGGCGACATGCCGATCGACGCGCAGACCCGGCTGCTGCGCGCGCTGCAATCGGGCCAGATCCGCCGGGTCGGCGGGCGCGAGGAGATCGCGGTCGACGTCCGCATCGTCGCCGCGACCAACCGCGACCTTGCACCGCTGATCGCGGCGGGGGCGTTCCGCGAAGACCTTTATTACCGCCTTAACGTCGTGCCGATCACGCTGCCTCCGCTACGCGAACGGCCCGACGATGTGCCCGCGCTGGCCCGCCATTTCCTCCAGCTCGCCGCTGCCGAGGGTCTGCCCCGCCGCCAGCTCACCGACGAGGCCGTGGCGCGGCTGGCAAACCAGCCGTGGCGCGGCAACGTGCGCGAGCTGCGCAATTTCATCTTCCGCCTCGCCCTGCTGGCGCGCGAGGACCGGATCGGGATTGCGGCGGTCGAGCCGCTGCTGGGAACAGGACTGGACGACGCACCTGCAGGTGAGGGCGGGACGCTGGATGGCGCAATCAGTTCGTGGCTGCGCGATAATCCCCTCCCGCCGGGAGCGGTCTACGACGCCGCGCTGGCTGCCTTCGAGCGCCCGCTGTTCGAGGCGGTGCTGCGCCAGACTGGTGGCAACCAGCTCCGCGCCGCGCAGCATCTCGGCATCAACCGGAACACTTTGCGCAAGCGGCTGACCGAATTGGCGATCGATCCCCTGCTGCTTCAGCGCTAATGCGGTCGCATGGCAGGGTAAAATGACTTGCACAAAAGCCACACTAGTGTTGTAATCTCGCAACGATGGTGGAAGCGACCGTTCCTGCACGCAACAGACGCTGGCCCCGGTTATGGCGCCGGATGCAGGTCGCAGCGCGGCGTTCAAACCTGTTCCCGATTCTCGAAGTGGGCGCAATCGTTGCCTTCGTGGTGATGACCGTGATCACCTGGTATGCGGTCAACGCACGGGCGGGGAAGGGGCAGATGCTCCCCACCGACCTGACCGCAACGCTGCTGATCGGCACGCTGGTGCCGGCAATGGCGATCCTCGTGCTGCTTGGTCGCCGCATTGCGCTGCAGCGCGGCGCCGAAGCGGTCGGACGAAGCGGCCAATTGCATGTCCGCCTGGTGTTCCTGTTTTCGCTGATCGCTGCGGTGCCAACGCTGCTGGTGGTGATCTTCGCTTCGTTCCTGTTCCAGTCGGGGGTTGAATTCTGGTTTTCCGACAAATCGCGCGGACTGCTCGAAAACGCCAACCAGCTGGCGCGCGGCTATTACGAGCAGACGCAGAAAGACATGTCTTACGAATCCTTGGCAATGGCGGCCGATCTTCGCGACGCAATAGGTCAGTTCCCGTTGGAAAGCGCAGAATTTCAGGAGTCTTATCTCTTTCAGGTCAGGCAACGGAAAATCGATGAATCGACAATTCTCCAAAAGCGTGTCGATGGCGGTCTCGACAAGGCTGCCTTCACCCGCGGGGTGGCTCCGCTGTCTGAGATATCGGCCAATGTCCTCCGTCAAATCGATCGCGGAGAAGCTATCTCTGTCAGTTCAAGTGGAGACAGTATCCGCGCGATAACTCCGATTGATCGCAGGGCCGGAATCTACCTCTATACGGTTCGCAAGTCCGACCTCCTCTCGGCGGGTTACGCACAGAACATAGTCCGCGCTTATGACGAGTTGACCCAGCGCACCAGGATCCAGCAATTGCGCTTCAACATTGCGCTGTTCGTTGCCAGCCTTGCGCTGGTCGGGTTGTCGGTGTGGTTCGCGTTGCGCTTTGCCGACCGGCAGGTGAAGCCGCTCTACGATCTTGTCGATGCGGCGCGGCAAGTCGGCGCGGGCAATTTCACCATGCGGGTCGAAGGGCGCACCGGGGCCGATGAGGTCGGACTGCTCAACCGCGCATTCAACCGCATGACCCAGCAGCTCGAACGGCAAAACCACGCGCTGCTGGGGGCCAATCAACAGCTCGACGAGCGCCGCGCATTCATGGAAGCGGTGCTCGAATCGGTCACCGCGGGGATCATCAGCACCAACGCCAAGGGCGAAATCCGGCTGATCAACAGCTCGGCGCACAAGCTGCTGTTCGATCGCGGTGAGCCCGCGCCGATCGGCAAGCGTCTCGCCGCGATCGCTCCGCAGATGGCCAGCCTGGCCGAAAGCGGCACCGATGGCGGGATCTTGCAGTATTCGAAGGGCAGTGAACTGCTCAGCCTCGCGGTCAAATCGACCCGTTCGGCCAATGGCGATGTGATCACCTTCGAGGACATTACCCGCCAGCTGATCGACCAGCGCCAGGCCGCCTGGTCGGACGTCGCGCGGCGGATCGCGCATGAGATCAAGAACCCGCTGACCCCGATCCAGCTCGCCACCGAGCGGCTCAAGCGGCGCTATCGCAAGCAGCTGACCACCGACGGCGAACTGTTCGAGGAGCTGACCGGAACGATCATCCGCCAGGTGGGCGAACTGCGCCGGATGGTCGATGAATTCTCCTCGTTCGCGCGGATGCCCAAACCGCTGTTTCGCGGTGAGGACCCGGTCGATCTCGCGCGGCAGGCACTGTTCCTCCAGGAAGTTGCGCGGCCCGAAATCAACTTTGCCTTTGCCGTCGACGCCGAAATGGGGATCATCGCGTGTGACCGCCACCAGTTCGGCCAGGCCATGACCAACGTGCTCAAGAACGCCACCGAAGCGATCGAAGCGCGCTCGAAGCTCGAAGACGAAACCTGGCGCGGGAAGATTACGATCACGCTCAAGGGTGGTCTCGAGGACGTGCTGGTGTCGATCACCGACAACGGCATCGGCTTGCCGCACGACCGCGAACGGATCGTCGAACCCTATGTGACCACCCGCGAGAAGGGGACCGGCCTCGGGCTCGCGATCGTCAACAAGATCGTCGAAGAGCACGGGGGTGAAATGAGCTTTGCAGCGGGCAAGCCCGACGGGACCGTGGTGACCATGCGTTTTGCACGAGATCCGCTGGAGGGCCATCGCGGCTCTGAAGCGGCTGAATGAATGTGAATTGAGGTAAAGGTAATGGCGCTCGAAATCCTGATAGTCGACGATGAACGCGATATCCGCGAACTCGTTGCCGGCGTGCTGAGCGATGAAGGCTATGAGTGCCGCACGGCCGGTGACAGCACCACGGCGCTGGCGATGATTGACGAGCGCCGCCCTAGCCTGGTGCTGCTCGACGTGTGGCTGCACGGCAGCCCGATGGACGGGCTCGAAGTGCTCGACGCGATCAAGAGCCGCGAACCCGAGCTGCCGGTGATCATTTTTTCCGGGCACGGCAGCATCGATACCGCAGTCTCGGCAATCGGCCGCGGCGCCATGGACTTCATCGAAAAGCCGTTCGAGGCCGAGCGGCTCCTGCTGTTGGTCGAACGGGCCACCGAAACCGATCGGCTGCGGCGCGAAAATGCGCGGCTGCGCGAAGGTTTCGTCACCGCCGACGAGTTCACTGGCAATAGTACCGCGATCAACCAGGTCCGTGCTACGCTCAAGCGGGTCGCCAACACTGGCAGCCGTCTGCTGATCACCGGCCCCGGCGGATCCGGCAAGGAGGTCGCGGCGCGGCTGCTGCACAGCTGGAGCGGACGCGCTGAGCACGCTTTCGTCACGGTCAATTCGGCGCGGATCACGCCCGAGCGGTTCGAGCAAGAATTGTTCGGCGAGGAATCGAACGGCAAGCTGGTCCGCGCCGGGCTGCTCGAGATGGCCGACGGGGGCACGCTGTACCTCGACGAAGTGGCTGACATGCCGCTTTCGACCCAGGCACGGATCCTGCGGGTGTTGACCGAACAGGCCTTCGTGCGGGTCGGTGGCAATCGCCAGATCCGCGTCGATGTCCGGGTCGTCTCTTCGACCGCACGCGAGCTCGAGCGGGAGATCGCCGACCGCCGCTTCCGCGAAGACTTGTTCTACCGGCTCAACGTGGTTCCGGTGACGATCCCCTCGCTCGCCGAACGGCGTGAGGATATCCCGATGCTGGTCGATCACTTCTTCGCGCGGTTCGCCTCGGATCAAGGCGTGCCGCCGCCCGAGGTCAGCATCGAGGCGATGGCCGCGCTGCAAAGCTACGAATGGCCGGGCAACGTCCGCCAGTTGCGCAACGTGGTCGAGCGCACGATCATTCTGACCCCGCGCGACCGGCTGGCGCGGATCGAGGCCGATATGCTGCCCAGTGAAGTCGTTTCCGGGAGGATCAGCGGCGATCCTGGCATGCCCTCATTGATGGGGGTGCCGCTGCGCGAGGCGCGCGAGAATTTCGAGCGTGAATACCTGCGCGTACAAATTCGCCGCTTTTCGGGAAATATTTCGCGCACCGCGAGTTTCATCGGAATGGAGCGGTCGGCTTTGCACCGGAAACTCAAACTGCTCGGAATGGTCGAACGCCGCGACGACGAGGAAGATGGCGAAGCGGACGGCTAAGCGTGTCGTAAAAGTGTAACATCAAGGGCGTTTACGCGAGCGCTGCACTGCGGTAGAATGATCTCATTACAAGACCGGTTCTCCGTTCGCAGGGTGGACCAGATTGCGGACCGTACCAGCGGCCGCCAACAAGAAGGACAGACATATGACCTCACGTACCCTCACGGCACGCCCGCGTCCGGCCAAGGCCGAAGACGAGGCCGAGACAGCATCGATGACGCCCCCGGCAGCCGTTCCCAGCGGACCGGCGACGGGCAAGGGCCAGAACCTTCAGGACCAGTTCCTCAACCTGCTGCGCAAGAACAAGGTCCCGGTGACCATGTTCCTGGTCAAGGGCGTCAAGCTGCAAGGCATCGTCACCTGGTTCGACAATTTCTCGATCCTGCTGCGCCGCGATGGTCAGGCCCAACTGGTCTACAAGCACGCCGTATCGACGATCATGCCGAGCCTGCCGATCGATGTCGCGCAATTCGGCAGCGCGGTGGAGGGCGGCAAGAAGGTCCGTCTGCTGCAGGACGTGTTCCTCTCGAGCGTGCGCGAAAGCGCGGTCCAGGTTACCATGTTTCTGGTCAACGGCGTAATGCTCCAGGGCCGCGTCGCGGCGTTTGACCTGTTTTGCATGCTGCTTGAGCGTGAAGGCTATGTGCAACTCGCCTACAAACACGCGGTCTCGACCATTCAGCCGCTCAGCCCGATCGACCTGATGGGCGATAGCGACGACGGCGAAGCAGCCTGAACTTCGGTGACGAAGCCGAAGGCGACCTTGCGCGCGGAGCCCGCGCGCTGATCGTCTATCCCGAATTCCGGGGCAGGGGAGCCGTGAGCGGCGATACCGCACCCCGGCTCGAAGAAGCGCGCGGGCTGGCCCTGGCGATCGGGTTGGTGGTGGTCGATGCCATCGCAATCCCAATCCGCGAAGCACGCGCCGCGACGCTGTTCGGCGAGGGGCAGATCCAGAATATTGCGATTGCGTGCGAGCAGGACGCCGCCGGGCTGGTGATCGTCGACGGCAGCCTGACGGCAATCCAGCAGCGCAACCTGGAAGAAAAGCTCAAGCGCAAGGTCATCGACCGGACTGGACTGATCCTCGAAATTTTCGGCGAACGCGCCGCAACCGCCGAAGGCCGTTTGCAGGTAGAACTGGCGCACCTCGATTACCAAGCCGGGCGACTGGTGCGCAGCTGGACTCACCTTGAACGGCAGCGCGGGGGGTTCGGGTTCCTTGGCGGGCCGGGTGAAACCCAGATCGAGGCAGACCGCCGCCTGATCCGTGACCGCATGGCCAAATTGCGCCGCGAGCTAGAGCAAGTCCGCCGCACCCGCGGGCTTCACCGCAGTCGGCGCGAGAAAGCGCCGTGGCCGGTGATCGCGCTGGTCGGCTATACCAATGCTGGCAAAAGCACGCTGTTCAACCGGTTGACCGGGGCCTCGGTGATGGCTGAAGACTTGCTATTCGCCACACTCGATCCGACCATGCGCAGTATCCGGCTGCCCGGGGTGGATAAGGCGATCTTGTCGGACACGGTGGGGTTCATCTCAGACCTGCCGACCCAACTGGTCGCAGCCTTCCGCGCCACGCTCGAAGAAGTCACCGCCGCCGACGTAATCGTCCACGTGCGCGATATGGCCAGTCCGGAAAGTCTGGCGCAAAAGCAGCATGTTCTGGCTATCTTGCAAGACCTTGGCTTACTTGACGAGCAGGGCGGCGAGCCGACTATTCCGCTGATGGAAGCTTGGAACAAGTGGGATTTGCTCCCGCCCGATCAGGCGGCTGAGCTGATGGATCAGGTCCAAGCCAAGAGTGAAACCGTCGTTGTGCCGGTTTCGGCGCTCACCGGCATGGGCTGTGAAAGCTTGCTCGAAGCGGTGAGTAAACTGCTGACCCAGCGCGCCAAGTTGCACAGTTTCGTCTTGCCGGTCGGCGATGGGCAGCGGCTCGCCTGGCTTCATGCGCATGGCGAAGTGGTGAGCGAAGACGAGGCGGGGAGCGACGAGCGCGGGCCCTTGCGGCGGCTCGATGTGCGGCTCGATCCGCGCGAATTAGGCCGGTTTGTCCGGCTCTGACGCCTTGACGTCAGTCCACAGCGCTTCCTGCTGCTCGAGCGTAAGCGTATCGAATTGCCGTCCGCGCTGCTGCGCCAGCGCCTCCATCGCCCGGAACCGGCGCTCGAATTTTCGGTTGGCTGCTCGCAGCGCGTCTTCGGGAGGAATTCCGTAAGCGCGGACAAGGTTGACTGCCGCAAACAGCAGGTCGCCGGCTTCCTCGGCCTGATGGTCAGGGCCAACAGCGTCAGCCAATTCAGCCATTTCCTCGCGCAATTTGTCGGCGGGTCCAGCGGGGTCTGGCCAGTCGAACCCCGCACGCGCGGCGCGCTTCTGGAGCTTTTCGGCGCGGAGCAAAGCCGGGAGAGCCTGCGCGACGCCGTCCATCGCGCCGCTGGCGCCTTGGGCGGCGCGTTCTTCGGCTTTGAGCGCTTCCCAACGGGTTTCGCGCGATTGGCCGGGATCAGATGCTCCGCCAAAGATGTGCGGATGGCGCGCTTCTATCTTGGTCGAGATTGCACCGGCGACATCGGCAAAATCGAACAGGCCGAGTTCGTCAGCCATGCGCGCGTGGAACACGACCTGGAGCAGCAAGTCGCCGAGTTCGTCCTTGAGCGCGGGCATATCGCTGCGCTCAATCGCGTCGGCGACCTCATAGGCTTCTTCAATGGTGTAGGGCGCGATAGTGGCGAAACTCTGCGCCAGATCCCATTCGCACCCGCGCGCCGGATCGCGCAGCCGTGACATAATCGCAAGCAGCCGGTCGAGTGCCGCGGCAGAAGTGGGGGTTTGCTCTTGCTGTGCCATATTAGATTGATAATATATATTATGTTAAATGAAACGTCGGGTGCATGGGTGAGTACAATGATCCTTCACATCTTCACCTGGCTGATAATCAACGTTAGCGCCGCGATAATCGCAGCCCAGATCAACGCCATCTGCAACATCCTGCTCTGACCCAGCTGGTGACTGCGCAGCGAACGCCATCCAAGCGTCAACGCCATCGCTGCGCCAATAATCGCTGCCACCATCGCGCCGGTGCTCATCACAATACCACCTCCAGGCCATCATAGCCGACCTGCACATGGGCCGGTACTTCGCCGCACAGCGTGACATAATCCATGCTCTTGTCGAGATGTGTCAGCACCGCCTGGCCGGCGCGCGATGCTTCGGTCAGTTCGAGCGCCATAGCCAAGTGTGCGTGGGTTGGATGCGGCTCGCGGCGCAGGCAATCGACGACGAGCACATCGACCCCGGCAAACAGATTGACCATTTCGCGGCGAATCTCACTGAAGTCTGTCGCATAGCCGATTGATTTACCGTCACAATCAAACCGAAAAGCGGTGCTTTGCGCAGGCCCATGCGGCATCTGGCACCAGCCAACTCCGAACCCGGCGCACATCCGCAGCGGCTCGAGTGGTTCGAGTGACAGAATCGTTGGATAGCCTTCCTGGCCAGCGAAAGCATAACCAAATCGCAACCGCAGCCGCCGGGCGGTTTCTTCGGATGCATAGCCCGGGATCGGCGCTGCCCGGCCGTACCGCAGCACCCTCAGGTCATCGATTCCGTGGACGTGATCGGCGTGATCGTGAGTCCAGAACACCGCATCGATCCGGTCGATCTCATTGGCAAGCAACTGGTTGCGTAGATCGGGCGATGTATCGACCAGCAGCCTGGCACCTGCATTGTTCTCGACCAGGATCGAAACGCGGGTGCGCCGGTTCTTTGGTTCAGCCGGATCGCAGCGACCCCAGTCGTTACCGACTCGCGGTACCCCGGTGGAAGTGCCGCAGCCCAGCAAGCGAACCTTCACAGGCCCGCCTTGGTGAACAGACGGGTAAAGTTTCGGGTGGTGGTTTCGGCCAGATGCTCGGGAGAAACCCCGCGCAATTCCGCCACAAACCGTGCGGTATCGGCGACAAACGCAGGTTCGCATGGCCGACCGCGATGCGGCACTGGCGCGAGGAATGGTGAATCGGTTTCAACCAGAATACGGTCTTCGGGCAGCTCGGCAGCTATCGCCTGCAAGTCCTTGGCATTCTTGAAGGTAATGATCCCGGAAAGCGAAATTGTCAGCCCCAGCTCGAGCACTTCGCGGGCGAAATCAGCCGATGCGGTAAAGCAATGGATCAGCGCCGGGTAAGCCCCCCGCTCCAGCTCGTCGCGCAGGATTGCGGCGGTATCCGCCTCGGCGTCGCGGGTGTGGACGATCAGCGGCAGGCCGGTCTCGCGCGCCACTGCGATATGCCGGCGCAGCAGCGCCTGCTGGGTCTGCCGATCGCTCTTGTCGTAATAGTAGTCGAGCCCGGTTTCGCCGATCGCGATGACCTTGGGATGCTGGGTCGCGACGAGCAGCGCAGCTTCACCCAGATCGGCATGGCCATCGGCTTCGTGCGGGTGAATCCCCACCGAGGCCCAGACATCCGCTTCGCGGTCCGCCGTCGCGATCACCTGATCCCATTCGGACTGGCGGGTCGAAATCGAGAGGAAGCCCCCCACTCCCGCCGCGCGGGCGCGCGTCAGCACGCCGGCCTGATCCTCGACCAGGCCTTTATACTCAAGGTGACAGTGCGAATCGATCAGCATCAGGCGTCGGTTTCTGCGGGCAGTTCGAGGCGCGGGAACAACGGGGTCGGTGCAGACAAGCGAAAGTCACTTTCGGCAAGCGCCGCATACCACTGCACGCCGATGCCTTGATAGGTGCGGTTGGCCGCTGGAATACCCATTGCATCAAGCAAAGCACCAGCCTTTACGGGAATCACCGGCAGGATTGCGGTCGCGAGCTGCGCGATGCAGATATACAGCGTCGCCAGCACGGTCTCCATCCTCTCCGGGTCGGTCTTGCGCAGCGCCCACGGGGCTTGTTCATCGACATATTGGTTGCAGGCAAAGCAGGCTTGCAGCCAGTGGTCGATGCCTTGCTGCATCGACAGTTCCTCGAACGCCGCCGGAATCTCACGCTGAACTGTCGCGCCGATCTCCTTAAACAGTGCATCGTCCGCCGGATCATGCTCGACAATTGCCGGGAGATAGCCATCCAGGTTCTTGGCAATGAAGCTCAAAACCCGCTGAGCGAGGTTGCCGAAGGCGTTGCCAAGCTCGGTATTGCCACGATTTACAATGGCTTCAGCAGAATAGCTTCCATCCTGGCCGAAACTCACCTCGCGCAGGAAAAAATAGCGCAGGGCATCGACCCCGAAGCGGTCGGCCAACTCGAGCGGATCGACCACGTTGCCGAGCGACTTCGACATCTTCTCACCGCCGCGCGCGAGCAGGAAGCCGTGGCCGAACACCTGCTTGGGCAGCGGCAACTTGGCTGACATCAGGAACGCGGGCCAATAAACGGTGTGGAACCGCACGATATCCTTGCCGATCAGGTGCAGGTCGGCGGGCCAGTATTTGCCCCAATCGCCTGTTTTATCAGGATAACCCAGCGCGCTCATATAGGCGGTCAGCGCATCGACCCAGACGTACATCACGTGGTCGGGTGAGCCGGGAACCTTGACCCCCCAATCGAAACTGGTGCGCGACACGCTGAGATCGCGCAGTCCGCCCTCGACGAACTTGAGCACCTCATTGCGGCGGCTTTCGGGGCGGATGAAGTCGGGATTGGCGGCGTAATGATCGAGCAGCGGCTGCGCATAGTCCGACAGCTTGAAGAACCAGCTTTCCTCGACCGTCCATTCGACCGGAGTCCCTTGGGGCGAGAGCTTGTCGCCCCCTGCCCCGTCGCTCAGTTCCTTTTCCTCATAAAACGCTTCGTCGCGGACCGAATACCAGCCTTCGTAGCGATCGAGGTAGAGGTCGCCATTGGCCTTCATCGCCTCCCAGATCGCCACGCTCGCTTCGTAATGAGCGGGCTCGGTGGTGCGAATAAAACGGTCATATGACACATTCAATTTGCCGCACATATCTTTGAAATAGCCGGACATTTCATCGCACAGCGCCTGCACATCGACGCCTTTGTCGCGTGCGGTCTGAACCATCTTGAGGCCGTGCTCGTCGGTCCCGGTCGTGAACCGCACATCGCGGCCCTGCATCCGCTGGAACCGCGCGATCGCGTCGGCGGCAACCGCTTCGTAAGCGTGGCCAATGTGCGGGCGCCCGTTCGGGTAAGCGATGGCGGTGGTGATGTAATAGGGTTCGGCCATGGCCGGCGAAGCGCTTTCTGTCGGGGTCAAGCCGTCTCTCTAGGCATGGCCAGCGCCGCCAGCAAGGCCCCGAGTTCCATCGCGACCAGCCCGGGATCGAAGTTGTAGGTCGGCAATTGCGCGCCGAGCCGAACCAACTGCCCGTGCGCTTCGATCACCCGGCCATCCCGCGCGGCTTCTTGCCCGAGTTCCGCCGCAACCACCGCGCGCGCTAGGTCGACCGCGGCTTGCTGCCGTTCGCGGTCCGGCCGTGCCCCGATCTCTTCGGACAGCGCGCCGCGCAAGGCGAAATGTTCATCTCCCTCAGCAATCAGGCGGAGCATCAGCTGGTGGAGCTTGCCCAGATCCTGCGCGACGAATTCGAGCGCCGCGCCGGGCGATCCTTCGGCGGCAGCAATTGCGGCGGCGCGGGTTGCAGCATCGGCCCCGGGCGCGGATTCGCGCAGGATTGCTTCGATCTGATCGTCGGCCAGCGGGGTAAAGCGCAGCACCCGGCAACGCGAACGCAGCGTCGGCAGCAGCCGCCCAAGCCGGTGCGTGACCAGCAGGAAGAACGTGCCCTCGGGCGGCTCCTCCAGGCTCTTGAGCAGGGCATTGGCGGCGTTCTTTTCGAGATCATCGGCGGGATCGATGATTACCACGCGGCGGTTTCCCAGCGTCGGCCGCGTCGTCAGACGGCGCTGGAGCGTGCGCACCTCGTCGATCGGGATCGAGCGTTTGCGCTTGTACGGCTGGCCGTCCTCGCGCTTTTTGACCTCTTCCTTGTTCTCGGGCGGGTGCTCGGGGATCAGGATGTCGGGATGCATTTCGATCGGCGGCTGCTTGATGCCAGGTTCCGCGACCAACTGCGCAGCCGCCGCACGCGCGAACTGCGCTTTGCCCAAGCCTTTGAGCCCGGTCAGGATCCACGCATGATGCATCCGCGCCGAGCCCAGCGCGCTGTGCCATTCGCGCCAGGCTTCGTCGTGGCCGATGAGATCGCTCATGCCGGACCCAGCAAGGGCGCGAGGGCGGCGAGGACTTGGCGATGGACCATCTCAGCGGTCCCATCGCCGGCGATCCGGGCAAAGCGCGCCGCTTCGGCAACAGCAAGCGCGCCAAAGACCTGCGCCACGCGGGCGTGGTACCCGGCATCGCGGCCGCCAATCCGGTCGGCCGCTTCGCCGTCGCGGGCGGTCGCGCGTGCGGTTGCAGTCTCTGGTGAAACTTCGATCAGCAAGGTCAGATCAGGCAGCAATCCTTTGCTGCCGACCTGATGCAGCGCAATCACCTCAGCATCGCCCAATCCGCCGGCGCCACCTTGGTAAGCCCGGCTTGAATCGACAAAACGGTCGCAAATGACCCATTGCCCGGCTTCAAGCGCGGGCATGATCAACCGCTCGACATGGTCCGAGCGTGCGGCAGCGAACAGCAGTGCTTCGGCGCGCGGGTGCCAGCCCGCCCCGCTAGTGCCGAGCAGCAGCCCGCGGATCGCCTCGGCTCCCGGGGTACCGCCGGGTTCACGGGTGACCACGCAGGCGATCCCGCGCGCGGTCAACGCATCGGCGAGCAGCCGGGCCTGCGTGCTTTTACCCGCTCCCTCCCCACCTTCGAATGCGATAAATTTGCCGAGCGTCATGCAGATAGCCCTAGCAGGCCATTGACGATTCTGTCGATTGGCCCGGCGCGTTCAACTGCCTGCAAAGTTACCAGCGGAAGAGTGTGCACCGGCTGCCCGGCGATTTGGATTTCCAGTCTGGCGACTTGCTGGCCTTTGCCGAACGGCGCGCGCAGCGGGCCATCGTAAATAATTCGTCCGCTGACCTGCGCCGCCGATCCCTTGGGCAGGCTGAGGGCAAAAGCGCGCGGCACCCCTAGAGTGACGCTTCGCGCCGTGCCGTCTTGCACCCTGGCGGTGCCCACGACGAGCTGCGGCGTCAGGAATGCATGGCTGTCCCACGCCTGAAAACCCCATTCGGCTAGCGCCTTGGCCGCCTTGGCGCGGCCCGGTTCGGTCGCGACGCGGCCAATCACCAGCACCAGCCGGCGATCATGGCGACTTGCCGAGCCGAGGAAGGTGAACCCGGCCTCGAAGCTGTGCCCGGTCTTGATCCCATCAGCGCCCGGCAGCAGACCGGCGAAGGGGTCGTGACTGCGCAGCGTCACGCCGCGCCAGACCATCGACTGGTGTCCGAAATAGCGATGATACAGCACCGGATGCTCGTTGATCAGGGCCGCAGCCAGCCGGATCAGATCGTTGGCCGTGACGTAGGTCCGGCCGTGGTCAGGAAATCCGTGGGCGCTGGCGAAATGACTCCCGCGCATGCCCAGCGTGGCGGCGCGCGCGTTCATCGCCGCGGTCCAGGCATCGAGCGAACCCAGCGCGCCCTCGGCGAGCGCCACGGCGCCGTCATTGGCTGAGACTGTGGTGGTCCCCATCAACAAGTCGCGCACGCTGACTTTTTCGCCGCCGCGCAGGCCCAGCGTCGTGCCTCTGCCGGCCCAGCGCTGCGCGGTCTCGGGCCGTACGGTCATGATTGCGTCCTCGCGCAGCTGGCCTGCCGCAATCAGGTCGAACGCGATGAGTGCCGTCATCACCTTGGTCATCGAGGCGGGGAGGACGCGCTGGTTGGCGGCGCGCGCGAAAAGCACCTGACCCGAGCTCAGGTCAGCCAGCAATGCAATCGGAGCGGCCGTTGCGCCGGGCGGGACCGGAGCCGCGGCAATCGACGGGGGCCGATCAGCGGCGAGCGCCAACCCGGGCAGGGCCAGCCCAATCAACAACAACCAGAATGGCTTGGCCAATATCCTTCCCCTGCGCAGCACGGGGAGCGCGACTGGCTAGTCCGCGCGCTGGATTCGGGCGTCGCTATAGCCTTTGGCCTTGGCCTTCGCCAGCGCCGCCTTGGCCTCGGCTTCGGAGCCGAACGGCCCCATTCGCACCCGCCACAGCTTGCCCGCCGGACTTACCGACCCACCGACCTGTTTGGAGGCGGTTTCGGCATTGGCGCGGGTCGAGAATGCGCCGACCTGGATAGCAAATTTGCCGTGAACGGCGGGTTTGGGCGCCGAAGCAGGTGTCGGTGCCGGTATTGGGCTGGGTGCCACGGTTGGGGCCGGCTTGGGCGCAGGTTTGACCTTGCCGGGTTTGACCTTGACCGGAGCCGGGCTTGGGACCGGACCCGGCGCGGGTGTCGCGCTCGGTTCAGGGGTCGGGACTGCAACGGGACGGACAATACCTTCCTGCTGGTCGAGCTTGCGGCCAAGCACAGCGAGCAGCGATTTGGGCGTATCCATCCGCGCGGGAGCAGCCTGGCCCATGCGCAGCAGTGCGCGGTCCTGTTCGACCGGGTTCATCCGGCGCACGCGCACTGCGGCGCGCGGATTGCCAGCAATGCCGAGCTGCGCCGCGGCTCCGGGCGCCAGTTCGACCAGCGCCTTGCCGCTCATCGGGCCGCGCCGTTCGACGCGAACGAGGATCGTCTTGCCACTGTCCAGCGCGGTGACTTCGATGTAGCTCGGCAAGGGCAAGCTGCGGTGTGCGGCTGTGACGGTCGAGCCGCCCTCTGCGCCAACGACGGCATAGCCAACCGCATCGTAATTCATTGTGTCCGAGGGCGTATAGATGACCCCGTCGACGGTAAACGGCGCGCCCAGCACCATCGGAAAATCGGCAGAAGGGCCACCGACAGCGGCGGGGTTCTGTCCGGCATCATAAGGCCGCGCGCCGCCGCCGCATGCCGCAAGCAGGCTCAGCGCCGCGAGCGGCAGGAATTTTTCAGCGGGCAATCTCATCTGCAAGCAACCCCACGGACAGTGCGTAGTAGTTCGAGCAGTTGTAATGCAGGATAACGCGATAATTCCCGGTTAACAGGAATGCACCATTCCCCGCGCCGTCGGGTTCGAACAGCGTCGCCATGGCGGTGTCGGCGATTGCCGCTTGCGGGTTCAGCCCTAGCGCTTTCCACTCGGCCACTGTCCGCCACGCTGAATGCCGGGCGTGGACTGCACGGCAGCTTGGCGCGTCGAGCTTCTCGGGCAACGACGTGCGATCAAACGACGCCGGAACTGTAACCCGCGTGCCCCACGGCTCGCCGCGCTTCCACCCGGCGTCGCGGAAGTAGTTGGCGATCGAGGTCAGGGTATCGGCCCGGCTGTTCCAGATATCGGCGCGGCCATCGCCGTCACCATCGCGGGCCAGGCGCAGGTAGATGCTGGGGAGGAACTGCGGATTGCCGAAGGCCCCGGCCCAGCTCCCGACCATCTGGCTGCGCGGCACGCCACTGTCTGCCATCTTCATCAGGGCGATGAATTCGTCGGCGAACAGCTGGCGGCGACGGCCCTCGAAGGCCAGCGTGGCGAGTGAGCGCGGCAGATCGAAATCGCCTTTTACTTTGCCGTAAAACGTCTCGTGGCCCCAGATCGCCATCAGGATCTTGGCTGGAACCCCGAACTCGGCCTCGATCGGCGGAATGAGCATGGCAGAATCGGCCAGCATGGCCCGGCCGCCGTTGATCCGTGCGGCGTCGACGTGGTCGCGATAATAAGGCCAGAAAGTCGGCGGCGAATTGGGCGTGCTGCCCGGCTGCGCCCGATCGAGCGAAATCACCCGCGGGTTGACCGTCAAACCCGAGGTCATCGCGGCGATCGTCGCCTCGCGCACCCCTTCGCTGCGCGCGCGGGCGCTCAGCAGCTGAAGATATCCTTGGAAACCGGCGTTTTCGTCCGGGGCCGCAGCGATGGTCCGGACCGGCTGCGAAGCTGGCAACTGTTGAACCACCGGGCTCGTAACCATCGGCCCGACCTGCGCAGGAACCGCGCTTTGCGGCACCGTCAATAGCGCGGCTGCCAGCGCGGGGGCAACTAACAGCTTGATCTTTCGGGCTCGCTCCATGCCGCGAGTGTGCCACACCTTGCGCGATTCGGGAATTGCCGCATCCAAGCAAACCGGCTAGCTGCGCCAAATGTAGGACAGGTGGCCGAGTGGTTTAAGGCAGCGGTCTTGAAAACCGCCGTGGGTGCAAGCTCACCGTGGGTTCGAATCCCACCCTGTCCGCCA
>JANYGC010000031.1 GCA_025359425.1 Sphingomonadaceae bacterium
CCGCTCAGCGCCAGCAAGAACTACATGGACCTCAAGTTCGCGGCGAGCGAGGCGCTGCCCCAAGGGGTGCATTTCAAGCTGATCGAGGCGGTGGCCGACCATGTCTGCGAGACGCTGTTCGTGCAGGATAGTCGGGTCAAGGCGGTGACGGTCAAGATCGTCAAGCTGGCGATTGCCGAAGGGGCCGAATCGATTGGCATCACGCTGCGGCGCGAACGGCGCTGATGGTCACGCTCGAAGTCGAGCCGCTGCCGGGCTTGCCGAGCGAGGCTGCAGCCACTTTTCACCGCGAGTTCCTGCCCCGCGCGAACGCGTTACTCGCTGGAGGAACGCAGTGCCTGACGCTGCTATTTGCCGCTGCCGATCACACGCACCGGGTCTGGCGACTGGCCGCGGTGCAGGCTTTGGCGCGCGAGCATGCGCCGGCGCGGGTCAACGCGCTGATGGGCGGGAGCGGGGCCGCGATCGCTGCGGCGCGGGTCTATCTGGAGGCGGCGGACGGCATCACCGGCCAGTGCATTCCGCTAGCTGACCTTGGTGCCGGACCTGTGGTATGATCCGAGCATGACTTCGGCTCAGCCCCTCGTCGACCAGTTCCAGCGCCGGATCAGCTATCTGCGGTTGTCGGTGACCGACCGCTGCGATCTGCGTTGCGCGTACTGTATGCCTGAGCGACAAACCTTTTTGCCGCGCAAGGAGGTGCTGTCCCTCGATGAGCTGCACCAGCTCGCACTCGGCTTCATCGCTCGCGGGGTCACCAAGATCCGCCTGACCGGGGGTGAGCCGCTGGTGCGGCGCGACATGATCGAGCTGGTGCGTGCGCTCGGACGGCAGGTCGGGCAGGGCCTCGAAGAGCTGACGCTCACCACCAACGGCACCCGGCTGGGCGACTTTGCGGAAGATCTGGCTGCGGCCGGGGTGCGCCGGGTCAATGTCTCGCTCGATACGCTCGACCGGGCGAAGTTTGCACGCCTGACGAGGCGCGACAGCTTGCCGCAAGTGCTCGAAGGGCTGGCGGCAGCTCGTGCGGCGGGTTTGCAGGTGAAGATCAATACCGTGGCGCTCAAAGGCGTGAACGCGGATGAACTGCCCGATCTGATCGCCTGGGCGCACGGCCAGCGCTTCGATCTGACCCTGATTGAGGTCATGCCGCTGGGCGAGGTCGAGGCTGACCGGTTCGACCAGTACCTGCCGCTCGATGCGGTGCGCGCGGCGCTCGAGGCGCGGTTCACCTTGACGCCGAGCCCGCACCGCAGCGGCGGCCCGGCGCGTTATTTCGATATTGTCGAGACGGGCGGACGGCTGGGGCTGATCACGCCCTTGACCAACAATTTCTGCGATGGATGCAACCGCGTCAGAGTAAGCGCCACAGGGCAGCTCTATGCCTGCCTCGGCGGGACCGAGCAAGTCGATCTGCGCGCGGCTTTGCGCAGCGACGAGCCAGAGGCGCAGCTCGCGATTGCGCTCGGCGAAGCCATGCGGATCAAGCCCGAACGCCACCACTTCGCGATTCGCGCAGCCGGTGCTGCGCCGGCGCTGGCGCGGCATATGTCGCTCACCGGGGGCTGAAATGACCGCGCGGCTGGTGTTCCTGGGGCGGCTCGAAGATGTCGCGGGCGGGGCAGAGCGCGACGTGACCCCGGGTCCGCTGGAAGCGGTGCTGGCCTCGCTCGCGCCCGATCTGGCGGTGGCTCTGCTCGGCGAGCGGGTCCGGATGGCGCTTAATGGGGTGCTGATCGCCGAGCGTGGCGGGATCGTCTTGCGTGCAGGTGACGAGCTGGCCTTTCTGCCCCCGGTGAGCGGCGGCTGATTTGGCGCAGGACGTTCGCCTGCTCGAATCGCGGTTCGTTCCGACGGACGAAATGGCCGCGTTCTACGCCGCGCACAGCGCGTCGGGCGGGATCGTCAGTTTCCTCGGCCAAATGCGCGGGGATGGCGCCGAACTGCTCGAACTGCGCCACTTTGCTCCGTTGACCCTGCCAGGAATGCGCGAGCTGGCGCAGACCTGCATAACGCGCTGGCAACTGAGCGGGCTGCTGATGCTGCACCGGACCGGGCAAATGGCGCCGGGCGAGCCGATCGTGCTGGTCGCAGCCGCCGCGCCGCACCGCCGCCAAGCCTTCGCCGCGGCTGATTATGCGATGGATCACCTCAAGAGCGAATCGTGGTTCTGGAAGCGCGAACGCCGCGCCGGGCAGTGGCACTGGATCGAGCCGCGCGCCGACGACTACGCCGGGCTGGCGCGCTGGGTTTAGCTGCCCAATCGGCTCCGCAGCTCGCCCAGCACTTGATCCTGCCGCGCGATCAGCCCGGTGACAGTGTCGCGCGCCGCGCCGATTGCGCCGGGATCCTCGCCACGCACGCGGGTGTCGTTGTAGAGTAAGTCGAGATCGGCCAGCGCCAGCATCGCTTCGGCGCGCGCGGCTTCGAGCTCGGCCACCGCGATGGTTGCCGTGCCCCACGATTCGGTGCCCATCCTTGCGCTTCCGGCCGCATTCACGGTCGAACGCGCGCGCAACTCGCGGGCGCGGAACTTGGCATCGGCGGCCCGGGCCGCACCGACCAATCCATCAAGCTGGCCAGTGACCGCCGCCGGCGGGGCGGGCAGGACCACCACCTCAGGCACGGGCGGCGCGTCGAAAGTCGCGGTCAGCCGCTCGGCCGGACGGCGCGCGAGCGAGGGATATTCGCCCTTGCTGGTGGCGCAGGCACCAAGCATGAGTATTGCGGTCAACATTAGCGGAGCGAGGGGGCGGAACAGCATCGTGCTGCCTTAGCAACACCATGCCCTCGCGCCAATGCAAAGCGCGCGATCTCGCCGTTGACACTCCCGGCCGCTTGATCTAGGGCGCGCTCTCTTCTGGTCCCCTGCCGTCAGGCGGGGACTGGTACGCTGTCCGATTGGCCGGGCAGTCAGGTGAAATGAACGGATAAAAGTACCATGTTCGCTGTAGTGCGCACGGGCGGCAAGCAATACCGGGTTGCCGCCGGAGACAAGATCGCAGTTGAAAAGCTCAGCGGTGAAGCCGGTGAGACCATCACGCTGGGCGACGTCCTGCTGGCCGGTGACGGCGGCGAAACCAAGGACATCAAGGGTGTCGTGGTTTCGGCCGAAATCATCGCCCAGGCGAAGAGCGAAAAGGTCGTGGTGTTCAAGAAACGCCGCCGCCACAACTATCGCCGCAAGAACGGCCACCGCCAGCAGCTTACCCTGCTGCGGATCCTGGCTGTCGGTGACGAGCAGAAGGCTCCCAAGAAGGAAGCCGCGCCCAAGGTCGAAGCTGCCTCCGCGGCAGACGTCGCTGCAGAAGCCACGCCCAAGAAGGCTGCTGCCCCCAAGAAGGCCGCGCCCAAGGCTGCGAAGCCTGCTGAATAAGAATTCGGAGTAGATCGAGATGGCACATAAAAAAGCTGGTGGCTCCTCGCGCAATGGTCGCGATTCGGCAGGCCGCCGCCTCGGAGTGAAGAAGTTCGGCGGTCAGGAAGTGATCGGCGGCAACATCATCATTCGCCAGCGCGGGACCCGCGTCTATCCGGGCGTCAACGTCGGCATTGGCAAGGATCATACTCTGTTTGCGCTGGCCGTCGGCCGCGTCCGATTCCACGCCGGCAAGCTTGGCCGCAAGTACGTGTCGGTCGATATGGCGATGGCCGCAGAATAATACGGATGGTTGCCAACGGGCCATCCTGACGGGTGGCCCCGCCGGAGTTCGTCTCCGGCCAGATGAGGGAGAGGGCCCCGCCTGTCTCCCTCTTTTCGTCTCTCCCTCAGCTCAGCTTTGCGCCCACACCGCAACGGCGGTGCGGATCAGCGCAAAGCGTAATGGCACTGTCATGCCTCCGCCCTAGAGCGGCGGGGCAGGGCGAAGAAGTTGGGAGAAACTACCATGTTCATTCGCAGCGAGAGGTTGTTCCTGCGGCCCGGTTGGCCCGAGGACTGGCCCGAATTGCTGGCGCGGATCGGCGACGAAGGCGTGGTCAAGAACCTTGCCAAGGTGCCGTGGCCCTATACCGCCGAGGATGCCCGCGTTTTTGCGCAGAAGCCGCAGGATCCGCGGTGCCCGCACTTCTTCGTGACGCTGCCGACCAGCGCCGCACCAGGCGAACTGGTCGGCTGCGTCGGCCTGGCCAGCGACGGCGCAGAGGTCGATCTGGGCTATTGGTTCGGACGCGACCACTGGAACCGGGGCTATGCCACAGAAGCCGCACGCGCGGTGCTGCGCCTTGCGCGCACGCTCGGTCACCGGCGGATCGTTGCCAAGCACTTTACCGACAACCCTGCCTCGGGGCGGGTCCTGGCCAAGCTGGGCTTCAAGCCGAGTGGCGAAGTGCGCCCGAGCTACAGCCTGGCACGCGGGAGCGAAGCGCCCGCGATGGTTCATTCCGTTGAGTTCGGCGCATCGTCCGATTGCGACGGCGACGGGTTTTCGGGAATGCGAGCGGCCTAAGCCGAGGCTAACACCGCATCCGGAAACTCGCTCTCGGTTTTGCCGATCAGCGCGCGGTCGTCGTGGTTCCACGGGTGGAAGCCGGGCAGGAAAAACGCACACCAGGCCGGGAACACGCGGCGCAGGACGCCGGGCGAGCCGATCAGGTACCAGGTCAGTTGCAGTTTGACCTTGGGTCCGGTGATGCCGTCCTGCGCGAGCAGGCTCAAGGTATCGTTCCAGCGGTTTTTGAGGAAGTTGCCGGACACGATCAGCATCATGATCGATTTGAGCTTCCAGCGCCTCCACTTGCTCCAGTTGCGAGTGGCGTGGAGGTAGGTGTCGTAAGCGACGCCCTTGTGCTCGATTTCTTCCATTGCGTGCCACTTCCACATCGCCGCGCTTTCAGGTTCGGCTCCGGCGAAATGCTTGGGGTTGGAGAGGAAGTCGTTGGCCATCATCGCGGTGTAGTGTTCGAGCGCGATGGTCACCGCGAGGTTGACGATCGCCGGACGGTCCTTGGTCAGCGCCAGGTTCGCCTCGAGCCGCTGGTCGATCGCGCCCAAATCGTAGCCCGCCTCGATCGCCGCCTTGTTGAACACCAGGTGTTCGCGGGTGTGATTGATTTCCTGTTTCACGAAAGCGCGGATCTCGCCTTCGAGCTTGGGCGGCACGCCGTCGCGGTGGGCTTTCACAGCCTCGATGAACATGGCCTCGCCGCGCGGGAAAGTGGCTGAGAGGGCGTTGTGCCAGTGCGTGGCAATCGGGTTGCCCGCAAGCCACCACTTGCTCGGCTTGTGCTCGCGGCCAAAGCGCAGGTCGCGCACCACGATTTCAAGATCGGCGGGGGTGGGGACGTTTGAAGAGTCTGGCTCCTTGCCCGAAAGGCCAGCGGGTTCTAGGTCGAGAGGGAATTTGGTTTGAGCGTTCATGGCGCTCCATTTAGAGTAACTGACACTGATGTCAATAAGAAAGCGCCTAACGCAGGAGGAAAGCCGCACGGTCGCGCTCGAAGCGGCGCGCGCGCTGCTGATCGATATGGGTCCGCAGGCGGTAACGCTCAAAGCCGTGGCGTCGCGGATCGGCCGCACTCACGCCAATCTGCTGCACCATTTCGGCTCGGCGGCCGGTCTGCAAAAAGAGCTCGCGCGTCACCTCGCGACCACGATCTGTGCGACCATCGAAGAAGCCGTTCTGGCCGAGCGTGCGGGAGACGGCGATCCACGCGTGGTGGTTGATCTGACCTTCGACGCATTCGACAAGGAAGGCGGCGGGGCGCTCGCCACCTGGATGCTGATGAACGGCAACGAAGACGCGCTCGATCCGCTGCTCGAGGCGATTCACGATCTGGTCGAGGACCTTGCCGAATACAATGGCGGCCAGATGCGCGAGATCACCCATACTTTATGCTTGATGGCGCTGGGCGACGCGCTGATGGGCGGTCCGCTGACCCTGTCGCTGGGCCTGCCGCGCAGCTCGGCGCGCGATACCGCGACGCGGATGCTGGCCGATGCGGCGGTCAAGGCCGGGTTGTTCGAGCCGGGTCAGTCCTGCTGAAGGAACGCGGGTCGCCACTCGGGGCGGATGTTGTCCACCCGCAAGTGATTGACCGCCAGCCCCAGCTCGGGATAGGCCGCTCGCTGCCGCGCTGGATCGCTGTCGGCCAAAGGCACCACGATGACCCTCCGGTTGACCTTGGCCCGCCAGTTCATCCGCGCGGTGTTCTCCTGCCCGACGTAGCAACCCTTGGTGAACGACACGCCGTTTAGTTCGGCCGCATTGCATTCAAGCCACAGCAGGTCGCCTAGCTCGGCCGCACCTTCACACACGCCGAGCGAGAGGCGGTGCGCCAGCCATTCGGCCTCGGCGCTGTCGCCCTCAGCCGCGCCAAGCCAGCGCTGACCCAGCGCAGCGAGACGCGGATCGGGCGAAACGTCCAGCCCCGGCCGCCAATGCACTGCCATTGCGGAATCGAGGGCAATACTGATCTTGCGGCGCAGACGGTACATCGACAATCGCTTTGCCAAAGCCTCGGCCTCGGTGGCCTCGCAGTCGAGCAAGAGGTCCTCGCCGTCTTCCCACACCAGGAAATCGAACAGCACTTTGCCTTGCGGGGACAGCAAAGCTGCCCACACTGGCAAAGGCCCGGTCATATCACTGGTCACCAGCCCCTGAAGGAAATCGCGCAGGTCCTCGCTCTCAACCGGAGCGGTCAGGCGGATCACGGCGCGGCTGGTCAGGCGGGTGGCGGTCATGGCGTCTTAGGTGGGGTCTTGGACGGCGCTTGGCAATGACAGGGTGCGTGTCGCCGCGCGTTATGGCATGGGCATGCGCCATGACGACTGCGCCGAATCGCTCTTCGCTGACCATCGCCCGCCCCGACGATTGGCATGTCCACTTGCGTGATGGCGCGGTGATGGCCGCGGTGGTCGCGCATACCGCGCGGCAATTTGCCCGCGCGATCGTGATGCCGAACCTCTCTCCGCCGATCAGCAGTGAGGCAGCGGCTGCGGCTTACCGCGCGCGTATTCTGGCGGCCTTGCCCGAAGGCGCTGACTTCACTCCGCTGATGACCTGCTACCTGACCGACGGAATCGATCCGGGCGAGATTGTGCGCGGCTTTGCCTCGGGCGTGTTTACCGCGGCCAAACTCTACCCCGCGCACGCCACCACCGGGTCGGCGCACGGAGTGACCGACATTGCGAAAATCCGCCCCGCGCTCGAGGCGATGGAACGGATCGGCATGCCGCTGCTGGTGCACGGCGAGGTCACTGACGCTGCGGTCGATATCTTCGACCGCGAGGCGGTGTTCATCGACCGCGTGCTCGCCCCGCTGGTGCGCGATATGCCCGGGCTGAAAGTGGTGTTCGAGCACATCACCACTGCGCAAGCGGTGCAGTTCGTGACTGATGCGCCGGCGAATGTCGCCGCGACGATCACCCCGCAGCACTTGCACATCAACCGCAATGCGATGTTCGCCGGGGGCATGCGCCCGCACGCCTATTGCCTGCCGGTAGCCAAGCGCGAGGTGCACCGGCTCGCGCTGCGCAAAGCGGCAACATCAGGCTCGGCCAAATTCTTCCTTGGTACCGACAGCGCGCCGCATGCGGTTGCCGCCAAGGAAGCGGCTTGTGGCTGCGCAGGGATTTTCAACGCGCCTTATGCGCTGGAAAGCTATGTCGCGGTGTTCGACAAGGAAGATGCGCTGGACCAGTTCGAAGCCTTCGCTTCGCTGAACGGTCCTGCATTCTATGGCCTGCCGGCCAATTCCGGGACGATCACGCTGGAACGACGCGTGGTGTCAGTCCCCAACCAGATCGATGCGGGTGGCACGGCCATCGTGCCGTTCCACGCGGGCGAGAAGCTAGGCTGGAGCCTCTGCGCTTAGCCGCGCGCTGCGCCGCGCCAGCACGTCCCACACGAACACGGCAATCGCGCACCAGATCAGCACGAAACAGGCGAGCTGGACCGGGTGGAGCGGCTCGCCGTAAACGAACAGCCCGATCAGGAAGACGATCGTCGGCGCGACGAACTGGACCATGCCAAGGCTTGAATAGTCCATCCGCCGCGCCGCCGCAGCGAACAGCAGCAGCGGCACCGCAGTGACTACGCCCCCAGCCATTATCCATAACGCCTCGACCGGTCCGCGCAGCATCGCCGATCCGTCGGGGCCTTGACCGAAATACCACGCGGTCAGCGCGGCCGGCACCAGCAGCAACAGCGATTCGATCGTCAGCCCGGGCAGCGAATCGACCGCAACCAGTTTGCGCACCAGGCCATAGCCGGCAAAGCTGATCGCCAGGGTCAGGCTGATCCATAACATGTCGCGGGCGTCCCACGCCAGCAGTGCCACCCCGGCTGCGGCGATGGCGACCGCCAGCCACTGCCGCCGCGACAAGCGCTCACCCAGCAGCACGGTCCCGGCGAGCACGTTCACCAGCGGATTGATGTAGTAGCCCAGGCTCGCGGCGAAGACGTGGCCCGACTGGATCGCGATCACGTAAACCGTCCAGTTCAGCGCGATGAGCAGCGCGCTGAGCGTCAGCAGCCCCACATTGCGCGGTTGCCGCAGCGCTGCGAGCAATACCGGAAACTGACGCCGCCACACAATTGCGGCGAGGCACAACGGCAGGGTCCAGATAATTCGCCATGCGATGAATTCATACGGCGGAACCCAGTGAATCTGGCGCAGATAAAGCGGGAGAATCCCCCAGATCAGGTAAGCGCCCAGCGCCAGCGGCAGGCCGCCGCGCGGTTTTGTATCCCGATTTTCCATCGCCCGCCGCTAGCCGGGGCCGGACTGCACCGCAAGTGCGGGCGCGTTGTGGCTGGTTCAGGTTCGCCGCGTTAGTGGCCCGCTTCCCGGATCGGCGCGAGCGATCGCGCCTCGATCCGCGGGACACGCAGCACAAGGGTCGCAACTGGTGCTGCGGGGGGCGTTGTCGCCACGATGACGACGCCCCCGGTCCTGCGTGGCGGGCAAAAACTACACAGCCTTTGCACCCGGTCAAGCGATGCGGCATGAATGGCGCACGCGGCTTTGCCCGCACCCTGGGGAAGCGTTTTATGCCGCGACTGCTGCCGAGCCTGCTGCTTGCGACGCTGGCGCTCGCCGCTTGCTCGATCGCCGAAAAGGCCCCCGATGCCAATGCCGAGCGCGATCCGGCAGCAGCCGCTGCGCTGGCCGATCCGATCATGGTCGATCCCGACCTCGCTTCGCAGAACCGCGGCAACTCCGCGCTGTCGGGCGGAGGTCCGGCGCAGGGCGACTTGCCGTTCTTCGTCCGCACGCCCGAGGAAGTGGATGCAGCTCATGCCGCTGCGCAAACCCTGCTGGGCAGCGCGCCCGGAGCAGCACCTGCCCCCGCAAGCACCAGCGCCAAATCGCGTTTGGTCGGGGCGCTGACCATGCCCGCCATAGCTGCGGCGAGCGGGATTGCGGCGCAGGCCTGCGCCGATAAGCTCGGTTTCACGCTTGGTTGGGCGGCGCGGCTGCCGGCGGCGCTGCCAGTCTATCCGCGCGGTCATGCCATCGTCGCTGCCGGGAGCGATGCGCCGGGCTGCAAAGTCCGCGCGGTGCGGTTCGTCACCCCGGTGAGCGTTGGCGATGCGGCCGATTTCTATTACGCCAGCGCGGCTCGCGGCAACTTGCCGGTTCAGCGCCGCAAGGAAGGCGATGATGATGTGGTTGCCGGGGCGCAAGGCGGCTCGGGCTTCGCTGCGTATATCCGCCAGCGCAGCGATGGATTGACCGAGGTCGATCTGATTACCTCAGGCTTCTGATCGTTATTCGGCGGGTTGCAGGACGATCTGCCGCCGTCCTTTGAGCACGGCGGCCACCCGGTGCAGCCGGCTCGTCACCAGCCCATGGACGTTCATCCAGTCCGAATAGGCGCGGTACTTGGGGTCTTCGGCGAGCAGGTGCCGCTCCTCGGTCTTGGCCCGCCAGAAGTAGATCGCGCTGACGCAGCCGAGGAAAAAGGTGTTGCGGATGGCATCGACCGCCGAACCGCTCGTCACCACGAACGGAACTGAGGCGAACCACCAGAACAGGTTTTTCGACAGATAAGCCGGGTGCCGGGTGAAGGCATAGGGGCCATTGGTCAGCACGCCGCGATAGGTCAGGTTGGAAAAGCGGATGCCGAAGGCCATCGTCGCCCAGGCATAGATCGCGGTCAGGAACACCAGCAGCGCGGCCCACAGCCACAGCAGCACGGTCTGCCCGTCCAGCAGATGCCACCAGTTTTCGTCGCCATAGGTATTGGTGAGGTAAAACAGCGGCCGGTCGGGCGGGTTCATCAGCTGGAACGGCGGGTAGCACATCAACGCGGCCACCCAGCCCGCAAGGTAGGGATTGGCCGAGCGGATCTGCGCGTCGAGCGGCTTCATCGTCAGGATATAACCGATCGTGCCGATCTGCTCGTCGATCACGAACATCAGCGTGATCAGCAAAGTCGCAAGGCCGACAGGCCCGGCGAGGAAGTTGCTCCAGTCGGGCGCGACCAGATTGGCAAAACCACCCGGCACGATGCTGATCATGAACGCGGTGAAAAAGCCTTTGACCGCCCAGGCGCGCAAGTGGATCGCGATTTGTGCCGGATCGAACGGCTCGCGCCCGATCAGCAGCGCGCCGAAGTGCCAGCAGGCATCGCGCGGTTCCACCAGCACGCGGTCGAGCCACAGGACATAGGGCACCGACAGCACGAACAGCGGCAGGATCGCCGCGCCAAGCACCTCCATCGCGATCAGGTACGGCCCCTGCCAATACCACCGCGCTACGCAGTAGAGGAACCCGATGATCGCCCAGGTCGCCCATAGTCCGGCGAGCTTGGTGATCGCAATGTCGACGACGTTGGCGAGCGGGCGCGGTTTGCTCCAGTCGATCCCGGTCGAGGCGCGGCGGTGAACCTTGGTCACCAGCAACTCGTAAAGCAGCATCGGCAAGGCCGCTACCACCAGGCCGGTGAGTGCGGCAGAGGGTCCGGTCAAGCGCTCGGCGCGGCTTGGCAGGCCGAATGCAGTGACAATCTCGGGCCAGAAATGGCACAGCGCAATCCACCCGCACAGCGCGAGCAGGCCGAGTTGGCCGACTCTGCCGGAGACATCGCTGGCGGGCCGCTGGAGGCCCGAATTCGTCAGCGTGGGCGCGGGCGATTGCATGCCCCCGCCTTAGCCCGAAAGCGTTAAAGGCCGGGTAACGGTGCCTTGGCGCTTAGCGGAATGCGCTGATCCGCCCGTTGTCGTCGAGCACGTACAGCGTCGATCCGGCCACGATCGGGGCGAGCGTGATCGGCGCCTTGACGTCGGCGGCGAGCACCGGCTGACCGTCGGCTGCCGCAGCTGAGAACACCTGACCCTGCGAATTGACAAACCACAGCCGGTCACCCGCCAAGACCGGTCCCGACCAATAAATCGGGTCCTTCTTCTTGGCGACGTTGCGATAGGGAGCGAGCTGCGAGAGCCACCGCACCTTGCCGCTCGACCGCGCAATGCACAGCAGCCGTGCGTCATCGGTCAGCGTGAAGATCCAGTCGCCTGCGACCGCCGGGGTCGAAATCCCGGCAAGGTTAAGCTCCCAGATCCGCTGGCCGGTAACCAGTTCGTAAGCCGCCATGCGTCCGCCCTGGCCCAGCGCGTAGACCCGGCCGCGATCGATGATCGGGTCGGCGTCGATATCGGTCAACACGCCCACGCTGGTCGAAAGCGACGTGCGTGCCAGCGCGTCGTTCCACAGCTCGCGGCCATTTTCATAACGGTAGGCGATCAGCTCGCCGGTCGAATAACCGGCGATGATCGTACCTTGCCCGGCAGCAGCAGCAGCCACCCCGAACACTCCGGTCTGCCCGACCGACGCCGCAGCGTTCCACACTTGGGTTCCGTCAGCGGCGTTCAAGGCGACGATCTGGTTGGCCTGGGTCATCACGAACACACTGTCAAAGGCGATCGTCGGCGAGCCGCGCAGCGGGCCGGCCGGCTTGACCTTCCACACCTGTTCGCCGGTGGCGGCATTGAGCGCGGCGACTTCGCCGAGCCCGGTGGTGACATAGACCCGGTCGCCGGCGACACTGGCCCCGCCGCCGTAGATCGAACTCGACCCGTCGCCTTTGATCTGGAAATTCTTGCTCCAGCGCGCGGCCCCGGTCTTGGCGTCGAAGGCGCGCATCATGCCGTCGGTGTCCATCACGAACAGCGTGCCGCCGCTGACCACTGGAGCTGCGGCGAGCCGCTGCTTCTTGGTCGAACCGGCGATCCGCGCGGTCCAGATCAGGCTGGGCGACGAGGCGAGCGCAAGGTTGCCGTAGCTTTTGTTGGCGGTGCCGCCGGCCTGCGCCCAATCGGCGTTTTCGGTCGCCGGGGGCAGGACCACCGCGACCCCGCTCAGCGCAGGATCGACTTTGGCGCTGGTGTCGGCGCGGCTGAGAATCGCGACCCGGTTGCCCACGGTCGGGGTAGTCGGCTTGGCCTTGCCCTTGAGGACGCCGCAGCCGGACAGTCCCGCCATCAGGACGAGCGCGACGGCGGCAGTAAGGCGAGTGTTGGTCTTGGTCGAGGGCATCATGGTATCCTTGGGCTTAGGCCGGTTTTTTCTGGTCGGGCGCGGGCTGCGCAGGTGCTTTTTCAGCCGCAGCGGCTGGATCGGTCGGGGCTTCGCTCGGCAGGTCGACCCCGCCGTCATAGCCCAGGCCACTGGCGATCTGGCGCACGCGCACGCGGACCGGTTGCGGCACGGTCTTGTCCTGGCCGACCTGCGCGAACAGCGCCCCGGCAAGATCGGGCTTGCCGGCATCGAGATAGGCCATGCCGAGCAATTCACCCGCGCTGCCGAAGAAGGCGTTGCCCGGAACCGCGATCGGCTTCAATTTGGCAATCACTTCGTCGGGCTTCATCGTATCGTAACGCAAGGTCACTTCGCGTACCGTGGCAAGCTCGCGGTACAGCTTGGGTGCCTTGGGATCGGCCGCAATCACTGCAAAGCGCTTGGCGGCTTCTTCGGTCCTGCCTTGTTCGGAAGCAATCGCGGCAAGGTTCATCGCAGCCAGAGTACGGCTCGCATCGGGACCTTCACGGGTCAGCGCCTCGAAGTCCTTGGCGGCCGCATCGAGCTGCCCGGCCTGCAATTTATCGAGCGCGATCATCGCCTTCTCGCTGCGCAGTGCGGCGGCGCTTTTGACCGAATTGTCCCAAATCAGGTAGCCGCCAAGGGCAAGCAGGAGGAGCAGCAGCAGCGCGCCAACCGGCAGGGCATAGCGTTTGAACGCGTCGACCACCTGCTCTTCGCGCAGCGCCTCGTCGACCTCGCGCAGGAACCCGTCCTTCTGGGCAGCATCGCGCTCGGCGGTCTTGGTGACGGGGAGGTTATTGGACGGTGGAGGAATGGCCAAATCGGGCGCCTTCGCTGACTGCTGGGTTCAATTTGGGGGCTGTTTAGCGGATGGGCCGACCATTTCAACGCGCAACTTCTGGATACCCCCCGGTGAAGCTTCGCTGAACGGGCGGATTCAAGGGAAATCGGCGCGCTTAAGCGCTGCGGCGTAAGTGCGGCGATAGGCGTCGATCATCGCTTCTTCGCCGAACTCGGCAAATGCACGGGCGCGATTTGCCGCGCCGGTTGCGGCGCGCAACGCAGGGTCCGCAGCAACCTTGACCAGTGCGGCACAAAGCGCGGCCTCGTCGCCTGGCGGCGTGATCAGCGGTTGGTTGGCAACCGAAACGATAGCGGCCACGTCGCCGACCGCCGGGCTGACCACGGCAAGGCCCGCCGCCATCGCCTCGACCACCGAGATCGGGAACTGCTCACTGTCCGACGACAGCGCGAACAGGTCGAACTGCGGCAAGACCTGCGCCGGATCGGTAGCGAAGCCGGGCAGATGGACCCGG
Source organism: Sphingomonadaceae bacterium (assembly GCA_025359425.1). Classification (GTDB taxonomy): domain Bacteria; phylum Pseudomonadota; class Alphaproteobacteria; order Sphingomonadales; family Sphingomonadaceae; genus Novosphingobium. The sequence continues at coordinate 13,806 of JANYGC010000031.1, forward strand.
TTTGCTATGCCAAGACGCTGGGCTTCGGCAAGGATTGCGCCGCGCTCGCTGCCTTCGCCAACGATGACCAGTTCCCACGGCAACGGCAAAGCGGCAAAGGAGCGGACCAGCCGCGGCAGGTTCTTGACCGCGCGCAACCCGGCCAAGCTGCCTAGCCACAGCGCGCCTGGCGGCTTGGCCAGCCCGGCCACTCCCAAGGGTTTGGGGCCTGCCGGTGGGTATTCACCAAGCGGAATGCCGTTGGGAATTCGCCTGAGCTTGCCCGGCGGCACCCGCCAGCCCCGCAACGCGATGTCCTCCAGCACCCGCGAGGGCACGACCAGCGCAGCGGCAGTGGGCAGGGTCAGGTGGCGGAACCGATTGCGGATCGGCTTGAGGCCTTGCGCCTCGTCCTGGTTGAACCCGTCCTCGTGATGAACCAGTGGCGGCAAGCCCAACAAGCGTCCAAACAGCCAGTGCGCGCCGACTGCGTCCATCGATCCCCAGTTGTAGGTCAGCACCAGATCGAACCCGCGCATCGCCCGTGCAATCCGCCACCAGCGCCACGGAGTGGGTTTGCCCGCAAGTGCGGGAAAGTCAGCCGGGTAAGAAACCGTAACGGCGGGATCGATCGCCTTGGCCGCGCCCAACTCACCAGCGATCCCCGAAACGACAACGTGTTCGGCGCCGCTGCCAAACGCGCTCATCAATTTGGCCGCACGCAATTCCTTGCCGCCGGGAGAGAAGGTCGAGTGGAGATGCAGCAACCGCAAGCGGCGCGCATCGTTCATTGGATCCGCGCCAGCAAGCGGTCGAGCGCGGCCATGGCTTCAGGCTCGTCGAGCATTGGCGCGTGGCCTACCCCGGAAACCATCACCGCGTCGGCCCCGGGCAGCCGCTGCGCCATGGCGCTGTGCGCCTGCGCAGTGAGCACATCGGACAATTCACCGCGCAACAGCGTGACCGGCTTGCCGCTCAGCGCCATGAACGCGGGCCACAGGTCGACCTGCGGCGCTTCGTCCGTGTTTTCAGCCGGACCCAGCGCCTCGGCAATCTTCATGTCGTAATCGAACACGATCCGGCCGCCTGCGCCCAGGACCATGACCCGCTTGGCCATGTCGAGCCAGTCCGACGCCTGATAGCGCGGAAAGGCGCGGGCCTGGCTCTCCTCCACTCCGCGCGCGGCGTGCATCCAGGTCGGGAAGCTGCGGCCCTGACCAACGTAATCCCGGATCCGCGCGAGGCCGGCCGGATCGAGCTCGGGTCCGACGTCGTTGAGCAATGCGCCCGCGATCCGGTCCGGACCGGTCGCAGCGAGGAACATCGCCAGCAGCCCGCCCAGCGAAGTGCCGATGCAGACGAACCGCCCGATCGCTTCCTGCGTCAGCAGTTGTTCCAGATCGTCGACATATTGCAGCGGATTATAGCTCGCCGGGTCTTTGGCGTAGGCGCTGTCGCCGCGCCCGCGCAAGTCGGGGCAGATTACCCGCCGCGTGCCCGCCAGCCGCTCGGCCAGCACCGCGAAATCGCGCGCGTTACGGGTCAGCCCGGGCAAGCACAGCAGTGGCGGCTGGTCGGCGGGACCGGCATAATCGCGAAAATGGAGCTTGAGCCCGTCGCGGCTGGTCCAGAAGCGGTCGCTCCACGACTGGCCCGGTTGGGCGGCGCTGGCCAGTTGAGCGGACGGAGCGGTCATGGGCCATGTCTATCGCCCGATGCTGCGCTGCGTGCAAGCCGAACCGCGCAGCGTGCCCGGCGCCATCGGCAAACCTTTGCTTTTGGATGGTATGCCGCTAAGGCGCATCGAAACCCTCAGAGGCACTCGGGCAGGAGCGGATCGGACCTTGAGCACAGCGCAGATCGTTTCCTACGAACCGGCTACCGGCGCAGAAATCTGGCGCGGCAAATACGGCAATGTGGACGATATCGTCGGCCGCGCCCGGCGCGCTTGGCCGGCCTGGGCGGCGCAGCCGCTCGCCAACCGGATGGAGCTGATGCGGCGCTTCGCCAACGAAGTGCGCAAGGAGAGCGAGAAGCTCGCCACGCTGATTGCGCGTGAAACCGGCAAGCCGATGTGGGAGGCGCGCACCGAAGTTGAAAGCGTCATCAACAAGGTTGAGATTTCGATCCGCGCCTATGCCGACCGGACTGCGCAGCGCAAGCTCGACAATGCCATGCAGGGCACTGCTTCGCTGCGGCACAAACCGCATGGCGTCATGGCCGTGCTGGGGCCGTACAATTTCCCCGCGCACCTGCCCAACGGCCACATCGTTCCGGCGCTGATCGCGGGCAATGCCATCGTGTTCAAGCCGTCGGAAAAGACCCCAGCCACGGGCGAACTGCTGCTGCAATGTTTCCACCGCGCCGGCGTCTCCGCGGCGGTGGTGCAACTGCTGGTCGGCGGGCCCGAGGAAGGCCAGGCGCTGGTCGGGCATGACGGTATCGACGGGGTGCTGTTCACCGGCTCGGCGCATACCGGGATCGCGATCAACCGGCGGCTCGCGGCGCGGCCGGACAAGATCCTGGCGCTCGAGATGGGCGGCAACAACCCGCTGGTGGTGTGGGACACCCCCAAGATCACCGATGCCGCCGCGCTGGTGATCCAGTCGGCCTTCACCAGCGCCGGGCAGCGCTGCACTGCGGCACGCCGGCTGATCGTCAAGGCAACGATGTACGACGCGCTGATCGCCGAGGTGAAGAGCATGGCGGACCGGGTGATCGTTGGCGCACCGTTTGACGATCCAGCGCCGTTCATGGGTCCGGTGATCGACAATCAGTCGGCTGACGGGCTGACCGAGAGCTTCCTCTACCTGCTCAGCCACGGCGGCAAGGCGATCAAGCACATGATCCGTCCGCGCGATGACCTGCCGTTCCTGTCGCCCTCGATTATCGACGTCACCGGGGTCAAGGATCGCCCCGATGTCGAGCTGTTCGGGCCGCTGCTGCAGGTGGTTAAGGTCACCGATTTCGATGAGGCGATCGCCGAAGCCAACAACACCCGGTTCGGCCTCGCCGCCTCGCTGGTCGGCGGCACTCCGCAGGAATACAACCGCTTCTGGGCCAATGTCCGGGCCGGCGTAATCAACTGGAACCGCCCGACCAACGGGGCGAGTTCGGGCGCGCCGTTCGGCGGGGTCGGCCTCTCGGGCAATCACCGCCCGAGCGCATATTACGCCGCCGATTACTGCGCCTATCCGGTCGCCTCGAACGAGATGGAGCAGCCGCGCGCCATGCTCGGCGTGGGCCTGCGCGACGCCTAACGCGCGGTGCTCCTAAAGCGCATTACCAGCGTCCGCTTCGTAAACGCTGATCGCCCGCTCGCTCAGTCCCAGCGCGGTGCGTTCCTCGACCCACTGCGCCATGTGCGGGGTCTTGAGATGCGCGGTCAGCTGCGCGCGGCTGTCCCACACTTCGCTGACCCGGATCAGCCCGGGGTCGAGCAGGTCCTCGGCATAATTGTATTGCACACAGCCCGCCTCTTCGCGGGTCGCCAGCAGCACCCGGGCCATCGCACCGCGCGCCTCGGGCATCCGCTCCACCGGCAAGCGAAACTGCCCGACCACCACAATCATCAGAAGCTTTCCTCGTAAACCCGCGACATATCGCCGGCCCATTCGCCGCCAAACTTGTCGAGCAGCCGCTGCGCCGGGACCTTGCCGCTGGCGACAATCTCGTCGAGCGGGGCGAGGAAGCCGCTTTCGTTGTCGCCCGCCGAATTGAGCCGGCCGCGCGCGTTGAGCCCGCTGCGTGAGATCGCCAGCACCTGCGCGGCGATGTCCTTCAAGGTGCCGCCACCGGGTAACGGAGCATCGAGCCCGAGCTTGGGCACTGTGCTGCGCAGTTCCTCGCGGCCGTCCATGTCCCAATCCTTGACCAAGTCCCACGCCGCGTCGAGTGCCGCTTGATCGTACAGCAGCCCGACCCAGAACGCGGGCAGCGCGCAGATCGTGTTCCACGGTCCGCCGTCCGCGCCGCGCATTTCGAGGAAGCTCTTGAGCCGCACTTCGGGGAACGCGGTCGAAAGGTGATCGACCCAGTCGCTCGCACGGGGCAGTTCGCCGGGCAGCACCGACAATTCGCCCTTGAGGAAATCGCGGAAGCTGAGCCCGGCGGCGTCGATGTACTTGCCATCGCGGTAGACAAAATACATCGGCACATCGAGCATGTACTCAGCGTAGCGGTCGTAGCCGAATCCGTCCTCGAACACGAACGGCAGCATCCCGGTGCGGTGCGGATCGGTGTCTGACCAGATGTGGCTGCGGTAAGAGAGAAAGCCGTTGGGCTTCCCTTCGGTGAACGGCGAGTTGGCGAACAGCGCGGTGGCGAGTGGCTGCAAGGCGAGCGAGGTGCGGAACTTCTGCACCATGTCGGCCTCGCTCGAATAGTCGAGATTGACCTGGATCGTGCAGGTCCGCAGCATCATGTCGAGCCCCATGGTGCCGACCCGCGGCATATGGCTCAGCATGATCTTGTAGCGCCCCTTGGGCATGGTCGGCAGCTCGTCGCGGCGCTTGTCGGGCCACATGCCCAGCCCGAGGAAGCCTGTGCCGGTCTTGGCCCCGATCGCCTTGACCTGATCGAGATGCCGCCCGGTTTCGGCGCAAGTCTGGTGCAGGTTTTCCAGCGGTGCGCCCGACAATTCCAGCTGGCCGGCGGGCTCAAGGCTGACCGCGCCGTCGCTGCCCGACAACGCGATGACGTTTTTTGTTCCATCCGGGCCGACTTCGATCACCGGCTCCCAGCCGTAGTCGGTCAGCGCCATCAGCAGATCGCGGATCCCGCCTTTTTCGTCGTAGGACGGCGCGTGATGGTCGGCGGTGCAATAGACCAGCTTCTCATGCTCGGTGCCGATCCGCCAGTCCGCGGGGGGCTTTTCGCCCTTGATCATCGGCGCCAGCAGCTGGTCGCGGCTCTCGATCACAGGATCGTTGCGATCTGAAACTTGTCTCGTGCTCATGGCGCGGAGTTAGTGGTTAGATTGCCGGTGCGCTAGCCTAAAATCCTCCCCGGAACGGGGAGGGGGACCAGCGAAGCTGGTGGAGGGGCACCGGCCGGAATTCCTGACGCCGAAAGCGAGCGCGATTTGGCCCGTGCCTCTCCACCATCCTGCGGATGGTCCCCCTCCCCTGAAGGGGAGGAATGCAAAATTACCAATCCCCGACCGTCCCCATCCACAGCGCGGTGGCCGCGATTGCGGCGGTTTCCCCGCGCAGCACGCGCGGGCCGAGCGTAATTGCACAGGTCTGCGGCAGGGCGCGGATTAAAGCACGCTCGGTATCGTCGAGCCCGCCTTCGGGGCCAGTCAACAGCCCTGCCGGCCCGGGATGCTTGCCAAAATTCTGCGTGGCATTTTCCCCGCCATTTTCATCGGCAAAGAACAGCGCGCGCTGCTCGGGCCAGCCCGTCAGCAAGGCATCCAGCTTCACCGGCGCGAGCAATTCGGGCAACGCGGTGCGCGCACATTGCTCCGCCGCTTCGACCAGAATGCTGCGCGCGCGCTCAAGGTTGAGCTTGTCCGCCACGCAGCGCCGGGTCAGCACCGGCTGGATGGCCCGCACCCCCAGCTCGCAGGCCTTCTCCAGCAGCAGATCGAACCGGTCCTTCTTGAGCAGCGCCGCGCACAGCGTGAAATCGCGCACCTGCTCGCGCGGTCGGAGCAGGTTCTCCACGGTGAGCGCAACCGAGCGTTTGTCCGCCGAAGTAACCCGCGCCGCCCACTCGCCGGTGCGGTCGTCACACAGCACGACCACATCGCCTTCACCGACCCGCATCACCCGCGACAGGTAATGCGCCTGCGGACCTTCGATCGTCAGATTCCCAGCAACCGACAGCTCCTGTCCAACGAACAGTCGCGGTGCACTTTTGGGGGGCCAAGCGGGGGTGGCGGACATGGGCCTACGATACCCGAGGTACCGGGCCGCGTCATCCTTGGCGTGCGAGCGTTTACAGATGTTTTCGATTGGCTGAAAAGTCGTGGTTAGCCGTCGATCAGGCCCGGCAGCTGTGAAGCTCTTCTCGTAGTGTCCGAACCAACTGCGCCGCTGGCATGACGCGAATTAGCGGCGCACCCTGCCCAGCCCAGTGCGCACCAAAGCCATGATCGCCTTGCGCCCTGGCTGCTGCGTGAAGCGCTTTCCCGGCATCATAGGCTATCGGATAGTCAGGCTGTAGACGGTCCCCGAGCTGATCCAGCAACGCCGTGAAGCGGTTGGCGAGCGCGCGGGCTGGGCGACCGGAGATGAGCGATGTGAGCGTCGTGTGATACGCGCCCGGACCGTTCAGGGCGGCGCGATAGGCTTCGTCCGCAGCGGACTCCGGACACGCTATGAACGCAGTGCCGAGTTGCGCCGCGACAGCGCCGAGATCGAGCGCAGCGGCAATGCCGGCACCATCCATGATCCCGCCGGCGGCGATGATTGGCAGTCCGGCTTCTCGCACCAACAACCGGGTCAGTGCGACGGTGCCGAGTGCATCGTCCGGCGCGGCGGGATCGAAAATCCCGCGATGGCCGCCAGCCTCGATGCCTTGCGCGACGATCGCGTCGAGGCCTGCGATTTTGATCGCGCTGGCTTCCTCACGGCTGGTGGCGGTTGCCATCAGGGAGATACCGCGCGTGCGCAGCGCCGATAACGCATCAGCCGAGGGCAGCCCGAAATGGAAACTGACTACAGGCGGCGCTAGTTCCAAAAGCATCGCCAGCATCTCGCGATCGTCAGCGAAGCTCTTGTAGATAGTGCGAAGGGCTTTCGGGGGCTCCGCGTCGAATTCGGCAAACAGCGGCGCGAGCCACGCCAGCCACGCCGCCTCGCGATCGGCATCCGCCATGGCGCTGCCGTGCACGAACAGGTTTACGTTGAAAGCCCGATCCGTGCGGCTGCGCAGTTCCTGAATCATCGCTCGTGCACCGGCCGCATCGGTCGCGCCCACTGCAATTGATCCGAGTCCTCCTGCTTCGGAAACTGAAGCCGCCAGCAAGGGGGTGGAGACGCCTGCCATCGGTGCCTGGATCAAAGGCACAGTGAGTTGGAGCTGATCGAAAAAGGACATGGGCGCGCAGCATCCGATGTTAAAGGATGACCCGCTTATGGACGTCGCAAGACCTCATGTGAACGGCAGAGAGAGTGGGTCGTTCAACGCCCAGCCGCAACGGCGCATTTGAGTGTGGGAACCCGGCGTCCCACTTGGATCGTACCCCTACCGGGTTTTCTGATGCTGCTCACCGTCGTCGCTCGTCATTGCCAGTGTGTGCAATGGTTTTGACAGTGCCATAGGGCAATTCAGAATTTGGACCGCTGCGCCGCGGCGGCCGAGACTAATCCGCCCATATTGGCATTGATGTCGATCAGGTGCAGGCCCCAATCAAGAGCGACTTTTCCGCCCTGTACCACGTCGCCGGGGATCTGGTCAGTC
>JANYGC010000044.1 GCA_025359425.1 Sphingomonadaceae bacterium
AGGAACTTGTCCTGCGAAACCTCGGTATGCAGGTAGCTGGCACCCACGTTGATGGTCAGTTCGCGGCTCGGACGGTAAACCATTTCGGCTTCGAGACCATAGATCTTGGCGTTCACATTATCGTTGACCGAAGTCCGGGCGACGATGCGTGACAGCTGCAAACTCTTGTAGTCGTAGTAGAAGGCCGTGAGATTCAGCGTCATTTTGCCGAACTGGTTCTTCGAGCCGATTTCGAAGGCGTTGACGAATTCCGGAGTGAACGTCACCGGCACCGTGAAGACAGGCGACAGCGGCGGGTTGATACCGCCCGACTTGTAGCCACGCGAGTACGAGAAGTAGACCAGGTTGTCCGGGGTGATCGCATAGTCGAGCACCGCGCGACCGGTAAATTTGCTGAACGAGACCTTGTTATCCTGGAAGGCTTCGCAGCCCGCGACCGAACCGATTGCCCCGGCAACACCCGAACCCGTTATCGCGCAAGGCGTTTTGGGATCCGCGTCGAAGCCAGCGCCATACGGCGTGTTGTAGGCATTGGTCGAGGTGTACGGCACGAGGAAGTTGGCGAGCGTGGTGCGCGCCGAGATCGTCTTCTCGTCGTGGTTGTAGCGCAGGCCCAGGGTCAGCTTGAGCTGATCGTTGAACTTGAAGTACGTTTCACCGAACAGGCCGTAAGTCTTGACATTGAAATCAGCAGAATTGTTGCGATAGGTCGGCGTGCCCAGGTAGCTCGGCGGCTTGCCGGTGACGAGCGAGGTGAACGAACCAAACAGACCGGCGAAGTAATCGATCCCGAAAGCATCGACGTAATAGTCGCCAACGGTCGTGCGTACTTTACCGTAGATCCCGCCAACCAGGAAGTTGAACTTGCCGTCCCACTTGGACGCGATGATGGCTTCTGCGGTCCAGCTGCTGTTGCGCCCGTACGACCGGTCAAAGTCCGTCGGGGTCAGCCCGCAGACGCGGTGCCCACCGAATGCACCCGTGCCGGTTTCTTCGGCCGTCGAGGTGCAGAGCACGCCATTCGGGCCGTTCGGCGTGAGCGCATTGTAGAGCGGCAGGAAGTACGGCGCGGTGCCCGCGCCAAACGCGCTCGACAGCGCCGCAGCCTGCAGCGTGGCAAGACCGCCAGCGTATATCGCCCGGTTCTGGACCGAGTTGTTATAGTCCTGCGAGGAATCGATCACAACATTCTGGTAGTTGCCTCCCAGCTTCAGGCTGAGCCCGTTGCCGAGGTCCTGATTGATGGTCGCCTGCGCAATCCATTCGCGGGTATAATACGATGGCTGGGTGTCGGTATAGATCGCCCGGTAATCGGTCGGGTTGATGGCGCCGGTATAGGCATCGGGTCCATACAGGCTGCCAAGCGCAGCCGAAGCCGGGAGGCCCTGCGTGCGGAAGAATTCCGCCGAAGTCAGCACACCGACGAAGGTGGAGTTGGCATTGGTCGTCCCAAACCCGCGATTGCCGGCCAGGCAGCCGAGCACGCCGGTCGGGTCGCGCTGGCACAGCTGCTTCTGGATCCGCATACGGCTGTCTTTTTCATGGAAATACTGGACCATGAAGTCGATCGTGGTGCCGCTGCTGGGTTCGATCCGCAGCGAACCGCGCACGCCGAACATGTCGCGATCGTCGATCTTGGTGTTGTTGAACAGGTTCTTGGTATAGCCGTCACGGTTCAGGTAGAACCCGGCCACGCGGACTGCCGCAACCTCGCCGATCGGCACGTTGATCATGCCCTTGCCCTTGATGCTGTTGTAGTTGCCGTATTCGGCTTCGACGCTGGCTTCGGTCACGCCGAGCTTGGGCCGCTGGGTGCGGAAGTTGATCACGCCCGAGGTGGCGTTGCGGCCGAACAGGGTGCCCTGCGGTCCGCGCAGGACTTCGATCTGGCCCATGTCGTAGAATTCACTTTCGAACAGGCGCGTGCCGAACAGCGGCGCGTCGTTCATGTGAATGGCGGTGGCACTGTCGCAGGTCGTACCCACGCACAGATCGCCGATCCCGCGGATGGTGAAGCTTGAGCCGGTGAAGTTACCCTTGGTGAAGGTGACGTTAGGCAGGGTCAGCTGAAGATCGGAGGTGTTCTTGATCTGCTGCTTGTCGAGCGCTTCGCTGTTGAACGCACTGATCGCGATCGGCACGTCCTGCAGCTTTTGATTGGTCCGCTGCGCGGTCACGACGATCTCGGTCGAATCTGCCGGTTCGTCGACTGGCGCGGTCTGCGCGTAAGCCGGAAATGCAATCGCTCCGGCGCATACGCCCGCTAGCAACGTAAGTTTACCCTTCATCAGCCCTGTCTCCCATTAAAGCCCGTCCCTTGCTCGGGCGGTTGCGCATACGAATAGACCACCGACCGCCGCGCATTACAACTGGTTTTAATCGAAAGGTTAAAACAGTGCAAAAAGCGTAGCGTAAGTGCCACACTTGCAGAGTTGGGCAGCCGGCACCCCGGCGATCAGCGTTGTTGCAAAGCGGCGCGCGGTGGACCACTCTGCGCGTTCCTGATGGGGGGCACCATGGGCGAAGAACCGGAACACAGTGCGCCCGCGCGGTATCGGGCCTTCATCAGCTACAGCCATGCCGATGCGCAGTTTGCCGCCTGGCTGCACCGCAAGCTCGAACGCTGGTCGCTGCCCGGCCAGCCCCGGCTCACCCCGATCTTTATCGACCGCGCCGAACTGGCCGCCGGCCCCGACCTGTCGGCTTCGGTGCGCGAGGCGCTGGCCGGATCGGCGGCACTGATCGTGCTGGCCAGCCCGGCGGCCCGGGCGAGCCGCTGGGTCGCGCAGGAAGTCACCCTGTTCCGCGAGCTGCACCCCGGCCGCCCGGTGCTCGCCGCCTTGCTCGCTGGCGAACCGGCCGAGGCCTTTCCCGAACCGCTGCTGGTCCACGGCGGTCAGGCGTTCGAGCCCCTGGCGGCCGACTTCCGCGAGGGCCACGACGGCAAGCGGCTGGCGCTGCTCAAGATCGTTGCGGGCCTTACCGCGCAGCCGCTCGACCGGCTGGTCCAGCGCGACGCGCAAAGCCGCCAGCGGCGCGTGATGGGAATCACGGCGGGGGCGCTGCTTTTGAGCCTAATCCTTGCCGCAGCGCTGATCATTGCCCTGCGCGCCCGCGCCGAAGCCGACCGCCAGCGCGCCGAAGCCGAAGGAATGGTGGAATTCATGCTGACCGATTTGCGCGATAAATTGAAGGGGGTGGGCCGGCTCGACGTGATGGGGACGGTCAACCAGCGGGCGATGCGGTATTATGGTGGACAGCGTGACCTGGCAAACCTCAATCCCGATAGCCTTAACCGGCGCTCGCGGGTGATCGAGGCGATGGGCGAAGATGACGAGAACCGCGGCGACATCGACGCGGCCTTTGCCAAATACAGCGAACTGCAGCGTACTACCGAGGCGCTGTGGGTTAAGGACAAGACCAACCCCGACCGGCTCTATGCGCTGGCGATGAGCGAAAACCGGCTGGCCCTGACCGAGACCACGCGCGGCCGCATCGGCCCGGCGTTCGAACGCTTTCACAATGCCGCGCGCTTGCTTGATCAGCTACCCGCCGCGCCGGTCAAACCAGCCTGGCAGACGCTACGCTCGCTGGTCACGGGCAACCTGTGCGCCATCGCACTCAAGGCGCGCGGCAGTCCGCAAGAGGCGGTGGACAATTGCCAGCGGGCGATCGTGCTGGCGCAGGGCCAACTCGCTGACCCCGCACAGGCCAATGCTGCGCGGTATGATCTGGCATTTCACCACCTATGGCTGGGCGAAGCGTGGCAAGCAATAGCCCAGCCAGCCAAAGCACAGGCAGCGCGCGACCGCGGACTGGCGATTTCGGCGGAGCTCATCGCCACCGATCCGAAGAACATGCAGTGGCGCGAGCAGCACATGGAGGTGTGCTTCAGCCTGGCGCGGATCGCGCGTGATCGGGGCGATCGGGCGCGGGCGCGCAGCCTGCTTGACTTGGCTGCAGATGATGCAGCGCTGCTTGTCCTGCACGACCGTTCGAACCGCTACTGGGCCGATTATCAGCTGAAAATATCTGCACTCATGAAGGAGATAGGATAATGCTATTGCCCAACCAAAATGTCGCCAAAGTCATCTTTCGCGAAATCAGCAAAGGTCCCCGCAACGACGAGGCGATCTA
>JANYGC010000063.1 GCA_025359425.1 Sphingomonadaceae bacterium
GATCGAGACGATCAACAAGCTAGTACGCACCAGCCGCCAGTTCCTCCACGAGCAGGGCCGTGAGCCCACGCCCGAGGAAATGGCCGAGCGCCTGTCGATGCCGCTCGAAAAGGTCCGCAAGGTGATGAAGATCGCCAAGGAACCGATCAGCCTTGAAACGCCGATCGGCGACGAGGAAGATTCGCACCTCGGCGACTTTATCGAGGACAAGAACGCTGTCATCCCGGTCGATGCCGCGATCCAGGCCAACCTCAAGGAAACCGTCACCCGCGTGCTCGCATCCCTCACCCCGCGCGAAGAACGCGTGCTGCGCATGCGTTTCGGGATCGGGATGAACACCGATCACACACTCGAGGAAGTCGGCCAGCAGTTCTCGGTCACTCGCGAACGCATCCGGCAGATCGAAGCCAAGGCGCTGAGGAAGCTCAAGCACCCGAGCCGGTCAAGGAAGATGCGGAGTTTTCTGGATCAGTAACAATCTGCGCGGAGGGAGAAGCAAAGATGGGCCGAGGATCTGTGAAGGCTTTTGCAGCCATTGCGCTGGCAATGGTTCCTCTGGCTCCTTCGAAAGCGCAGCTACCCGCAAAAGCAAGTACAACGGATCAACAAGAGCTGGATCCCGTTGCGATTGATTTGGCTCACCAACTTCTAGATATCGTTGCGCCTCCGGCGACCCGACAAGCAAAACTTGCTGAGCGCTTCAAATTCATTTCTGAACAGGCGCGAGCGACTTACGCAACAAAGGCCGGCGCAAACGACCCCGAGTTTAGCGCACTCGTCGACAAGAATATGGATGACATGTGGCAAGAGATGGTTGCCGTCATGAGCCAGCACATACCGGCATTGTACGAAGCCATGGCGCGGGCATATGCCCGGAAATTTTCCGCGCCTGAATTGCGCGAAATACTGGCCTTTGCCAAGACTCCAGCCGGTCTCAAGTTTTTCCAAAGTGGTAGTTTGATTGCACAAGATGCCGATGTCGTGGCCGTACAGCAGCAAATGCTTGTGGATATGACAGACGGGTTGCCGACGCTGAAAAAGAAAACAGATGCCTCGATCGCAGGCTATGTCGCGAACAAATCGAAGGCCAAGGTCAACTAGGTTCCGCTCGATACTTTCGTAGCCAGAAAATTACCCAAGCTGGCTGCAGCCCCATCCACCGCCCGCAAATCGATCCCCCGCGTCTCGCGGCAGTAAAGCAGCGTCAGCACCACCGCGATCAGCGCCGGAACCACCACGATCCCGGCCGCCACGCCCAGCGGCGGGACCAGCGCGGCGATGCTCAGCGCTTGTGCGCCCAGGCCGCCGGCCTTGGTGCAAGCGGCGATCCAGCCGGTCGCCCGGCCCCGGATATGGAGCGGATAGCTTTCAGCGGCATAGGGCAGAATGATCGCCAGCATCCCGTTGGTGCCGACGATCAGCAGAGCGAGCAGCAGCGTGGGCGACAACGCGGCGTTGGCCTTCAGCGCAATCACCCCGACCAGCCCGGCGACGGCAATCAACGTTACCGCGACCAACGACAGTTTGGTGCTCCACCGGCTGTAGACAATCGCCACCACCGCCACAGTCGGCACCGCGATCAGCGCCGAGCGGGCGATCAGGCCAGATGCCGCGGCGAGGTTAATCCCGTTCGCCACCAGGTCAGCGGGAAGCCACAGCAGCACGCCGAAGTTGATGAAGCCCCAGCACAGCGCGAGCAGGCTCAGTGCCAACGTGGTTCCAACCATGCCGTACGACCACAGCCCGCGCACCGGTTCGGGTTCGGCTGCATGGACCACGGTGAAATCGACGTCTTCCTCTTCGCTGCCGTGCTGGTGGCTTTGCGTTCCGAACTGCGCCATCACCTTGTGCGCCTCGGCGCGGCGGCCGCGCGCGAGCAGGTATTTGGCCGATTCGGGAATTTGCGTGGCGAGCAGCAGCAAGAACAGGCCGGTCGGCAAATTGAGCAGCCACAGGATCCGCCACGACCAGACCGGCTCGAGCCAGGCCGAGAACCCGCTCGCGGCGAAGTATCCGCCCGATGCACCGAGCCCGCCGACCAGCACCAGCGCCCAGCCGCGGTGGCGGCTCGGCATGGTCTCGGCCAGCAAGGCGTAAGTCACCGGCAGCATTCCGCCGGCCGCCGCGCCCATCAAAAAGCACATCACGATATTCCAGCCCAGGCTGGACATCGCCCCGCAGATCGAAGTCCCGACGAACATGATCGCCGAGAGCAGGATCGAGGCCTTGCGGCCATAGATATCGGCTGCAATTCCCCACAGGATCGAGCCGACGACTGTCCCGGTCAGTGCCGCGAACGGCACCAGCGCGCCAACTGCCTGGGTCACGCCGTATTCGGCGGTGAGCCCGGGCATGACGAAACCGAGCGAGGCCGGTTTCATGACGTCGATCACCAAGGCCACCACCAGCACCAGCATCAACCGGAAATGTGCTGGTGACAGCGGCGCATCCTCGGGTGCGGCGACGCTGATATGGCGCGAGGCGTGCACCTGCTCCGCGACGTTCTTGGGCAGCATGCCATAGCAAGCCATCGCAATCCCGCCGACGATCAGACCCATTCCGGCCAGCATCCCGCTGTCCATCGCCATCCCGGCGAGCCGGAAATGATCCATCCGCGCCATCCAGAACATCGGCAGGTGGAGCACCACGCCGAGCGTCACGGCGGCGGCGCCGAGTACGAAAATCCAGACATGTGAACGATCACGGAGCAGCTGGGTCATGGCGATGCGTGGTATCACCACCGCACGGTCAGGCAAGTTGCAAACGAATGCGGCCGGGCCAAGCGAAAAAGCCTGCGCGCAGCACTGGCACGAATCGTCCCATGCGCCTACAGGCACCGCCATGCGCATCGCTATCGCCTCGGATCACGCCGCGTTCGACCTCAAGGCCGAGCTGCGCGAACACCTGATCGGACTGGGTCACGACGTGGCCGACTTGGGGCCCGACACCCCGGACCGGGTCGATTATCCTGACTTCGGCTATAAGCTGGCCGACGTGATCGCGGATGGCACCGCCGAGCTGGGCGTCGCGCTGTGCGGTTCGGGGATCGGGATCGCAATCGCAGTCAACCGCCACCCCGCGCTGCGCTGTGCGCTGGTGTCCGAGCCTTACGCGGCGACGCTGGCGCGCGAACACAACAATGCCAATGCCATCGCAATGGGCGCGCGGTTGATCGGAACGGATATGGCCAAAGCCTGCCTTGACGCATTTCTGGCCGCGCAGTTCCAGGGCGGGCGTCATGCAGCCCGCGTCGACAAATTGACTCACCCGACCTGCTGAGGAGCCAAGTGCCTGTGACCGACACTCTTGAAGCGATCCCCGCCATTCGCCCGGCCGGGTTCTTTTCGGCCAAGCTCGAGCAGGCCGATCCCGAAGTTTACGCAGCGGTGCGCGGCGAACTGGGCCGCCAACAGCACAAGATCGAACTGATCGCGAGCGAGAACATCGCCAGCCGCGCCACTCTGGAGGCGACCGGCTCGGTGTTCACCAACAAGTATGCCGAGGGCTATCCGGGCAAGCGTTATTACGGCGGCTGCGAATATGCCGACGTGGTCGAAACCTTGGCGATCGAGCGGGCCAAGGCGCTGTTCGGCTGCGAATACGCCAACGTCCAGCCCAATTCGGGCAGCCAGATGAACCAGGCCGTGTTCCTCGCCCTGCTCAATCCGGGTGACAGCTTCATGGGACTCGATCTTAATTCGGGCGGCCACCTCACGCATGGGTCGCCGGTCAACATGAGCGGCAAGTGGTTCCACCCGATCCCCTACGGCGTGCGCCAGGACGACGAATTGCTCGATATGGAGCAGGTCGCAAGCCTCGCCCGCGAACATAAACCCAAGCTGATCATCGCCGGCGGCACCGCCTATTCGCGGGTGTGGGATTTCGCCGCATTCCGTGCGATCGCCGATGAAGTCGGCGCGCTGCTGATGGTCGACATGAGCCACTTCTCCGGCCTCGTTGCGGGCGGCGCGCACCCCTCGCCCTTCCCGCACGCGCATGTTGTCACAACGACCACCCACAAGTCATTGCGCGGGCCGCGTTCGGGCGTGATCCTGACCAATGACGAAGCGCTCGCCAAGAAGTTCAACTCGGCGGTGTTCCCCGGCTTGCAGGGCGGGCCATTGATGCATGTGATTGCGGCCAAGGCGGTTGCTTTTGGCGAGGCGTTGCAGCCTGAGTTCAAGGCCTACGCTGCGCAGATCGTCGCCAACGCCCGCGCGCTGGCGGCCAGCCTCAGCCAGCACGGCCTGCGGATCGTTTCGGGCGGGACCGACAATCACCTAATGCTGGTCGATCTGTCGCCCAAAAACGTCACCGGCAAATCGGCCGAAAAGGGCCTCGACCGCGCCTGGCTGACTTGCAACAAGAACGGTGTGCCGTTCGACACCCGTTCGCCGTTCGTCACCTCGGGGATCCGGCTCGGCACTCCTGCCGGAACCACCCGCGGCTTCCGCGAGGCGGAGTTCGGGGCGATCGGCCGGCTCATCGCCGAAGTGGTTGACGGCCTCTCGCACAATGGCGAGGAAGGCGATGCGCAGGTCGAAGCCCGCGTCCGCGCCCAGGTCGAAGACCTTTGCGCGCAATTCCCGATCTATCAGGAGCTTTGAGCCATGAGCGATAACATTGTCCAGGACGCCAAGGCCGAAATTACCGGCATGGCCAAACAAGGCGTCCGCCACCCCTCGACCAAGCCGGTTCTAGTGGCTGCTGCCGCAGGCGCGGTCGCTGGCCTGGTGCTGCCGCTGCTCAGCATTCCCGCCGGGATCATCATCGGCGCGGGCGCGATGTTTTACAAAAGGCTGCGCCCGTAAGTGCGTTGCCCGTTCTGCGCGCATGACGACAGCCAGGTAAAGGATTCGCGCCCGACCGAGGACAACACCGCGATCCGCCGCCGCCGCCAGTGCGACAGCTGCGGGGCGCGTTTCACCACGTTCGAGCGGGTGCAATTGCGCGAAGTCACTGTGGTCAAGTCGAGCGGCACCCGCGAAAACTTCGATCGCGCCAAGCTCGACCAGTCGGTCGCTCTGGCCTGCCGCAAGCGCGGAATCGGGCAGGAACGGCTCGACCAGCTGGTCTCGGGCGTGCAGCGCCAGATCGAAACGCTGGGCGATACGGAAGTGGCTGCCTCGACGATTGGCGAGATGGTGATGGACGGCCTGCGCGCGCTCGATACCGTCGCCTACATCCGTTTCGCCTCCGTTTACCGCGATTTCACCGAGGCCAAGGACTTCGAGGAATTTGCGAGCTCGGTGCAGGATCTGGGTGGCGAGTAGTCGTCGGAACTTCCGTTCGTGAACGAAGACTAATCCAACCCCGTTCGCCCCGAGCGAAGTCGAGGGGTTTGGCCGAGCGAAGCCGAGGC
>JANYGC010000004.1 GCA_025359425.1 Sphingomonadaceae bacterium
CGATTCGGGAATTGCCGCATCCAAGCAAACCGGCTAGCTGCGCCAAATGTAGGACAGGTGGCCGAGTGGTTTAAGGCAGCGGTCTTGAAAACCGCCGTGGGTGCAAGCTCACCGTGGGTTCGAATCCCACCCTGTCCGCCAGATTTCGTTAAGGTGTCGGCAGCTACTCCGTCAGAATCGCCGGTGCGCCGCTGGGTGTGCCGAAATCCTGGCGGCAAACGACAACGCTGCGGCTTACTCCAGCGCGCGAAATGATCATCGAATCAGCCATTTTTGTATCGAACAGCTTGGCGTCGATCCCGACCATCAGAGCAAAAACACGTTCGGCCGAAGCGCAGACGCGCGCCGAACGGACCGTGTCGATCTTGAGGTAACTGCCAGCGCGCGCGAAATCGAACGTGGCGATCAGAAAATCCATGCCCGCCCGTTCGGACGCGCTTTTGGATTTCGCCTTGATCGCTTCGAACGCGGCGATCCCGGCGGTGCAGTGTTCGATCTTTTGATCGGGCGTGGCCGCCTTCGCCGCTGCGCCGAGGATGCATCCGTGATCGAGCGGGGGGGCGATGCGTTCGACGTCAGCAGCTGTGAACAGCGTCGGTGCAGGCTTGGCGTGCGCGGCACTAGCCCCCGCAATGACCGCGAGCGAGAGAGCAATGCGAAAGATGTGGCGATGAATCATGATGCGATCCCCTGAAGCCACGCAACCCTTGGCGGCAATGTCTGCCATATTTTTGCCAGCTTAACCAGCCGGCGCATACTTCGCTGCGAGGCGCTGTAGCCCTTCGACCGCCAGCCCGAAGAACAGCCCGCCGACCACTGTCGAGAGCACCAATTCCACCCAATCGACATGCAGTTGCACCAGCGGCGCTGCAGCAATCGTGACGTAAAGCATCGTCGAGGTGTTCACCACCAGCGGGACCGCCTTGATGATATCGAGGTAGAGCGCCAGGATCAGCAGCAGCAGGGCGGCGATTAGGCCCGTGGTGCCATAATTGACCGTGCCATAGACCAGGGCCCAACCCAGCCCGATCCCGACCACCGCGCCGATGATCGCGGCAGGCAGGCGCTTGATTTGCAGCTGCTCGTTGTTGGCCCAGTACCACAGCATCAGGAACCCGCCGATCAGCGAGGTCTGCTGTAGAAACAGCGATCCAATTGCGAGCCACGCGGCGATCAGCACCAGCACGATAATCAAGATCGCAAGACCGGCAAGCGGTCCGGGCGGCGGTGCAACGGTTGTTGCGGGCGGTGTCTCGGCCATGAATTGTCCCCCTCGAAAGCCGGCGTGATACCGGTCTGGCGAAGATTAAAGCTTAATCGCGCAGTTAGTGCCAGCCTAAACCACTAGCGAAGCGTATTGCCCCGGCTCAAGCAAGCCCGCGGCAAATGGTCTGCAGCAAACCGTCTGCTGCACCCATAGCAGTCAACGAGCTAGATATGAATCGCCCGGCCGTACGCGGCCAGCACGCTTTCGTGCATCATTTCGCTCAGAGTCGGATGCGGAAAGACGGTCGCCATCAGCTCGGCCTCGGTGGTTTCGAGCGTCTTGCCCACGACATAGCCCTGGATCAGCTCGGTCACTTCGGCCCCGATCATGTGCGCGCCGAGCAGTTCGCCGGACTTGGCATCGAACACGGTCTTGATGAAGCCCTCAGCCTCGCCCAGCGCGATCGCCTTGCCGTTGCCGATGAACGGGAATGTCCCGGCCTTGACGGTGTAGCCCGCTTCCTTGGCCTTGGCCTCGGTCAGCCCGACCGAGGCGATTTGCGGGTGGCAGTAGGTGCAGCCGGGAATGTTACGCTTGTCCATCGCGTGTGGATGAACATCCTGGTTGCCCAGCGCCTGCGCAATGGCCTCGGCGGCGATCACGCCTTCGTGGCTGGCCTTGTGCGCCAGCCATGGACCCGGCGTCACATCACCGATTGCCCAGACCCCCGCAACATTGGTGCGGCCCATCCCGTCGATGGCGATAATCCCGCGATCGGCCTTGATGCCCAGCGTTTCGAGCCCGATGTTCTCGGTGTTGGGGGCAATGCCAACCGCGACGATCACGTGGCTGAACTCGCTTTCGGCCACTTTACCGTCGGCGGTCTTGATCTTGGCTTTGACCCCGCCCTCGCCGACCGCGAGGCTCTCGACCCCGGCCCCGGTCAGGATGGTCATGCCCTGCTTCTTCAGCGCCTTTTCGAGGAACACCGACACGTCGCCGTCTTCGACCGGGACGATCCGGTCGAGCATTTCGACCACGGTAACTTCGCTGCCCATATCGTTGTAAAAACTGGCAAATTCAATCCCGATTGCGCCCGAGCCGATGACCAGCAGCTTGCTCGGAAGTTCGCTTGGCGTCATGGCATGGCGATAAGTCCAGACCCGCTTGCCGTCAGCCGGAGCAAACGGCAGGTCGCGCGCCCGCGCGCCGGTGGCGATGATGATGTGCTTGGCCGAAAGCGTTTCAGTCGCCTTCTCGCCCTTCACTTCGAGCTTGCCCGGCGCGAGCAATTTGCCCTCGCCCATGTACACCGTGATCTTGTTCTTCTTCATCAGGTGGGTGACCCCCTGATTGAGCTGCTTGGCCACTCCTCGTGAGCGCTTGACCACGGCGGCAAGGTCCGCGCTGATCTTCTCCGCGACCAATCCGTAGTCCTTGGCGTGCTGCATATAGTGGAAAATCTCGGCCGAACGCAGCAGCGCCTTGGTCGGAATGCACCCCCAGTTGAGACAAATCCCGCCGAGCAGCTCCCTCTCGACAATCGCGGTCTTCAGCCCCAGCTGCGCCGCGCGAATTGCCGCGACATAGCCGCCGGGTCCGGAACCGAGGACGATGAGGTCGTAATCAAACATTCCAGCTCCAGACAAAATGCCGTTCAACCAAAAACCACCAGATCAGCCCACCGACCAAGCCAGAAGCTGCGCCAAGCAAAACAAGAAGGGTTATGTCTACGAAGTCGCGCCCCATGAGTGGGATGACCAAACATCCACTGGCGACAGTACCCACAATGCTTCCAAATCCAGCCGTAATCACAGGATGAAGCAGCAAGTTATGGCGTCGCGCTGCAATCAAGGCTGGTATGCCAAATACGGTCTGACCAACGAAAACGAAAGGCAATGCAAGCGCAGTCACAAGAAAGCCGCCCAAAACGCTGTCGGTTGGAGCCCAGCCATCAATCGGCCTCCCCGAAAACATGATTACGGCAACAAAGGCAAAACCAACCGTCAGCGAAATTGCGATCCCCGTCAAAATAAATCCAGCAACCTGCCGCAAAGCCGACGGTTGCTTGGAGAAATTTTTCACGCCACCAGTCCCAGCGGTGCCTCGATCAAATCCTTGAACGCTTGCATCAACCGCGCGCCATCCGCGCCATCGATCGCGCGGTGATCGAACGAACCAGTGGCGCTCATCACGCTGGCGACGCTAAGCGCGCCATCGACCACGTAGGGCCGTGGTTCGCCCGCGCCGACCGCCATGATCATGGCTTGCGGCGGGTTGATCACGGCTTCGAATTGCTTGATCCCGAACATGCCGAGGTTCGACAGACTGGCGGTGCCGCCCTGGAACTCGTGCAGCTGGAGCCTGCCTTCGCGCGCCTTGTCGGCCAGCGCCTTCATCTCGGTGCTGATCTGCGCAACGCCCTTGACCCCCGCATCGACGATGATCGGGGTGATCAGGCCCGATGGGGCAGCGACCGCCACCGACACATCGGCGCGGGTGTATTTGCGCAGCTCGTCCCCGGCAAAGCTGACATTGCACTTGGGCACGCGGATCAGCGCCTTGGCCAGCGCCTTGATCAGAAGATCGTTGACCGAGAGCTTTATGCCATCAGGTTCAAGTGCCTTGTTAAGTTCGCCGCGCAGCTTGAGCAGTGCATCAAGGCGAATGTCCACGGTCAGGTAGATATGCGGAATGGTCTGCTTGGCCTCGGTCAGGCGGCGCGCGATGACCTTGCGGATATTGTTGAGCTTTTCGGCCTCGTAGGGAATGCCGAAGTCGGGCATCGGGGTGCTGGTGTCCGCTGCGGCAGTTGGCGCGGCGGCGGCAGGTGCGGCCCCGGCCTGCGCTCCTTCGACATCGGCCTTGATGATCCGGCCGCCGGGTCCGGTGCCGGTGACTTTGGCCAGATCGACACCCAATTCGGCCGCAATGCGTTTGGCCAGCGGTGAGGCGATGATCCTGTCGCCGTCCGCAGCGATTGGGGTGATTTGCGCTTTGGGCGGGTTCACTGCGGGGGCTTCGACAGGCTCAGCCTGAGCGGGTTTGGGTGTAGGCTGCGCGGGTTTGGGTGCTGGCGGTGCGGGCGTTTCGGCGGCCTTCGGAGCAGGCGCAGCGCTGGCATCTTCGTCCTCACCGGCAATCGTCGCGATCACTGTGCCGACCTTCACGCCCTCGGTACCCTCGGCCACCGCAATCGCGGTGATCGTGCCTTCGTCGACCGCCTCGAATTCCATCGTCGCCTTGTCGGTCTCGATCTCGGCCATGATGTCGCCCGAGGCGACCTTGTCGCCGACCTTGACCAGCCACTTGGCGAGCGTGCCTTCCTCCATCGTCGGCGAAAGCGCGGGCATCTTGATTTCGATCGGCATGGTAGTGTCCGGTCCCCTGGCGGTCTTCGTTTCCGTAACGTCTCTGGCCAAAAGTCGCGGCCACGGCAAGATGCTTGCGCGGAATACGTTTGTGGCGGATATCGCCCGGCAAGGGAGCGGGCGATGCGGGTCTATCTGGTGATCATGGACGAGACCGACGAGGCCAGCCTGGCGCTGCGCTTTGCCGCGCGCCGTGCCCAGCGCACCGGCGGCGCAGTGCACTTGCTCGCACTGGTTCCGCCGCAGCCGTTTGTGGCGTTCGGCGGCATCCAGGCAACGATCGAGGAAGAAGCCCGCGCCCGCGCCGAGGCACTGGTCACATCGGCCGCCGGCAGCCTGCTCAGCGGGGGCGGGAAACCGCCGACGATCTCGGTCCGGCAGGGCGACGGAGTCGCGGTGATCCGCGATTACCTGACGGAACATCCTGAAGTGTCGGCGCTGGTGCTCGGCGCCGAAGCGAGCGGCGGCCCGGGGCCGTTGGTTTCGCATTTCGCCGGCAGCGCGGGGCAACTGCCCTGCCCGGTCTATGTCATCCCGGGCGGGCTCAGTGATGACGAAATTGAACGGCTGAGCTGACTATTTGCGCTTGCCTTGGTGGCGGATGTTACCGGGCCGACCGCGCTTTCCAGCGAGATGATTGCCCTTCTTGTGCAGCGCCGATGGCTTGCCGCGCGCTTCGATCCGGCCACCCGTGCTGCCCTCAGGCTCGAACTTGAGCGCCCCGGTTAGCGGGTTCGCCTCGGCCAGCTTGAGCCGCATGCGGTGGCCCATGCCGTATTTGATCCCGCTGCGCTCACCTTCGAGCACTTGCGCCTTGTCGTCGTAGTTGAGCCGTTCGTCGCCGAGTACCGAGATCGGCACCAGCCCGTCGCCGCCCAGCCCGATGATCGTCGCGAACAGCCCGAACCGCTGCACGCCGGTCACGCGGCATTCGAACACCTCGCCGACCCGCGCCGAAAGCCACGCCGCGACATAGCGGTCGATCGTATCGCGCTCGGCCATCATCGCGCGGCGTTCGGTCTGGCTGATCGCTTCGGAGACGCGGGTCAGGTCAGCGCGGTCACGCTCTGACAGGCCGCTGTGCGCGGGCAGTTTGCCCTTGGGCGCAGGCAGTTCGAGCCCATAACCATCGACCAGCGCGCGGTGGACCAGAAGATCCGAATAACGCCGGATCGGCGAGGTGAAATGCGCGTAGGAGCCGAGCGCCAAGCCGAAGTGCCCCGCGTTGCGCGGTCCATAAAATGCCTGTGTTTGGCTGCGCAGCACCGCTTCCATAATCACAGCCTTTTCAGACTCGTCCGCGATATCTTTCAGCATACGGTTGAACAGTCCCGGGGTGATCACCTGACCCAGCGACAGCTGCTTGTCGAAAGTCGCGAGGTAGTCCTTGAGCGCGACCAGCTTCTCGCGGCTCGGCGGTTCGTGGATGCGGTACACCACCGGCGCGAACTTAGCCTCGAGCGCCTTGGCTGCGGCGACGTTGGCGGTGATCATGAAATCCTCGACCACTTTGTGCGCATCGAGCGACTGGCGCAGCGCGATTTCCTGGATTTTGCCGTGCTCGTCGAGCACTACACGGCGCTCGGGCAAGTCGAGCGCCAGCGGATCGCGTGCGTTGCGTGCGGCATTAAGCGCACGCCATGCTGACCACAACGCGGTCAATTGCGGGTCATCCTCGCCCGCTTCGATCCGCCGCTGGGCTTCCTCGTAGGCGATGACTTCATGAATTCGCACCACCGCGCGGGTGAAGCGCCATGACGTCACCTTGCCCTCGGCGGTGAAGGTAACATGGCAAGCCATCGCCGCGCGGTCCTCGCCAGCCCGCAGCGAGCAGACGTCGGCACTCAGCACCTCGGGCAGCATCGGCACGACCCGGTCGGGGAAATAGACCGAATTGCCGCGTTTGCGGGCGTCGCGATCCAGCGAAGATCCGGGGCGGACATAATAGCTGACGTCGGCAATCGCGATTAGCGCGCGGAAGCCGCCCTCCCCGTCGGGCTCGGCCCAGATCGCGTCGTCATGATCGCGCGCGTCGCTCGGGTCGATCGCGACGATCGGAAGGTGGCGCAAGTCCTCGCGCTTATCGGCATGGAGCGGCAATTTGGCGGCCAATTCGGCTTCGTCGATCGTATCGGGATCGAAGGCGAACGGAATGCCGTGCTTGTGAATCGCGATCAGGCTGAACGCGCGCGGGGCGAGCGGATCGCCCAGCACGGCGGTGACCTTGACCCCGGAGCGCGGACTGCGCCCGACCGGCTCGGCCAGCACCAGCTGACCTTCCTCCGCCCCGCCCAGATCGGCGACCGGCATCGAATTGCGCTCGCGCTTGTCGACCGGGGCGAGCCACGCCTGGCCGGCACCGTCCAGCTCGATCACGCCCATCGTCTGATCGATCGCGGCGGGCAGCTTCTTCATCGGGTGAGCGATCCAGCCCCCCATTCCGCTTGGGCCGGCCTCTTCGGTCCGCGCCAGCACGCGGTCGCCCGACCGGAGCGCGCTGTCGCGGCCCTTCAAGGCGCGCAGCCTGATCCGTGGCGGCGGGACGGCATCGTCGGGAGTCCAGCTGTCAGGCACGGCAATCGCCTCGCCCTCGTCGATCTCGATGACCCGCAGCACGGTGACCTTGGGCACCCCGCCCATGCGGTGGAACGCGGTGCGGTTGCCGTCGATCAGGCCTTCCTCGGCCATGTCCTTGAGCATCGATTTGAGCTGGATTTTCTCCTGCCCCTTGAGCCCGAAAGCTCGCGCGATCTCACGCTTGCCAGCGGGATCGTCGCTGTTGGCGATGAAATCGAGGATCTGCTTGCGCGTGGGCAGGCCCGGTGGGTGCTTGGCCATCAGCGGAGCGGTGCAAACTGGCCGCCCGGAACGGCTGAAGAAACAGGGCTTTCAAGCCCGGTTACCTGCCCGCCTGCGACTGCCGATAGGCCAAACAGCCAGTCATCGGCGCGTACACCGATCAATTCTGTGCTGAAGAACCCGTCCTTGTCAGGTGCGCCGGGATAGATGAGCTGGACAAATGTCCAGCTCGGTGCGTCGGTACGGCGGCGATAAAGCCGGTACCAGGTCGCACCGGGAACCGCATGCCACTTGAGCCGCGTCGATGTCGATACTGCGCCAACGGCCTGGACTGCTGGCGGCATCGGTGCACTGACAAGCGCGGTGATGACCTTGACGTTCAAGCGCGTGACCTTGGCGAGATAGGCGAAGTCCATGAATTCGATCGTGTCGCCATAGACCACGCCCTTTTCGGTCCGCAGGTCCTGATGCTGGTGATCGTAGTTCTCGACGCCGACCGTAAAGCGGATCGCGGGTACGCCCATTTCCTGAAACGGGAGATGATCGCCGCCGCGCCCCATGCGGTCGGCGCGCCACACCTGACGCACTTGGAGGCCGCCGGAGCTGCTCGGTGCGAGACCCGCAACGAACCGCGACAAGTTGCGGCTCGGACTGTCGTTCTCACCACCGAAGCGCCGTACCTGCGCCCGCAGCGCATCGTCACCATCGGCGCGCGGACCCTCGGAGAACACCCGCACAGTCTTGTCGTCGATCACCCCGTCCGACCCGCGCGTATTCCCGACAATATCGTTGTTGAGCACGGCCTTGACCGTCCAGCCTTGCTGCTTGGCATAATCCGCCAGCAGCTTGCCGCCGAACAGCCCCTGCTCCTCGCCGGACAGCACCGCATAGATAATCGTAGTCGGGAATTTGCGCTTCGACAGGACGCGCGCCGCTTCGAGAACCAAGGCAGTGCCGGAACCATCGTCGTTCGCGCCCGGCGCATCGGCAGTTGCGTTCATTACGTCAGACACGCGGCTGTCGATATGGCCCTGAACGATCACGACTTCGTTGGGCCGCTCGGTGCCGCGCTGGATGGCGAGCACATTGATGATCTTGACTGGCCGCGGCATCCGCTCGCCGGTAACTGTGTTTTCGGGCAGCACGATCTCGAGGCAACCGCCGCAGGCCGCGCTGGTCTTGCGGAACTCGCCCGCGGCCCAGCGCCGCGCTGCGCCGATGCCGCGGTTGGGATCGTCGGCGCTCGACAGGGTATGGCGGGTGCCGAACGAAACCAGCGAGGCCACATCTGCGCGAAGACGCGTTGCGCTGACCTCTGCTACAGGAACGCTGCGTGCTAGCAGCGGCGCCGCCATCAGCAGCGCGAGTGATGCGACCTTAGTAAGCACGCGCAACGTAAATCCTTTCGGCTGCGGGTTCGCCGGTAAACGGGCAGGTTCCGGCCATCGTTCCGCTACCCAGCGGGGTGTTACGCACGGTGAGCTTGAGCGCCTTGAGTTTGGTCACCACCGCTTCCAGCGCCGCGCCGGTCGGGCGCGACCAACCCAACTCAACCCAGCCTGGGTATTTCTGGTTGGCGGCGAAGAACTGCTCAAGCCCGGCCAGGTCAGTCACCCCGCGTTCGATCTGTGCATCACGGCGGCCGGTCGCTTCAGCATACAGGCTGTGCTGGATGCCTTCCAATTCAGTCGCGGCTCCAGCGATAAACTCGTCCCGGCTCTTCGCGGCAAAGTTGACCTTGCCGTCGTCGCGGTAAAGCTGGTCACGCCGCAGCACCGATACCTGCCCGCCAGCCGCATCGCGCCCGCCGATTTCGAGGATTAGCGGCACGCCCTTCTTGACCCAGCCCCAGCGCTTCTGCGTGGCCTTGCCGGCGCGCTTGTCGAGCAGCACGCGGACCGGTTCGCCCAGCGCGGTTTGGCTCACCAATGCCTTGCGCAATTCCTCGCAGTACGCCAGCAGCGCCTCATCGCCATCGTCCTCGCGCAGCATCGGCAGGATAACCACCTGGTGCGGGGCGATCCGCGGCGGGACACGGAGGCCGTCGTCGTCGCCGTGGACCATGATCACCCCGCCGATCAGCCGGGTCGAAACCCCCCAGCTGGTGGTGTGGCACAGCGTCTGCTGGCCTTCTTTGTCCTGGTACCGGATCCCTGCGGCTTCAGCGAAAGCGGTGCCCAGATAATGCGAGGTGCCAGCCTGCAACGCCTTGCCGTCCTGCATCATCGCCTCGATCGAATAGGTCGCGGCGGCACCGGGGAAACGCTCGTTTTCAGGCTTTTCGCCCGCGATGACCGGGATCGCGAGGTCTTCCTCGGCGTGGGCGCGGTACATTTCGAGCGCGCGTAAAGTTTCGGCCATTGCATCCGCCTTGTCAGCGTGCGCGGTGTGGCCTTCCTGCCAGAGGAATTCGCTGGTGCGCAGGAACATGCGGGTGCGCATTTCCCAGCGCACGACGTTGGCCCACTGGTTGGTCAGCAAGGGCAGATCGCGCCACGACTGGATCCAGCGTGCCATCGCCTGGCCGATTACCGTTTCCGAAGTGGGCCGCACGATCAACGGCTCTTCCAGCTTGGCGTCAGGATCGGGGATCAGCCCGCCTTTGCCGTCGGCGATCAGGCGGTGATGCGTGACCACTGCCATTTCCTTGGCGAAACCGTCAACGTGTTCAGCCTCCTTGGCGAAGTAGCTGAGCGGGATGAACAGCGGAAAATAGCAGTTTTCCACCCCCGCCGCCTTGATCCGCGCGTCCATCAGGTGTTGGATCCGCTCCCAGATGCCATAGCCCCATGGCCGGATCACCATGCACCCGCGCACCCCTGATTCCTCGGCCATTTCAGCCTCGGCGATGACCTCCTGATACCAGGCGGCGAAGTCTTCGGAACGGGTGACAGAGAGCGCGTGTTTCATGGGCTGGCCGATAGCCGCTGGGACACTCGGGGGCAAGGCCGAGACAGGCCGGGATTGTGCTGCGCCGAGCGCGTGGTAGGATTGGCGCAGGGAAGTTGGGGGCAAGGGCATGCGCAGTACGAGGGGAATGCTGATCGGCTCTGCGGCGCTGCTATTCGCAGCTGTGCAGCCGCTCGCGGCTCAGACCACCAATGGTGTGCCGCCCCGCGATACCGCGACGAAGCCGGCCCCCAAGATCGATCCGAAGCAGGTCACCGATTTCATCGGCTCGCTGATTGCTCCAAAGCCGACACCCACGCCGACACCAACTCCTAGACCGACACCAGCACCGGCGCCGACTCCGGCGCCGACCCAAACGACGACACCAAAGCCGTACCCGACAGCGACACCCCGGCCCACCCCCACGCCCGTGATCACGCCAGCGCCAAAGCCTGCTCCGATGGCGACCCCTCGCCCTGTGCCAATACCGCCACCGGTTCCCGCTGTAGCTGCGCCGCCGGTTGCCCAATTGCCCGTTGCTGCGGCACCTGCGCCCACACTCGCTCAAGCTCCGCCTCCGGCTTCGGCCGACGTTTTAGCGAACCGTCAAACACCACCCGCGCCGTGGCCGTGGGTCCTGATTGCCGCGGTTATCGCCGCGGTTGCAGCGGCTGGATATGGTCTGAAGCGCTGGCTCTCGCCCAAGTTGGCGCTGGACTGCCGGATTGAGACTGCCACTCCGCGGTTGGTCAGCGCCGCAGATCCATTGCTGAGCGCGCCTGAGGTGCAACTGCTGGTCGAGATCGAGCGTGGTACGCCAAGCACGCCACGCGGACTGAAAATCCTTTGCTAGGGGAATACGATGCTGAACGAATTCGACAGCCTGGCACTGGATGAGCTGGTGCCGCCCGAATGCTTCGATGCCGCCGCGGAACAAATGCGCGAGGATTTGGGCGAGCAAGGCGGTGGGCGTCTGAAACGCGCGCTGGCCGGGCTGGCTACACCGCGCATTGCCGCTGCAATCGGCCAGAAATTTCGCGCGATCAATCTGCTCGGGACCTTTGCCAAAAGCTGGGCCGATGCGCCTGCACTGGTGGAAGCCGCGGCCAGGACCGCAAGCGAAGACCAGCCCAATTTCGTCCGGCTGGGCAAGCTTGAGCAGGAGCTCGATCTCTTCCCGTTGCTGTCGTTGTCAGCCTGGGGCCTCACGGCCGAGCCAATAAAATTCACGCTGAACATGCAAAGCGAATTCGAAGCGGTCGAGGTCGGGCTGCACAAGGGTTACCTGATCCAGCTCGGCGGCGGGTTTTGCCGCCTCGCCGCGACCCTCAAGTTGGGGCCGTGCATGTTTCCCAGCGGGGTGCCGCCCAAGGAGCTGCAACTGGGCCGCGGCCGTCAGTTCGACGCGCCGGGTATCGCTTTGCTCAAACGCTAGTCGTTGCCGAGCTTGTCGAGTTTGGCCTGCATCTCGGCCATTTGCGCACGCAACGCGTCCAGCTCTTCGCCGTGATCCTTGCCGGCGCCGGCGCCGCTGGCGGGTTTGACATCGGCCCGACCCGGCACGAAGGCCGATGCGGCAGCCTTGAACATGGCGAGGTTCTGCTGGGCCAGCTTGGCCAGCGGATTGGCCTCGATGCTCGCTTCGAAAGCTTCGCGCAGCTTGTTCTGGTTCGAGCGGAAATGATCCATCGATGCCTCAAGATAATGCGGGACCATCCCCTGCATCGAATTGCCGTACATGCCGATCAGCTGGCGCAGGAAGTTGACCGGGAGCATCTGTTCGCCGCCGGCACTTTCCTCATCCATGATGATCTGGGTCAGGATCGAATGGGTGATGTCGGTCCCGGTCTTGGCGTCGAGCACTTTGAATTCCACGCCTTCGCGGGTCATCTTGGCCAGGTGATCGAGCGTGATGTAGCTCGAGCTCTTGGTGTTGTAGAGCCGCCGGTTGGCGTACTTCTTGATGATGACCGTCTCGGCCTCGGCTTCGCTCATCTGGGTGGTCCGATCGTGAAATGGTTCGCGTGCCGTAGCGTTAGCACTTGCAGCAACGGCATTGCAACAAATCGATGTTGCGCAGCATCATCGCTGGAACCGGCGACCCAGCGAGGTGAGCAGTTCGTATTGCGACAGGCCTGACTTCGCAGCCGCATCGGGCAGGCTGTAATCGAGCGTCACCCAGTCGCCCTCGACCAGATCGGGCGCGGCGGACAGGTCGATCACGGTCATGTCCATCGAGACGCGGCCCAGCACCGCCAGCTCTGCCCCCCCTGCGCGCATGGTGCCCAGGTTCGACCAGCAGCGCAGGTACCCATCGGCGTAACCCAGGGTAACCACGCCGACTTCGAGCGGAGCCGGGGCCGTGAAAGTAGCGTTATAGCCAACTGTGTCGCCCGCTTGCAGCACGCGGCGCTGGATCAATTGCGCCTCGGGAAAGACGACCTGACGGATGTGCGGAGCAAGGGCTGCACAAGGCACGCCGCCGTAAAGTGCGAGACCCGGGCGGGTGAGCTGGCCGTGATAACCCTCCCCCAACGCGATCCCGGCACTGTTGGCTAAAGCTGAGCGGCGGTGCGGCACCTGACGGCAGGCCGCTTGCCAACGTTCCCGCTGCACCTCGTTGAGACGCGATGCATCGTCAGCCGACGCAAGATGCGAATGCAGCGTATCGATACTGAGTGCGGCAATAGTCGGGTCGGCCAGGTCCGCCATCGCCAGCCCGAGCCGGTTGATTCCAGTATCGACCATCAGATCGCACAGTCCGCCTCCCGCTTTGTGCCACAAACTCGTCTGAGCCAGCGAGTTGATCACCGGGCGCACGCCGGTGGCCTTGGCGAAGATCACGTCCTGCACGGTCATTGGCCCGTGCAGCACTGCGATGCTTTCGGCCGGAACCAGATCGAGCAGCTCGGCCGCCTCAGCCCAATGTGCGACATAAAACGTGCGGCAACCGGCCGCCCACAGCAGCTGGACCGCGCGCCGCGCACCAAGCCCGTAGCCATCCGCCTTGACCGCCGCCGCAGCGCTCGCGCTGCCCGACAGCCGATCAAGCGCGCGCCAGTTGTCGGCCAGCGCGGCGGCATCGATCGTCAGGCGCAGGGGGTAGCCAGGCCGTTCAGGCGGCATCGTCGGCAAAGTCTTGCGGCGCTCCGCCTTTGAGGCCCCAGGCAGCAACGACGAGCGCGACCAGAGTCACGGTCCAGGCGTACCATAGCCCAGAGTAAGGATCACCTGTGCGCGCCACGATCGCCGTCGCGATCAGCGGCAGAAACCCGCCGAAATAGCCGGTACCGATGTGATAAGGGATCGACATCGACGAATAGCGGATGCGCGCCGGGAACATCTCGCAAAGCAGTGCGGCGACCGGGCCGTAAGTCGCGCCCGACAATGCGCTGAGCACCAGCAGCGCCCCCAGAACAATCGCCGTCGCCGATGCATCGGGCACGATCCTGGCGCCTGCGGCCGCGGCCTCCTGCGCCGGCACCAGCGCCCAGCCTATCGTCCAGAAACACGGGAACAGCAGCAGCAGGGTCGCGGCATAGCCCCACACGATCGGGATCTTGCGCCCGATCCGGTCGGACAGCGCACCGCTGCCGACGAAGAACACCAGCCCGACCAGCGAGGCTGCGGCGCAGATCAGCTGCGCCCGGGTTTCCTCGACCCGCATCTGCACGGTCAGGAACGACAGGGTGTAGAACATCGCGGTGTACCAGATCACCGTCAGCCCCGCGCCGACGCCGAACAGCGCGATCAATATGCGCCGCTTGTTGCCGGGATAGGTAAAGCTCTCGACGAACGGATTGTGGGCGATCTCGCCGGCCTCCTTCATCGCGGTGAACACCGGGCTTTCCGACAGCTTGAGCCGCATCCACAGCGAGACCGCGAGCAGCGCGAGCGACATCAGGAACGGCACACGCCAACCCCAGGCTTGCCATACCTCAGGCGTCATGAGGGCCTTACAGCCCAGCACCACGGCAAGGCTGAGCACAAACCCGCCGACCACGCTGGCCTGGATGAACCCGGTGTAGAAGCCGCGTTTGCCCGGCGGGCTGTGCTCCGAGACGTAGATCGCCGCACCGCCATATTCTCCGCCC
The DNA here is from genome assembly GCA_025359425.1 of Sphingomonadaceae bacterium. Classification (GTDB taxonomy): domain Bacteria; phylum Pseudomonadota; class Alphaproteobacteria; order Sphingomonadales; family Sphingomonadaceae; genus Novosphingobium. Next base: position 14,361 of record JANYGC010000004.1, read on the forward strand.
AGCGCGAGTCCCTGAAGGACGCGCAGGAAAATGACGAGCGCCGGCGCGAGCAAACCAATCGATTCGGCCGAAGGGATCAGACCGACGGCCGCGGTGGCGATGCCCATCAGCGTAACGGTGACCAGGAAGGTGTACTTGCGCCCGAGGCGGTCACCCAGATAACCGAACAATACTGCGCCCAGCGGACGGAAACCGAACCCGACCGCGAACCCGGCCCAGACCACCAGCTGGCGGACCAGTTCGTTGTCGGACGGCACGAAAGTTTTGCCGATGATGGTCGCCAGGGTTCCGTAGATGAAGAAATCATACCATTCGAACACCGTGCCGAGCGACGAGGCCCCGATCACCAGCCGCATGTCGGCCGCGCTGGGTTCAATTGGCGCGGTCGCTGCTGCGCTGGTCATTGTGCTGGTCTCCCCGATTGAGCGCGCATCCCTAGCCGGGCGGTGCCAAGGCGACAAGCGCGGCGCGCCACGCCAGCAGGATCGCCCCGTGCCGCGCTGGGAAGTCGCGCGCGGCAGCTATTACGGCGATGCCGGGCCAGTCGGGCAGGGTATCGCCGGCCAGCCAGTTTTCGATGCTGGAAACGGCAGTCCCGATCTCGCGGAAGCTCTTGCCCGGGGCGGCCAAAGCAAAAATGGCCGCAGCGGACTGCCCGATGGCGCAAGCTTGCGCACGCACACCGACGCCGGTTATCCTTCCGCCAGGATCGACTGCCAGACCCAACTCGATGGTGCTGCCGCACGTCGTTGCGCGGGCCGAGCCGCGAAGCGGCAGATCGGCTGACAGAGGATAGTCGGCCAGTGACGTGGCCAGTCCCAGCACTTCGGCATTGTACAGCGCAGCGTTGCTCACTGGCCGGTCAGGCTATTGCTCGCCTTGCGTTTGACCGCATCCTGCGCGGCCGCCTCTGCTGCCGCGCGGCGGCGTTCGCCGATCATCTTGACCAGCGCCTCGCTGGCTGAATTGACAAATGGATAGCTGCGCGACTGGACGATCCAATGCGGCCGGCCCCCGGCGCCCCAGATCGTATCGTAGCCGAGCACCAGCACCGAGAATGCCAGCACGGTGATCACCATGCCCTTGATCGCGCCGAATCCGAACCCGATCACCCGGTCGATCGGCCCGAGCACCGAATTGCGGCTCGCCGCGCCAAGCCGGCCGGACAGCAATTTGACGATCGCATAAGGGACCAGCAGCAAAATTGCGAAGGCCAGCACCGACGAACCGCTGGCGGTCCCAACATAGCGAAGCAGCGCAGCAGTGAGGGGGGTGTGCAGATTGTGGATCGCCACCAGAGCGAGCACCCACGCCGCCAACGCGAACACTTCCTGGACGAACCCGCGCATAAACCCGGTGATCGCGCCAAGGCCCACCAGGATCAGTACTGCGATGTCAAAACCGGTCATGCCGGCGAAGCTACGTGCCGCCCATTATTCGGTCAACGAGATTTGGCAGCAAGGTTAACCCGGCATAGCGCGAACCCTTGGCTCCGCCGGGCAGATCGGCCGGACCAAACGCGCTGGCAAAGCCAAGCTTGGCGGCTTCGCGCAGGCGGATTGCACCGTGGGCTACGGGGCGGATTTCTCCCGCCAACGAGACTTCGCCGAACCATACCCCGTCAGCGGCGAGCGGTTTGTCGGCCAAGGCGGAAATGAGCGCGGCGGCCACAGCGAGGTCCGCTGCGGGATCGACCAGCCGGTAACCACCTGCGACGTTCAGATAGACTTCGGCCGAGGAAAAGTTGAGCCCGCAGCGGGCTTCGAGCACCGCGAGCAGCATCGCCAGACGCCCGCTGTCCCACCCGACCACCGCGCGGCGCGGGGTGGCCCCGCTCGCCAGCCGGACAATCAGCGCCTGGATTTCGACCAGCACCGGGCGGGTCCCCTCGATTGCCGGAAACACCGCGCTGCCCGGTACCGGCTGTTCGCGGCCCGACAGGAACAACAGCGAAGGGTTGCCGACTTCGGCCAACCCGGCACCTTCCATTGCGAAAACCCCGATCTCGTCGACCGGGCCAAAGCGGTTCTTGATCGAGCGGAGGATGCGGTATTGATGGCTGCGCTCACCCTCAAAGCTCATCACCACGTCGACCATATGCTCGAGCACACGCGGCCCGGCGATGCTGCCGTCCTTGGTGACATGCCCGACCAACACCAGCGCGGTGCCGCTTTCCTTGGCGTAACGGATCAGTTCGAACGCCGAGGCGCGGACCTGGCTGACCGTGCCGGGCGCGCCTTCGATCTGGTCCGAATGCATCGTCTGAATGGAATCGATCACCAGCAGCGCCGGCGGCGGCATTCCTGCCAGCGTGGTGAGAATATCGCGCACCGAAGTCGCCGCGGCGAGCAGGATCGGGGCCTTGCCCAGCCCGAGCCGGTCGGCTCGCAGCCGCACTTGCCCGGCAGCCTCTTCACCGCTGATATAAACCGCGGCTTGCCCGCGCAGCGCCAGCGCGGCGGCGGCCTGCAGCAGCAGCGTGCTCTTCCCGATCCCCGGATCGCCGCCCATCAGCACCGCGCTCCCCGGTACCAGCCCGCCGCCCAAAGCCCGGTCGAACTCAGCCAGCCCGGTCGATTGCCGGACCAGCAGCTCGCCGGGAGCATCGAGCGCCTCGAACCGGATCGCGCGGCCGCCTGCTGACAAGTCGTGCTTGGCCGAAAACACTGTTGCAGGTGCGTCCTCGGCCAGCGTGTTCCACTCGCTGCAATCGGCGCATTGCCCCTGCCAGCGGTGCGCGACGCTCCCGCAGGCCTGGCAGATATAGCGGCGTTTGGTCTTGACCATCAGCCCGACTTATCTGGAACGAAGAGGGAACGCAAGTGTGGCAAGTGCCTATGATCACCTTACCGCTTGCTTTGGCAATTCGTTATAGTCAGTTGTCACCATGCGCCAAAAGGAACTCCGCATCGCACTGGTCTGCTACGGCGGGGTGAGCCTGGCGGTTTACATGCACGGCGTGATCAAGGAGCTGTGGAAGCTCGCTCGGGCGAGTCGCGCGCATCATGGTGGCGCGGCGGCGGAGGGCGGGACTGAGGCGGTCTACTTGCGCCTGCTGGCGCGAATCGAGCGGCAATCGGGGCTGCGGCTGAAAGTGATGACCGACATTATCGCCGGGGCGAGCGCCGGCGGGATCAACGGCATCTACCTCGCTCAGGCGATCCATTCGGGGCAAAGCCTGGAGCCGCTGACCGAACTGTGGCTCGAACGCGCCGATGTCGAAGTGCTGATCGATCCCGATGCGCGGCCGTGGTCGCGGGTCGCCAAGTTCTGGGCGATGCCGCTGGTCTACTGGCTACTCAAGCGTCCGGGCAATGTCGTCTCGGCCAGCGTTGCGCCTGAAACCCGGTCCGAAGTGCGCGGCAAGCTGTCGCGGCTGATCCGTTCGCGCTGGTTCGAGCCGCCGTTCGGTGGGCTAGGCTTCTCGCGGCTTCTGGCGGAAGCGCTCGACGCGATGCAGCGCGGACCGACCGACGCACCTTTGCTGCCACCCGGCCACCCGATCGACCTGTTTGTCACCACGACCGACTTCAAGGGCCACCCAGTGGTCCTCCACCTCAACAGTCCGGCGATGATCGAGGAAAGCGAACACCGTGTTTTGATCGGTTTCCGCGCGTTGACCCCGGGCGACAGCGGACACAATCTTGCCGCACCGCTCGAGCTGGTCCTGGCAGCGCGGGCGACAGCGAGTTTTCCCGGTGCCTTTCCGCCGCTACAACTGACCGAGATCGACAATCTCGCGGCGGAACGCAAAGATCCGTGGCATAGCCGCACCGCCTTTGTCGAACGCGTGCTGCCCGAGCATAGCCACCGCGGCGATGCCGAAGCGGTCGCACTGATCGACGGCTCGGTACTGGTCAACGCCCCGTTCGCCGAGGCGATGGCGGTGCTGCGCGACCGCCCGGCGCAGCGCGAAGTCGACCGGCGCTTCGTCTATATCGATCCGCATCCCGACGAAGTTGGCGGCCAGCGTCATTCCGATACCCGCGCTCCGGGGTTTTTTGCGGTGATCTTTGGCTCACTGTCCTCCATCCCGCGTGAGCAGCCGGTGCGCGACAATCTTGAGGCGATTGCGGATGCCTCGCGCCAGCTGACCGCACTCAAGACCATCGTCGACGCACTGCGGCCCGACGTCGAGGCGAAGGTCGAAAAATTGTTCGGGCGTACGCTGTTCCTTGATTCGCCGACCATGCGCCGGCTTGGCAACTGGCGCGCCAAGGCCCAGCAGGCTGCGGCAACGCAAGCCGGATACGTGTTTCAGGCCTACGGGCAGGTCAAGTTTGCGCAGATCGTCGATGAGCTGGCGGCGGCGATCGAACATGCCGCGCCCGAACTGACGGTCGGCGGTGCAGATCCCGTCGCAGTGCGGCTCAACCAGTGGCTCGCACTGCACGGGCTCGATCATATCACCGCGATGCGCGGCGGGGCGAGCGCACCGACCATCGCCTTTTTCCGCGATCACGACCTCGGGTTCCGGATCCGCCGGCTGCGCTTGCTGGCGCGGCGGCTGGCCGAAGACTGGGACGATCTCGATGCCGACGCACCCGAAGCCCGCGAGGCGGTGCGTGCAGTCGTGTACCAGGCCCTGGCGCTGTATTTCGACCGCGAGGCGAACGGTGCTCTTGGCGGCGATTTCGGCGCGATTGCGCGCGATTTCGATCACGATCCGGGCACCGTGCTGAGCGCGATTGCGCGGCGGCGGCAATTGCCCGCAACCGATCTGGTGGTCGACGGCTTGCTGGTTCAGGCGCTCGCCAAGATGCCGCGCGAGCTCAAGCGAAGGGTGCTGCTGACCTATCTCGGCTTCCCGTTCTACGACACGGTCACCCTGCCCTTGCTGCGCGGCGAAGGCAGCACCGAGTTCGAACCCGCCAAGGTCGACCGGATCTCGCCAGAGGACTGCAACACAATCCGCCCGGGCGGCGCACACTCGGTCTTGCGCGGCACCGAGTTCTACAATTTCGGTGCCTTTTTCAGCCGCGCTTACCGCGAGAACGATTACCTTTGGGGCCGCCTCCATGGGGTCGAAAGGATGATCGACTTGATCGCCTCGACCATGCCGCGCGGCATGGAACTGGACCCCGCCGACCTGGCGCGCAGCAAAGTCGAGGCATTCCACGCGGTGCTCGATGAAGAGGAATACCGGCTCAAGGCCGATCCCAAGCTGATCAGCGGATTGCGCGCCGAATTGTCCGGAGCAGCTTAACGCGCCTCCAGCACCATGTTGAACGGCCCTTCAGTCGCACGGCGCACGGTTTCGAAGCCGCCGCTGCGGATGACCTCGGTCAATCGAGCTTCACCCGCCTGCGCGCCCAGCCCTGCGCCGACTTCCTGATCGAGCGAGGTCGGCACGCAAATCATGGTCGAGGCGTTGTAATAGAGCCGGCCCACCGGGTTGAAGTTTTCCGCCGGATTACTGCCCGCAATTGGTTCAACGATCATCCAGGTTCCGCCCGGCGCGAGCACTCGGCGCATATGCCCGGCACAACCCGCCGGATCGCCCATGTCATGCAGGCAATCGTACATCGTGATCAGATCGAAACCGTCTTCGGCAATGTCCTTGGCACTGGCGACCTCGAATTTGACCCGGTCACCCAGCCCGTGCTCGGCGGCATGGCTGCGCGCTTCGATAATCGACGGTTCGTGGAAATCGTAGCCGGTGAAGTGGCTGGCGGGATAAGCCTGCGCCATCAGCAAAGTCGAGAAGCCCACTCCGCAACCGACATCGGCCACCTTCGCGCCTGAGTTCAGTTTGGCCTCGGCTCCATCCAGTGCCGGGATCCAGTTCTGAACGATGTTGTTGACGTAGCCCGGGCGGAAAAACATGCCGGTTGCGCAAAACAGGCATCCCGCGGAATCGCCCCAGCGCACGCCGGTGCCATGGCGGAAGCAGTGCTCGACCTTGGCCTCGGCTTCAATCATCGCCGCAGCCAGTTCGAAGGCTCCGCGCAAGTATACCGGGCTGTCGGTTATGGTGAAAACCATCGCCTGCTCGGGGCTCAGGCTGAAGCTGTCGCTGGCCGGATCGTAATCAACGTAACCGTTGGCGCACTGGGCCAGGCACCACTCGCGGACATAACGTTCGTGCAGGCCGCCGGCGCGCGCGGCTAGTTCGCCAGCTGTTGCCGGACTTTTGGCCAATTCATCGAACAGCCCGAGTCGGAAACCGATCCGCGCGGTCGGCACGCTCATCGCCCCGCCGATATCGCCCAGCATCTTGCCGATAAAGAGGTTCAGTTTCGCTTCGTCGAGTGCCTGCGCCATCGCCATATCTCCCAATACTGCGACCCTGCTCCGGTTGATAGCACTGTCTCAGCTGCCGGTGAAGGCTTCCTTGATCCGGTCGAAGAAGCCCTTCGATTGCGGGGTCTCGTCGCCGGTTTCGGTTTCCTGCAGCTCGCGCAGCAGTTCTTTCTGGTGCGCGCTGAGTTTGGACGGAGTTTCGACCACAATCTCGGTGACCAGGTCGCCGCGGCCGCGGCCTTGCAGCACCGGCATCCCCGCGCCGCGCTTCCTGAGCTGCTTGCCCGACTGGATCCCGGCGGGGATTTCGACCGTGATGCGCTGACCGTCGAGGCCGGGGATATCGACCTCGCCGCCGAGCGCTGCGGTGGTGAAGGCGATCGGAACGCGGGTGACGAGGTTGCTTCCATCACGCTCGAACACCGCGTGGCGGCGGATGTGAATGAAGATGTACAGGTCGCCCGCCGGAGCGCCGAACGGACCGGCTTCGCCCTTGCCGGCGAGGCGGATGCGGGTGCCGGTGTCGACCCCGGGCGGGATCGCGACGTCGAGCGTCTGCGGGGTATCGACCCGGCCTTCGCCGCGACACGAACGGCACGGCTTCTCGATAACTTCACCACGGCCATGGCAGGTCGGGCAAGTCCGCTCGACCATGAAGAAGCCCTGCTGCGCGCGAACCTGGCCGTGCCCACCGCACAGGTTGCAGCGGCGCGTGCCGGTGCCGGGTTCAGCGCCCGAACCGGCGCAGGGTTCGCACTTGGCGGCGACTTCGATTTCGATCTGGGCTTGCTTGCCGTGGAAGGCTTCGTCGAGCCCGATTTCCATGTCGTAGCGCAGGTCCGCACCGCGCCGGGCCTGCTGACGCCCGCCGCCGCCAAAGGCGCTGCCGAAGATCGTCTCGAAAATATCGCCAAGGTCGGAGAAGCCGGCACCGCCGCCCTGCCCACTGCCGCTCATGCCTTGCTTGAACGCCTCATGCCCGAACCGGTCATAGGCTGCGCGCTTCTGCGGATCCTTGAGGACCTCGTAAGCTTCGCTGATCGCCTTGAAGCGGTGTTCGGCGTCACCGTCGCCGGGGTTCTTGTCGGGATGCCAGCGCATCGCCAAGCGGCGGTACGACGACTTGATCGTGCCGTCGTCCGCCGTCCGCTCGATCTCGAGCAGTTCGTAGTAGTCGCCGTCTACCGCCATTGCCCCATCCCGCATACAGTACCGCCGCCGCGCCAATCAGCACGGCGGCGGTTCCGTTTCATAGCTGCAATCAGCCCTTGTTCTCGTCGACTTCCGAGAATTCGGCATCGACCACCTCTTCGGCCGCCCCAGCACCATCGGCGCCTGAGGGCTCAGCATTCGGAGACGCGGCAGCAGCCTGTTCCTTCTCGTAAATCGCCTGGCCCATTTTCATGGCTTTTTCGGTCAGGGCCTGGGTCTTGGCGGTCATCTCTTCGGCATTGCCGCTTTCGATTGCGGTCTTGGCCTCGGCCAGCGCAGCCTCAATCTCGGCCTTGAGTTCGGCATCGATCTTGTCGCCATGCTCGGCCAGTTGCTGCTCGGTTGCGTGGACCAGACTGTCAGCATTGTTTTTGGCTTCCGCCGCCTCACGCCGGACCTTGTCGTCAGCCGCGAATTGCTCCGCGTCCTTGACCATCTGGTCGATGTCCGCATCCGAGAGCCCGCCCGAGGCCTGGATCTTGATCTGCTGCTCTTTGCCGGTGCCCTTGTCCTTGGCGTGGACATTGACGATGCCGTTGGCGTCGATGTCAAACGTGACCTCGATCTGCGGCACCCCGCGGCGCGCCGCCGGAATCCCGACCAGATCGAACTGGCCGAGCATCTTGTTGTCCGCCGCCATCTCGCGCTCACCCTGGAACACGCGGATGGTTACCGCCTGCTGATTGTCCTCGGCGGTCGAGTAGGTCTGGCTCTTCTTGGTCGGGATCGTGGTGTTGCGGTCGATCATCCGGGTGAACACGCCGCCCAGCGTCTCGATGCCGAGCGACAGCGGGGTCACGTCGAGCAGCAGCACGTCCTTGACGTCGCCCTGCAGCACGCCGGCCTGGATCGCCGCGCCCATCGCCACCACTTCATCGGGGTTGACCCCGGTGTGCGGTTCCTTGCCGAAAAATTCCTTCACCACTTCACGCACGCGCGGCATGCGGGTCATTCCGCCGACCAGCACCACGTCATCGATATCGGCCGCCTTGAGCCCGGCATCCGCCAGCGCCTTCTTCATCGGCTCCTTGGTGCGCTCGATCAGGCCCGCGACCATCTTTTCAAGATCGGCGCGGGTGATCGTCTCGACCAGGTGCAGCGGAGTGGTGCTGCCACCTTCCATGCGCGCGGTGATGAACGGCAGGTTGATTTCGGTCGAAGCCGTGCTCGACAGCTCGATCTTGGCCTTTTCGG
>JANYGC010000059.1 GCA_025359425.1 Sphingomonadaceae bacterium
GCCGCGGCAACCGTGACCGGCTTCATCACCGAGCCTAGTTCGTAGACCTGGTTGGTCACCCGGTTGAAGATGTTGGCCTCCCCCGCGCCGTCGATCAGGTTGGGGTTGAATGACGGCAGCGAGGCGAGCGCGACCACTTCGCCGGTATCGACATCGAGGATCACCCCGGCCGCGCCCTTGGCATTGGTATCGAGCATGGCGCGTGACATCTCGTCCTCGAGCGCGCCCTGCACCCGGGTGTCGATTGCCAGCATTGCCGGCGAGCCGCGCGTTGCGGGATCGGTCAGGCGCTGGTTGAAGACCTGCTCCATCCCGACATGGCCGCGCCCTTCAGCGTCGACAAAGCCGAGCACGTGCGCCGCCATCGAGCCCTGCGGGTAGAACCGCTCGGTCTCACGCGGGAATTCCAGCGCTGGTTCGCCCAGCGCGTGAATCTTGTTGGCATCCTCGGGCATGATCCGGCGGCGCAGGTAGGCCGGCTTGCCGGCGGCGAGCCGCTTGGTCATTTCGGCGACATCGAGATCGGGGAAGATGCGGCCCAGCGCTGCGGCGACAAATGCCGGGCTGTGGACCAGCGGCGGACCTTCGCCGCCGAGCGCCGCGGGGTTGTACCACAACGAATAGGCCGGGAAGGCACGGGCGAGCGGAACGCCGTTGCGATCGGTGATATCGCCGCGCTGCGGCTGGAGCGCGGCGGCGAGATCGGCGGCGCTCGGCACGCCCGAGAACAGCCCCAGGAACGCCAGCCGCAGCATTGCCGCGGTGGCAATCGCGCCAAACCCCAGGGCCACCCACAACACCCGCCACTTGGCCATCAGCAGACTGCGCGTGCGGACATTGACCAGATCGCGGCGGCCCGAGGTTATCGCAGTCGAGACGGCAATCGAGTTCATTCGCTGCGGGCTCCACGCGGTTCGATGTGGCTCAGGCGGTCGCGCAGGGTCGCGGCGGTGGTCGCCTTGGCCTCGCCGTGCTTGGGCGGCTCGGCGGCCATCGCTTTGCCCGAGAGCGGCGAAACCATCGCCGGAACACTGCTGTCGTAAGCGGCGATTGCCGCGCTGGCGACGCGGATCGGGCTCGGTGCATCGGGCCCGCGCGCTTTGCCCAGCGCGGCGAGCTGGCGCTCGCCTTCAAGGTACTGCCCGGCGGTCGGTGCCTGATAGCCAAATTCGACGTCGTTCAAGGACTTCAATTGCTGCTGGTTGGCGCGCGTTTCGAACTCGGTTTCGAGGAACAGCTTCTGCTGCCTTGCCGAAGCGATCTGCCGCTCGGTCAGCCGCACCTGGCTTTTGACCGCGTTGACCTTGAAGGTCAGCACCACCGTAAAGGTAAAGCAGGTCAGCAGCACGGCAAACCAGCCGACCTGACGCAAGCGATCCTGGGTAAGGTTCATGCGGCCCTCCTGGGTCGTGGGCTGGCGGCGGAGCGCGTGGCAGCGCGCAGGGTGGCCGAGCGGGCGCGAGGGTTGCGGGCCAGCTCGGCAGTTGACGGACGCACTGCCTTGCCGACGGCAGCAAAGGTCGGGGCGAACTCGGGCGCGCTCTGCGGCAGGTGGCGCGAGGCGTTGGCCACGGCCCCGCTGGCATCGCGCAGGAACTGCTTGACGATCCGGTCCTCAAGGCTGTGGAAGGCCACCACCGCGAGCTTGCCGCCGGAACGCAGCAGTACCTCGGCCGCGTTCAAGCCGGCGGTCAACTCATCAAGCTCGGCGTTGATGTGGATGCGGATCGCCTGAAAGCTGCGGGTTGCGGGGTCCTTGGGTGCGCCGGGATGGTAGCCCAGCGCCTTGCGCACCACGCTCGCCAGCTGCCCGGTGGTCTCGAGCGGGCGCGCGGCGACGATCGCACGGGCAACGCGGCGCGACTGGCGCTCCTCGCCATAGGTGTAGAGCACGTCGGCAATCTCGCCCTCGGCGGCGGAGTTGAGGAAATCGGCGGCGCTTGTCCCGTCCTGCCCCATCCGCATATCGAGCGGCCCCTCAAGCGAGAAGGCGAACCCGCGCTGCGCCTGGTCAAGCTGCATCGAGGAAACGCCGATATCCATGACCACGCCATCGACCTGCGCCACGCCGACCGCGGCCATGGCATCGACCATTTCGGAAAAGCGCCGCGGATGGAGCACCAGCCGGGGCGGGTCCATCGCGGCTTCGGCCCAGCCCTGCCCGGCGGCAATCGCATCGGGATCGCGGTCGAAGGCGTGGACGCTGGCCCCGGCGTCGAGCAGCCGGCGGGTATAGCCGCCGGCGCCGAAAGTCGCGTCGATGATGACCGCGCCGTCCAGCGGCTGCAATGCGGCGAGCACTTCGTCGAGCAGGACCGGGATGTGCGGCGCAGCGCTCACTTGCGGGTCTTCCCGGCCAGGGCCTGCGCTTCCAGATCGGCACAGGCCTCCTGCGCATCTTCCCAGCCCGCGCCCATCTTCGCGAGTTCGGCCGGGTTCCACAGCGTGAACATCTTGCCGCCACCCTGATAGAACAGGCTGGTAGTCAGCCCGCCGAGCTTGAAATAGCGTTCGGGCATGACGAACCGCCCGCTGTCATCGAACGGCACGCGGGCGAACCCGTACAGCTGCTGCGCGCGCAGATCGCGGTCGAATTCCTGCTGCCGTTCGAGCGCGATGGCTTCCTCACGGTCAAGCTCGGCCTCGAACTGGTCGGCGCGGGACAGGCCGAACCCGGTCAGGCATTTCCAGCGAGGATGTTTGGCAAGGCACAGCAGGCGTTCGCCGTGGCCGGATTCACGGACCGACTTGCGCAATTCGGGCGGCAGCACGAAGCGGCCCTTTTCGCCCAAAAGCGAAAAGCCTTGCCCGCTATAAGTGATCGCCTTGCCCGCCTCCACGATCCGTCCCGCCTTTGCCGGTGTCCCGGTGCCCCGGTGCCCCAAGTAAAACTTCGCCTTCTCCGACCGCGCGTGAGCGCGTCCGGAGCAACCCGCATCGGGGTCGTCGGCAAGTCTGCATGTCGATGAAACGAAGCATTAACCCTGCTTTTGCAGGGATGGAAGGGAAAATTGCGGGAATTTACGGGATAACACGTTAACTTATTGATAAATATAGATTTAAAACCGCATCGAACGATCGCCAATACGCGATGTTTCTAATATGTTCCACACAAAAATCAAGGGTTTAGCTGGCGACTCTGGCAGGATCCGCGAACTGTCCCGTCAAATCCCGCGACTCCAGCTTAGTGGGCCAGAAACGCGCTATCCAGCAGCAGGCCGAACGCCCGCGCGCGCTCACCCGCAGGATCGTCGCGTTCCAGCACCGCGGCATCGGCCAAGCCGACCACCCGGCCTTTGCCGATCGCGCAGGTCACCGCCAGCCCGTCCGCCCACAACCGGCAATTGGCTTGACCGCGCGTGGCAAAGGTTCCGGCCAGCACGGTCGGGACCGACACCCCCATCACCTCGCGAACCAACAGTTCGAGCGGCTGGGCAGCATCGAACTGCAGTTCGAGCCCCCAGCGGGTCAGAATCGGAGAGAGCATCGCGGCGGCTTGCGGGCGGCGCGGATCGCCGAGCGGATAAGGCGATTCCTCGGTATAGGCCGGGTCGGCGAGCAGCAACACTTGCCCGCCGCCGCGCACCCAGTCGTCCAGCGCGACGTTCTCGGCCGGGCTGAGTACGCGCGGCTGCGCGATCACCAGCCGGGTGATCCCGGCGAGCGAGCGCGGCCCTGCTGCCAAGGTCAGCGTATCGAGCGGCACCACCTGGCCCTGCCGCGCCAGCGCTGCCTTGGCCCAATGCGGCGGCTGGTCGCGGCGCACTTCGCTGCCAAGATCGGTCTGGCCGCTCCACAGCAGCGGGAGCGAGGTGAACAGTGCGATAGGTTTGGACGAAACAGGCTGGCGCTGCAGGCTGAACCAGCCGATCAGGCCCAGCGCGAGCGCCAGCCCGAGCGCCACCAGACGGAATGTGGTTTTGTTAATGCTGCGCCCCGGCAGGCGGCGGGACGGTTATGGGTGCCGGAGCCTTGGCGCGCGGTGCTGTCTCGGGCTGCTGCGAGGGCACCACTCCGATATCGGCCAACGGATCGCTGCCCTGCGCGGCGCTCGCGCTGGCAGCGGCCGAGCTTTGCGGACGGGCATCGGCCTGCCGCGCGCGGTCATTGATGATGTTGGCGAGCCCGACCACCAGCACGATCGCGGCGATCCCGAACAGCCCCGACTGCAAGCGCTGCACGGCCTGGGCACGCAATTCGCGCGCGCTCGGCGGCTCATAGTGCTGCGGAGCGACAAGTGGTTGCAATACCCGAAGTGGCGGTTTTGTTGCCATCTGCGGGGAAGCTTAGCCGATCAGGCCAGCCAAGGGAAGACCTGCAATCCTTTGCTGCGCAGCCACTCCGCATTGTAGAGGCTCGAGAGGTAGCGGAAGCCGGTGTCGCACAGGATCGTCGCAACCCGCACATCCTCGCGCCCTTCCGCCACCAGTTGCTGGCCCAGCGCAATCGCGCCCGCGACATTGATCCCCGATGACAGGCCGAGGCACAGACCCTCTTCGGACAGCAGCCGCCCGACCCATTCGAGGCCTTCCTCGTCCGAAATGCGGAACTGGGTATCGATCGGCGCGCCTTCGAGATTAGCGGTGATCCGCCCCTGCCCGATTCCCTCGGCGACCGAAGAACCTTCGGCGCGAAGTTCGCCATTGGCATAGTAATTGTACAGCGCCGCGCCGTGCGGATCGGTCAGCGCGATGCGGACAGTCTCGTCGAACGCCTTGAGCCCCAGCCCGACCCCGGCGATGGTCCCGCCGGTGCCCGCAGCGCAAGTGAAGCCATCGATCCGGCCGCCGAGCTGCTCCCAGATCTCGCGCGCGGTGCTTTCGATATGCGCCTTGCGGTTGGCGACATTGTCAAACTGGTTGGCCCAGACCGCGCCCTCGGTCTCCTCGGCGATCCGCCGCGAGGTGTGGACGAAATGCCCCGGATTGGAGAACGGCGCGGGCGGGACCAGCACCAGTTCGGCCCCCAATGCGCGCAAGGTGTCCATTTTTTCCTTGGACTGGTTCTCGGGCATGACGATTACGGTCTTGTAGCCGAGCGCATTGGCGACCAGCGCGAGCCCGATCCCGGTGTTGCCGGCAGTGCCTTCGACAATCGTCCCGCCGGGCAGAAGCAAGCCCTTGTCCTCGGCATCGCGGACGATCCACAGCGCAGCACGGTCCTTGACCGAAGCGCCGGGGTTGGCGAATTCGCACTTGCCCCAGATCTCGCACCCGGCCGCTTCGCTTGGCCCCTGGAGCAGCACCAGCGGCGTATTGCCGATCAGATCGAGCGTGGAAGAACGGGTTCCGGTCATGCCGTCAGAGTTACGCAGCGCGTGGCCCGCATGCAATGCAAATGCGCTTGCACGGCCTCAAGTCAGTCTTCGGGGGCGATCGTCACCTTCAACCCGTCGAGAGCGTCGCTCATCTGCAGCTGGCACGACAGCCGCGAATTGTCCTGGCGGTGATCGGTGCTGTCGAGCAGATCGTTCTCGTCCTCGCCGAGCGACGCGACCTTGTCGGCAAAGGCTGCATCGACATAGACGTGGCAGGTCGCGCACGAGCAGCACCCACCGCACAGCGCGAGCAATTCGTCGAAGCCGTTGTCGCGGATCGCTTCCATCACCGAGACGCCGCTCGCGGCATCGACTTCCTGTTCGACGCCGGCACGATTGACCACAACGAGCTTGGGCATTCCGCATCATCCTTTTGCCAGATAGCGCCTGTTCGCGCCTTGGCGCGGCTGCTACCGAACCGGCTTTCCTTTGGCAAGCGGGACTGGTGATGGGCATTAGCGCGAAGCAGATGAAGCACGACCTCGATGCTTTGGCGGCAATCGAGCCGGGCATTGCCCGCGCGCTCGCCGCTGCCGGCTATCCCGAACCGCGCATCCGCCCGCGCGGCTATGGCACCTTGATGCGCACGATCGTCGGCCAGCAGGTCAGCGTCGCCGCTGCGGCATCGATGTGGCGCAAGTTCGAGGCGTTCGCCGGCGCAGACCTGGACCCTGAGAAAATCCTCGCCGCCGAATTCGATACGCTGCGCGCCTGCGGGCTTTCCCGGCAAAAGCAGGGCTATATGCGGTCGTTGTGCGAACTGGTGGTGAGCGGCGACCTCGATTTCGAAGCGCTCGCGGCAGACGATGAAGACGCCATCGCCCAGCTTACCAAGATCAAGGGGATCGGGCGCTGGTCAGCCGAGATCTACCTGCTGTTCGCCGAAGGGCGCGGCGACATGTGGCCGGCGGGCGACCTTGCGGTGCAAGCCGGACTGCACAAAATCCTCGGCCTGGAAGCGCGCCCAAGCGAAAAGCAGACCCGCGAGCTCGCCGAACCCTGGCGCCCGCACCGCGGCGCAGCGGCGATTTTCACGTGGCATTGCTATAACAACCCGGCGCTGTAGAGGCGCTGGCATAACAACGAGAAGGCCGCTTATCCCGAGAAGAAGGGTTCGTTTGAAACCGAGGCATAAACGGCATCTTTCGGGTGGTTTCTTAACTTCCTGCAACGTCCGAAATGGGGTGGAAAACGGACATTGAGCTATTCCCAAAATCGGCTCAATGATGACGGTCCATGGGAGCGAGAACAATGCGGCCTGTCATTTCGCTCGGCGCGGCCGCCCTGGGAAGCTGTACCTCGGCCATCGCGGGGGAATCGCCACACTTGCAGCGCTGGAATGGAGCTTGAGCATGATTGGTTCTCTTAGCCGCCGCTCGTTCACTGGCCTCGCGGTTGCGTCGGCAACGTCGTTGATGGCGGGCTGCGCACATCGCCCGAATCCCCGCCCCGCCCGCATCGGCTTCATGATCGGCGAGGGCTATCCCACCTTTGTCGAGGCATTTCGAAGCGAGCTCCTCCGCCTTGGCTACGTGGAAGGCGAGAATTTGCTTCTCGAAAGCCGCGTTTCTCGCGGCAGCGGCGACCTAAAGCGCCAGGCACGCGAGCTTGCAGCCCTAAACCTCGACGTGATCGTCGCTGCCGCGCTCCCTCAGGCACTGGAGCTTAAGGCAGTAGGCACCTCGACGCCTGTCGTAGTGGTCACTGCGCCGGGATTCGTGGCGAACGGCCTTACCCGGTCCTTGCAGCGTCCGAGCGGCAACTTCACGGGCATCGATGAGTTGCCCGCCGGCATAACGGCCAAGCGCTTGAGGCTACTCGCCACGGCCGCGCCGCACGTGCGCAAAGTCGCGCTGCTCTCCACCACGCCCGGCAGCGTTAGTCACGGAATTCAATTGGCCGACGCGGAGGATGAAGCTTCGAAGATGCGTGTCGCTGTCAAAGCATATCGTGCAACATCACGCGCTGAGCTCGATCAGGCACTAGCCGGAATCGCCGCGGATGGCATGCAGGGCCTCGTGAACTTTCAGGGCGGCCTGTCCCTAAGCAATCGCGACGTGATCATAGATTTCGTCAAGCGGCACCGGCTACCGGCCATTTACCAATCGAGGCTATTCGTTCAGTCTGGAGGGCTGATGGCGCTGTCCCCGGACCAGGAAGAGCAGTTCCGGCTCGCCGCGAGATATGCCGTTCGAGTGGTACACGGAGCAACGCCTAGCGAGCTGCCGATACTGCACCCCGGTCGCTATTATCTCTCTGTGAAACTCAGCGCAGCCGCAGAGATCGGACTCAAGCTGCCACAGCCACTACTGCAGCAAGCCGATTTCCTGCTCCCCTAATCCGCATTGGGTGCAAGTCTGGCGTCCGCGATGGACGGAAGCAGACGCGGGCTGCCGCTTGCACGACTCCGCGCCTGCCGCCTTTACTTGCGAACGATCGTGTTGATGAACGATCGCGACGTCCGGGCGCAGGAGCCGGATTTGGAGGTCTCGCAAAGTAATCTTTGCATCCTTGAGAACCGTCTCCATGCGCGCTCACTGACCGCTGGTGATCAGCGCCGTGAGGAGCCGCTTCGCTGGGATCAGCTGAGTGTCCGCAATCGGGTCGTTTCCGGACAGTCCGCTTTTGCGCGAAAAATTGGAAATGCAGACATTGCGCTCAACTGCATTTCAGGTTCAAAACCGCAGAGTTGTGGGGATTATGACAGTTCACAACCACGCAGACCGCTGGCATTGCTATAACAATCCGGCGCTTTAACGCGTCAGTTGAGGGGCATAACATGACACGCAAGACCATCTTCATCACCGGCGGCGGCTCGGGCATCGGGCGGGCGGTGGCGCAGAAGTTTGCCGGGCACGGCTGGTTCGTCGCCCTCGCGGATATCGACGAGGCGGGGATGCGCGGCACTGCCGCGCTCCTCCCGGCCGGCACCAATTCATCCCACAAGCTCGATGTGCGCGACCGCGCCGCTTGGGATACCGCGCTGGCAGATTGTGCCCGGGCATCAGGCGGGAAGATCGATGTGGTGTTCAACAACGCCGGGATTCCGCTCGGCGGGCAGATCATCGAACACAGCACCGCCGAGATCGAGCGCTGCCTCGACATCAACCTCAAGGGCGTGATCTTTGGCGCACAGGCCGCGCATCCGTGGCTCAAGGCGAGCGCGCCGGGATCATGCTTGCTAAACACCGCCAGTGCAGCGGGAATCTATGGCGCGGCGGGTACCTCGATTTACGCTGCGACCAAGTTCGGGGTGCGGGCAGTTACCGAAAGCCTCGATGTCGAATGGCATCCCGACGGCATTTTGGTGCGCGACCTGATGCCTGCGTTCATTGACACCCCTTTGCTCGATCACGCCCCCAACCAGACGAGCAACGAAGATATTCGCGTCCGGGTGACGGATGCCGGACTCGAAATTTCACCGGTCAGCGATGTCGCCGAGGCGGCTTGGGCGGCGGTGCATGGCGAGCGGCTCCACACGCTGGTCGGCAAGACTGCCAAGCGCGTGGCCTTCGCGGCGCGATGGATGCCCGGGCGATTGCGCAAGATGATGCGGTCCACGCTGCGTCAGCTGGATACGCACTAAGCGGCCACAGCACTTTCTAGGTCCTCTCCATTTTGCGAAGCCAAATGGGGAGGTGGCGCGCCAAAGGCGTGTCGGAGGGGTATCGACGCTGGCTTTGAAGCCCCTCCGTCAGCGGCTGAGGCCGCTGCCACCTCCCCATTTGTGCCATTCGGCAAAAATGGGGAGGATCTAGGGCAGCGCTGCCGTCATTGCCGCCAACTTCGCCACAGTGTTCAAATTGCGCGCTGTGCCCAGCTTGGCCGCCGGGATGCGCAGGCGGGTGTCGGCCATGCCGTCGTGGTAATCGACGTAGATATGGCGGCTGCCCAGCTCGATGGTTTCACCGCGCTGCCCGGCGATGCCGCCCACCGACAGCGGCCCGTCGACAAAGATCGCGACGACCCGGTTGCCTGGCCGGGCGGGCCACGGGTTGTTTGCCACGACTTCGCCCAGTTCGGCAGCGCTGCGCACCATCACACCGAGCGGTTTGCCGTAAGCCGCAAGCAGTGCGGCCTCGATTGCCTTGCGCAAAGCGGCTTCGCTGCGGCCGGATTCGAACACCACGTTGCCGCTGGCGATGTAGGTCTGGACTCGCTCCAGTCCCACGCCCTCGCACAGCGCCCTGAGTTCGGCCATCGGCAGCTTGTTGTTCCCGCCGACGTTGACCGCGCGCAGCAAGGCCGCCCAGCCGCTCACAGCCTCATTTCCTAAAACATCGCCGCGATTGCCCGCGCCATCGCCCCGTCGCGCGCCGACAAGCCATCCGCATCATGCGTGGTCAGCGTGATCTCTACGCGATTGTAGACATTCGACCATTCGGGATGGTGGTCGTGCTTGTCGGCGTAAAGCGCGACCCGGGTCATGAACCCGAAGGCTGCGTTGAAGTCCTCGAACTTGAACGTGCGGGTGATCGCCTTGCGGTCTTTGCGCAAGGTCCACTCGGGCGCTTCGGCGAGCAGGCTGTCGATGGCAGTTTGGCTGAGGCGGGGGACGGGCATGGCACTCTCCTTGGCAGGCTCCTTGGCACGCGGGCAGCTTTCCCTTATCCGCATCTCCCATGCAAGCTGGCGGCCTGACTGCGACTGAACTTTTTTGCCGCCGGGGGGATCGCTTCCTGTTCGGCTCGTTGAGTTTGCGCGCCGCGCCGGGCGATGCGCTGCATCTGGTCGGGCCGAACGGGACCGGCAAGACATCGCTGTTGCGCCTGCTCGCTGGCTTGTTGCTGCCCACCCCGCCCAGCGGAGCGATTGAATGGCAAGGCACTTGCGGTTATCTCGACGGACGGCCCACGCTCGACGAGCATCTGCCGCTCAGCGAGGCGCTCGCATTCTGGACCAGGCTCGACCGCGCAGCTGAAGTGCCGCTCGAACGGCTTGGGCTGGCCGCGCTGACCGATATCCCGGTGCGCTACCTCTCGACCGGCCAGCGCAAGCGTGCCGGGCTGGCACGGTTGATCGGTCAAGGCGCGGATCACTGGCTACTCGATGAGCCGCTTAACGGGCTGGACCGCGAGGGCGCGGCTTTGGTCGAAGCCCTGATCGCCGAGAAGCGCGCGGCGGGCGGCGCGGTGGTGGTCGCCTCGCATCAGCCGCTCGCGCTGCCCAGCGCGCAAGTGCTGGACCTGCGAAAATTTCTCCCCTCCCCGGCGGGGAGGGGTCGGGGGTGGGGGAACGACGTCAGCGCAGAACCCCCACCCCAACCCCTCCCCGCCGGGGAGGGGCTTTCATGAGCACCTTCCTCACCCTGCTGCGCCGCGATTGCGCTCAACTCTTGCTCGGCGGTCGGCGGGGCGGGGCCTTGCTGCCGGTGCTGTTTTTTCTCGCAGTGGCGATGCTTTACCCGTTCGCGGTCGGGCCAGACGCACCCTTGCTGGCCAGGACCGGCGGCGGGGTGATCTGGGTCGCCGCGCTGCTCGCCGCGATCCTGCCGCTCGACCGGCTGATCGAACCCGATCTGGAGCTCGGCCTGTTCGACCAGTTCGCCTTGCGCGGGATCAGCGAAGAGGGCGTAGTCGCGGTGCGCGTGCTGGCGCACTGGCTGAGCTTCGGCCCGCCGCTGATGCTCGCCGCGCTGCCCGCCTCGGCCTTGGTCGGGATCGATGGAGCGCAATTGCGGCTGATCGAATGGGGCTTGCTCGCCGGAACCCCTGGCCTCGCCGCGCTGGGCGTGCTGGTCGCCGCGATCACCGCCGGCCTGCGCGGCGGCGCGGCGCTGGGCGGCTTGCTGGTCATCCCGCTCGCGGTGCCGCTGCTGGTGTTCGGCGCTGGCAGCCTCTCGGCCGGCGGCGAGGCTGGCCTCGCCCTGACCGGCGCGGTGAGTTTGGTCTTACTGGCGATCACGCCCTTCGCCGGCGCTGCGGCAATAAAGTCCTCACGCGGATAGAATTTCAGGTTCGGCTTACCGTTTGGTCAGGTCCGTGAGAACGATCCAGCTTCGGATACCAAGTAGCGTCGCTGGAACCAGCATGTTGATTAGCGATGCAGCCGAATACCCGCCCTTCGCGTAGGATTGCCACAGGTTGAAGCCAGCTGCCAGCAGGGTCCAAAGGATCAAAGCAACCCAGATCGACCTATTGAGCAGAAATTCCCTCATCGCAGATCTCCTCAGTAAGGCGGCTGGTTCAGCCCCTTGGGGCTCGCGGTGAAGATTTCGCAGCCGGTCTCGGTGATCCCGATCGAATGTTCGAACTGCGCCGACAGCGAGCGGTCGCGCGTTACCGCCGTCCAGCCATCTTCGAGCAGCTTCACCCCCGGTTTGCCGACGTTGATCATCGGTTCGATCGTGAAGAACATGCCGGGCTTCAATTCCGGCCCGGTCCCAGCCCGCGCGGCGTGGACGACTTCGGGCGCGTCGTGGAACAGCCGCCCCACGCCGTGCCCGCAAAATTCGCGGACCACGCCGTAGCGCTGGCGTTCGGCATGGTGCTGGATCGCAGCGCCGATATCCCCCAACCGCGCACCGGGGCGGGCCTGCTCGATCCCCAGCATCAGGCATTCATACGTCACATCGATCAGCCGCCTGGCCTTCAACGGCACATCGCCAACCAGGTACATCCGGCTGGTATCGCCGTGCCAGCCATCGCGCAGCGGGGTCACGTCAATATTGACGATATCGCCGTCCTTGAGCACTTTGTCCGAGGGAATTCCGTGGCACACCACATGGTTGATCGAGATGCAGCAGCTGTGGGCATAGCCGCGGTAGCCCAGCGTCGCGGGGACCGCGCCGCCGGCCATCGTCATCTCGCGCACAATGTCGTCGAGCGCGCCGGTGCTTACCCCGGGGGCAACGTGATCGACCAGCGCATCGAGAATTTCGGCCGCGAGCCGCCCAGCCTTGCGCATGCCTTCGAAACCGGCGGGGCCATGCAGCTTGATCGTGCCGTCGCGCAGCAGGGTCTCATCGTCGGTGACTGTCTGGTAGAGGTTCATGCCCGCCCATATAGCGGCAAATGGAGGAAATTGCGAGGGGTCTGGAGCCGCCTTTAGCGCGGCACGGCAAAGGCGCTGCGGTACTGCGGCCGAACCGCGCGGAGCACCGCTGCGGTCACCGGCACGGTCACATCGTAGTTCCCTTCCGCGTATGGCCCGGCAGCATAGGGATCGACCAGCACGCCGATGCGGGTGAAATGGGCCGTGTCGGTGGAGCCCAGGATCACGGTCTGCGCGGCGGGATCGATGCACATATCGAACGGATTGCCCGACTTGGGATTGACCGGCTCGCTGCGCTTGGCGGCGCGCTGCTGGTTGAGCGCGGCGCAGAACGGCGTGCGGATCGCTGCCGAGAGCGCGGTCGGCGAGGTAAACAAGTCTGCCGCTTTCATGCGTTTTCCCGCAGGCTTGTGCCACACCAGCGCTTCCTGCCACGGATTGGGGTGCGCTCCGCCAAGCGATTCCCAGCGCCGCGCCGACAGGCTGAGCCAGCCCGGCAGGTTAGCCACCACATCCCACCGGGTGCTGTGGCCGTAAGGGTAATAGGTCCGCGCATCCGCCTTGGCCTCGCGCTGACCTTCTTTGGCATGGACGATCAGATCGCGCTTCTGCTTCGCCGCATCGGCCTTGAACCAGGCTGCCAGCGCGGGAATCGCCCCAGCCTGAACCGGGTAAGCATAGCTGAACTCATACAGCGGGGTGCTGTCATCGATCGAGACCGGCTTGACGACCGGAAGCGGAGCCGCAGCGGCGGTCGCGGCGGCGGCGGGATCGCCCGGTTCCGCGCTTGCGCTCGGGGCAGCCTGGACCGGCTGATCGGGGCTGTTGCCCGAACAGGCTGCAAGCAGCGCGATCAGCAAGGCAATCGGGGCATGGCGCATGATCGTCTTTT
Source organism: Sphingomonadaceae bacterium (assembly GCA_025359425.1). Taxonomy (GTDB): domain Bacteria; phylum Pseudomonadota; class Alphaproteobacteria; order Sphingomonadales; family Sphingomonadaceae; genus Novosphingobium. Next base: position 13,203 of record JANYGC010000059.1, read on the forward strand.
CCGCTCGCATGGAGACCGTGACTGGGGTTATGGCACGATCACCATGAGCGACAAACACGCATTGATCCAGCCTGACAAAGGCCAGCACGCCACACCGGTCCACCTCGTCGACAAGGCGAGTTTGGCAGCCCTGATCAAAACGCTGTCGGCGGGCCAGCGCGCCGCAGTTGCAGCGCAGAAGTTCACCGGCGAGGGGTACAGCTATGCGGTGGTGCCCGATGGTGACAGCTGGTTCGTGATCGCCGGGGTGGCCAATCCGGCTTCGCTGTCGAGCTGGTGCCTCGCCCGCCTCGCGGAACTGCTGCCGGCTGGCACTTACCGGCTGGCGGCGGGCGAGCCCGGCCCGGCGCTGTTCGGCTGGGTCACCGGGCAGTACCGCTTCGACCGCTATCGCACAGACCCGGTCATCGAAGGCCCGCGCATTTTGCTGACCAGCGCGGTCAAGGCGATCGACCCGGTGCTCGCCGAAGCAGCCGCCACCGCGCTGGTCCGCGATCTGGTCAACACCCCCGCCGAAGACATGGGCCCGGCTGAGCTCGAAGCCGAGGCGCAGCGGCTCGCCACAGCCTATCGGGCCGAACTCACGGTGACCAGCGGCGATGCGCTCGCGACCGGCTATCCGATGATCCACGCGGTCGGCCGCGCTGCCGGGCGGAGCCATGCCCCGCGGCTGATCGAGCTGGTCTGGGGCAACCCCAAACATCCCAAAATCGCCATCGTCGGCAAAGGCGTGTGCTTCGATTCGGGCGGGCTCGATATCAAGCCAAGCTCGGGCATGCTGCTGATGAAAAAGGACATGGGCGGCGCGGCGCACGCCCTCGCCCTCGCCCAGCTGATCATGGCGGCGCATCTCAAGGTCCATCTCCACCTGCTGGTCCCCGCGGTTGAAAACGCGATCTCCGGAAATGCCTTCCGCCCCGGCGACGTGCTGTCCAGCCGCGCCGGGATCTCGGTCGAAATCGGCAATACCGACGCCGAAGGCCGGCTGGTGCTCGGCGATGCACTGACCCGCGCGGGCGAGGAAGCGCCCGAACTGGTGATCGATTTCGCCACCCTGACCGGCGCGGCGCGGGTGGCGCTGGGGCCTGACCTGCCCGCATTGATGACCCGGCGCGACGAGACCGCCGACGAACTGCTCAAGGCCGGTCTTGCTGCCGACGATCCGTGCTGGCGGCTGCCCCTGCCCGAAAGCTACCGCGAATACCTCAAGTCCGACATCGCCGACCTCAACAACAGCGGCACCAACGGCTTTGCCGGGGCCTCGGTTGCCGGGCTGTTCCTTGACCGCTTCGTCACAGAAGGCACCGACTGGGCCCACTTCGACACCTTCGCGTGGCGCCCCGCCGCCAAGCCCGGCCGCCCCAAAGGCGGCGACGCTTTGGGCCTGCGCGCAGCGTGGGGGATGCTCAAGGCGCGGTATGGCTGACCCCGCCGCGCCGTGGCACGCGCACATCTATTTCACGGACCACGACCGCGCTGCGGCAGCAGCTTTGCGCGAGGCGTTTGGTGCCTGCCCCGAAGTGCTGTTGGTCGGCGCGATGGCGACTGGTCCCGCCGGTCCGCACCCGATCCCGCAGTACGAGGTGCATTTCCGCGAAGCTTCGCTGGAGTTGGTCCGGGCGATGATAACGGAGAGCGGGCTGACGGCGCTGGTCCATCCGCTCACGCCCGACGACCTCGCCGATCACACCAGCCTCGGCCAGTGGATCGGCACGCCGGTGACGCTCGATCTGACCGCGCTTGACCCGCCGGGGGTCAACCAGGGCATCGCGCGGTTCGGCGTAAGCGATTTTTGAACGCAACCGGCGCATGATGGACAACTTGATACAGGGGCTGGGCGGGGCTAAGCGCCTGCTCTTCACAATGCCGGGGCATGAAGAATTGACTGTTAGCGTCCATCCGACCGGAGAGTTCAGCCTGTCCGGGCCGAGCGTAAAGCTCGACGCGCCGCACTGGCCGGTGCGCGGTGATCTGGCGCATGTGCGGCTGGCGGGCCAGGTGTTCGTGCCCCATTATGCCGCGCCGATGGAGCATACTGTCGTCGCAACCGGTGCCGGGTTGCGCGTGGCCGCGACTGCATCAGCCGAGCTGCGCGACCAGCTGCCCGGCGGCACGGTGTTCAATGTGCTCGACATGGCCGGCGGCTGGGCCTGGGGCCAGGTCGGTGAGGACGGGTTTGTCGGATATTTGCCGCTCGAAGCGCTGGAAGAGCGACGAAGCTGAGCCGATAAGTAGCCATTCACCCGTTCGTGTCGAGCCAAGTCGAGACACAGCGCGCGGTGGCGCGACTTCGCTCGATACGAACGGATCTTTTGAATGACCCACACCTTATTCATCGATGGCGCCGCCGGAACCACCGGGCTCGAGATTATCGAGCGGATGGCGGGGCGCAGCGAGTTCGAGCTGCTGGTGCTGGATGGCGAGCAGCGCAAAAGCCCGGATGCCCGCCGCGAGGCCTATCATGCCGCTGACTTTGCCGTGCTCTGTCTGCCCGACGATGCCGCGATCGAGGCGGTGGCTTTGGCTGACGGCAGCAAGGTGCGGATCGTCGATGCCAGTTCCGCGCACCGCACTGCGCCCGGCTGGACTTATGGCTTTCCCGAACTGATCGGCCGCGACAAGGTGGCGGGCGCGGCGCGGGTGACCAATCCCGGATGCTACCCGACCGGGTTTCTCGCGCTGGTCGCGCCGTTGGTGCGGCACGGCTTGCTGCCCGCCAACTGGCCCTATGTGTGTCATGCCGTCTCGGGCTATTCGGGCGGCGGCAAGGCATTGATCGCGCGGTTCGAAGGTGATCCTGACATCGCTTACCGCGACTATGGCCTCGCCCTGGGCCACAAGCACGTGTCCGAGATGCAACAGTATGCCGGGCTGTCGTTCGGCCCGATCTTCGCGCCAGCCGTCGTGCCCGCGCACCGCGGCATGGTGGTCGAAGTGCCGCTGCATCTTGAACAGATGGAGCGCGCCGCGCCCACTGATGGCCTGCGCGATTTGCTCGTCGACTTCTACAAAGACAGTGCAGTGGTGCGCGTCCACGAAGCCAATCCCGACGAACTGCTGCTGCGCCGCGCGGCCAGCCCGAGCGACCGGCTCGACCTGTATGTGTTCGGTGCAAAGGACGGTGCGCAGGCGCGGCTCGTCGCCACGCTCGACAACCTGGGCAAAGGCGCCAGCGGCGCAGCGGTGCAGAGCCTGAACCTGATGGCTGGGTTGGCCGAGACGGCAGGACTGGTGCTCTAGCTGCTCAAAAATTAGGCAGCACCTGCTGAAAAATCAGGCAAGCATCGGCCAGCGGACCTACAGCTTTGTTGCGCAGCGGGACGCGGGGCGATTCATTTCTTGCGATTTGGCCCCTTTTCGCCCGCGCGCACTTGGCCTAGTGCCATATCCATACCGCTGGCACGATTCTTGGATAACCATTGATCGGCGCGGGCGTTGAACCATCCGGGCCGCCTTCCCCGCAAAGGACAGGCGGCGTCCGGCTTGCTGCGCAGGGGAATACCGCCGTGAAGAAGATCGAAGCGATCATCAAACCCTTCAAACTCGACGAAGTGAAGGAAGCGCTGCACGAGGTTGGCGTCTCGGGCATCACGGTGACCGAAGCCAAGGGCTTTGGCCGGCAGAAGGGCCATACCGAGCTGTATCGCGGCGCCGAATATGTCGTCGATTTCCTCCCCAAGGTGAAGCTTGAGGTGGTCGTCCCCGACGATCTGGCCGAACGCACGGTCGAAGCGATTGCCGCAGCCGCGCAGACCGGCCGCATCGGCGACGGCAAGATTTTCGTCATCAACGTGGAGAGCGCGCTGCGCATCCGCACCGGCGAGCGCGACAACGACGCGATCTAGTTTCTCCCCTCCCGCATGCGGGAGGGGCCGGGGGTGGGCCAGTCCGCAGGGCAGACCGATTTCCGAATCATGACACACCCACCCCTAACCCCTCCCGCAAGCGGTAGGGGGACTTAAAAAGGACGAACCATGGCCAAGGCAAAAGACATTCTCAAGCGGATCAAGGACGAGGAGATCGAATGGGTCGATCTGCGGTTCACCGACCCCAAGGGCAAGTGGCAGCACCTGACCATGGTTGCGGGCGTGATCGGCGAAGACGAGCTGGAAGACGGCTTGATGTTCGACGGCTCCTCGATCGAGGGCTGGAAGGCGATCAACGAAAGCGACATGATCCTCAAGCCCGATCTCGACGCGATCTATATCGACCCGTTCAGCGCCACCCCGATGATGATCATCTGTTGCGACATCGTCGAGCCTTCGACCGGCGATCTTTATGCGCGCGATCCGCGCAGCACCGCCAAGCGCGCCGAAGCCTTCGTCAAGTCGACCGGCGTGGGTGACACCGTCTATGTCGGCCCCGAAGCCGAGTTTTTCCTGTTCGACGACGTGCGCTTTTACGATGGCTACGACGGCAACGGCTTCAAGATCGACGACATCGAACTGCCGACCAATGGCAACCGCGACTATATGTCGGAAACCGGCAGCGGCAACCTGGCCCACCGGCCGCGCGCCAAGGGCGGCTACTTTCCGGTCGCTCCGGTCGACAGCTGCGTCGATATCCGCGGCGAAATGGTCTCGACCATGATCGAAATGGGCCTGCCGTGCGACAAGCACCACCACGAAGTGGCCTCGGCGCAGCACGGGCTGGGGCTGACTTACGGCACGCTGGTCCAGACCGCAGACCGGATGCAGGTGTACAAGTACGTCGTGCAGCAGGTCGCGCAGGCTTACGGCAAGACCGCCACCTTCATGCCCAAGCCGATCAAGACCGACAACGGCAGCGGCATGCACACCCACATCTCGATCTGGGAGGGCGGCAAGCCGCTGTTCGCGGGCAATGGCTATGCCGGCCTCAGCGACATGTGCCTGTACTTCATCGGCGGGGTGATCAAGCATGCCAAGGCGCTCAACGCCTTCACCAACCCGACCACCAACAGCTACAAGCGGCTGGTCCCGGGCTATGAAGCGCCGGTGCTGCTGGCTTATTCGGCGCGCAACCGTTCGGCCTCGTGCCGCATTCCCTATGGCACCGGCGACAAGGCCAAGCGCGTGGAATTCCGTTTCCCCGATGCGATGGCCAACCCGTACCTGTGCTATGCGGCGCTGCTGATGGCCGGGCTCGACGGGATCAAGAACAAGATCCACCCGGGCGAAGCGATGGACAAGAACCTGTATGATCTGCCCCCGGCTGAACTCGCCGAAGTGCCGACCGTGTGCGGCAGCTTGCGCGAAGCGCTCGATTGCCTCGAGGCCGATCATGACTTCCTGATCCAGGGCGGGGTCTTCACCAAGGACCAGATCGAAGCGTACATCGAATTGAAGTGGCCCGAAGTGATGCGCTGGGAAACCACCCCGTCGGCGGTCGAATTCGATATGTATTACAGCGCCTGAGCCACCACTCATGCTGTCAATCAGGGGCGTCCCGGGAAACCGGGGCGCCTTTTTCGTTGCTGGCCAGCCCGGCCTGCGATAGCTTGCCTGCGCAATTGCCGACGCGATACTTCGACCCGAAGGAGAGCAACAATGGCCCCCCCTCTGCGCGCAGCCATCCTCACCGTTGGAATGGCGCTGACCGCTGCCGCAGCGCTGCCCGCCGCCGCGCAGGACCGCGCCCAGCAAAGGGCTTGGTGCGTCAACGCGACGAACACCTATTCGCTCGACCTCCAGATTGGAGGCTGCACCGCGCTGATCCAGTCAGGAACACTGGGTACGACGGACCTTGCAGTCGCCTTCAACAATCGCGGCATCGTCTATAACGCCCAGAAGGATTACCCCCGTGCCATCGCCGATTACAGCGAGGCGCTCCGGCTCAATCCGCAAAATGCCAATGCCTTGTTCAATCGCGGCAACGCCTATCAGGCCCAGAAGGACTACCCCCGCGCCATCGCCGATTATAGCGAGTACATCCGCCTCAACCCGCATGATGCCGATGCCTTCAACAATCGCGGCATCGTCTATCAGGCCCAGAAGGACTACCCCCGCGCCATCGCCGATTACAGCGAGGCGATCCGCATCAACCCGCAAGACGCCAGGGTCTTCCGCAATCGCGGCAAGCTGGAGCTACTCCAGCAACGCTGGCAGGATGCCTCGAACGATTACGACGCCGCGCTGCGGCTCGAGCCGGGAATCGCTCGCGCGCTCTATGGCCGGGGGGTGGCGGCGCGGAGGCTGGGGCGCACGACCGAGGGCGATCAGGATGTGGCCCGCGCCGTAGCGCTCGATCCCACAGTGGCCGAGCAATTTACCGAAATCCGGTGAGTGTCGGGTGCGGGGAAACCACCCCTTCGGCGGCCAGAATCGACATGTATTTCAGCGCCTGAGCCACCAGGCACACTGTCAATCAGGGGCGCTCCGGGAAACCGGGGTGCCTCTTTTTGTGGGGGATCACCTGGAATTGTGGAACCACAGCGCTGTTCCGGGGTTTCACTCGCGCAGCCTCCGATGGTTGCGGCTAGCGGAGACACGCCAATGCTCGTCACAATTGCCATCATCCTGCTCGTCCTCTGGGCGCTCGGCTTTTTCGCTTTCCACGTCGCTGGCGGCCTGATCCACATCCTGCTGGTGGTCGCGCTGATCGTCTTCGTGGTGAACCTGATCCGCGGGCGCAGCGCAGTCTAGCCGCCGCGCGCGGTCGCTCCAGAAACGATTTTCCTACACCCGCCTGCCGCGCCTAGTTGGCTGCCGTGATTCGGTAGTCAGGGAGCGGCGGGCGTGGCGTGGCAGTTCGATTTCTTTGCGGCGTTGCGCCGGATGAAGGCCCGGCTTCCCGAGCCATCGGCGCTAGCGCCACCCGCACCGGACGCGGCACTGCGCGCATCCGCCGGGTCGATCGGCGCAAGCGGCATCGCGTTGATCAAGCGCTTCGAGGGCTGCGCGCGCAAACGCCCGGACGGATTGTTCGAAGCTTACCCCGATCCGGGCACCGGCGGCGCGCCGTGGACGATTGGGTGGGGGGCGACCGGCGCTGAAATTTCCCCCGGGGTAATCTGGACTCAGGCGCAGTGCGACGACCGGCTGGAGCGCGATCTCGTTCGCTTCGCCCACGGCGTGGCCCGCGCAATCGGCACCGCACCGACCACGCCGAACCAGTTCGATGCGCTGGTCAGCTTTCACTACAACACCGGCGCGATTGCCAAGGCGACTTTGACCCGGTTGCACAAACAGGGCCGTTTTGCCGAGGCTGCGGGCCAATTCAGCAAATGGGTCTATGCCGGGGGCCACCGCCTGCCCGGACTGGTCCGCCGCCGCGCCGCCGAAGCAAAGCTGTATTCTGGCGGCATTCCAGCCTGAACGGCGCAGGCGTTTTGGTGTGACCTTGGTGTGACCTTTGTGGGAACTTTCACTTCGATTCAGGCAGCCAAAGCCTTCCGTCTGGTCCGCCGCCACGCGGCCGAAGCGGCGCTTCATTGCTCCTGCGCCGTTACCCTTCGAGGGAACGACCAGCGCGCCAAGGCGTTGGAACCCTTGAAGGAGACTTTCCATGCGCAAATTGCTCAGCGGCATCGCACTCGCAGCCCTGGCCGCTACCACCCTCCATGCTGATCCCGGCGGAGGCAAAGGTAATGGCGGCGGCAAAGACCACGGCAACGGATCTGCGGAAAATCGCGGCGACAAGGGCAATGACGGCGGCAATGGCGGCGGCAAGCCCGATTACGGTCAGGGTGGGAAGCACGAAGATCGCGGCAACGGCAAGGCGAACGGCAGCAAAGGCGATCGCGGCCAAAGCGTAGCCGACCAACGCCCGGATAATCGCGGTTGGACCCAGCCCACTGGCAAGGGCCGCGATGATGAGCGGCGCAGCGGCGACAAGGGCCGCGCCGGTCGCGACAATGGCGCAGACGCGCCGCGCGTCATCTGGCGCGACTTCGATCAGCGCGGGCTGATCAACGGCTGTCCGCCGGGCCTGGCCAAGAAAAACAACGGCTGCCTGCCGCCGGGCCAGGCCAAGAAAAGCAATTACGATCGCTATGACCGCAATTGGTGGGGCCTGCGCGGGCTGAACGACACCTCGGGTTATCGCTATATCGATGGCAACCTGGTGCGGTTGTCCTCCAACGGCTCGGTGCTGAGCTATTATCCACTGCTCGGCGGTGCGCTGTCGATTGGCAACCCCTGGCCGAGCGGCTGGCAATCGACCCCGCTCACGTCGAACTATGCCGACTATTACGGGCTGGATAACGATTACCGCTATTACGACGGCGCAATCTACAACGTCGATCCCGGCACCAGCACCATCCAGAGAATCGCCGCGCTGCTGACCGGCGACACGTTCAACGTCGGCCAGCGCATGCCATCGGGCTACGACGCCTACAACGTGCCCTACCAGTACCGCAGTCAATATGCGGACAGACCCGATGCCAACTATCGCTACAGCGACGGCTATGTCTATCAGACCGACCCCAAAACCCAGCTGATCGTCGCGGCGATCCAGTTGCTGAACTGAAGCCCGGTGCAAGGAGCGACCCATGAAGCACATCATCCATTTGCTTGCCGCCGGTGCCGTGCTGGCACTCCCGGCCTGTTCAAAGCCCGCTGCGAGCGGAGATGCGGCCGCAACCGAAGCGGTCAAATCGGACAAGTCGCTTGGCGACGTGATCGGCGGCGACGGCCAGCTCAAGACTTTGGCCGCATCGCTCAAATCGACCGGGCTCGACGGGGTGTTTACGGGCAAAGGCGATTACACCGTGCTCGCCCCGACCGACGCGGCGTTTACCGCGCTGGGTGACAAGGCCGCCGAGCTCACCGCGCCAGACCAGAAAGCCGCGCTGGCGGCGGTGCTGCGCAGCCATGTCGTGCCGGGCATGCTGACCACCGCCGATATCGGCAAGGCGATCGACGCCAATGGCGGCAAGCCGATCTCGATGCGCACGATGGGCACCGGCAGCGTCAAATTCGCCCGCAGCGGCGCAGGCCTGACCGTCACGGCTGATGACGGCGCGACCGCAAACCTCAGCGGCGAGGGCATGTCCGCCAGCAACGGCGCGGTTCTGCCGCTCGACGCGGTGCTCAAGAAGCTCTGATCTGCAGGGCGGCGGCGGCCGGTCAGGCCTCTCGCCCATGCTGTCGATTGCATCTTGCAATCTCTCGCTGCGAACCCGAAATGGTATCCGAGTTTAATCGAACCATTAAGGGAGATTCGCGATGCGCGAGCGGCTGCAAAATTACATCGACGGCAAGTGGGTTGATAGCGAAGGCGGGACGCGCCACGAGGTGATCAGCCCCGGCACCGAAGAGGCGGTCAGCGCGATCACGCTGGGCACCAAGGCCGATGTCGACAAGGCCGTTGCTGCCGCACGCCGCGCGTACAAGACTTTCAGCAAGACCACCCGCGAAGAGCGCCTCGCGCTGATGGGGCGCATTGTCGAGGAATACAAAAAGCGCAGCAAGGACCTCGCCCAGTCGATGGCCGAGGAAATGGGCGCGCCGGTCAGCTTCGCCGAAATGGCGCAAGTCGGCGCGGGCATCGGTGCGTTCATGGGTACGATGGAAGCGCTCAAGAACTTCACTTTCTCCGAACAGCACGGCGCCAACACGGTCGTCTATGAACCGATCGGCGTGGTCGGCATGATCACCCCGTGGAACTGGCCGCTCAACCAGATCGCCTTGAAGGTCGCCCCGGCGCTTGCCGGGGGCAACACCATGATCCTCAAGCCGAGCGAAGAATGCCCGACCAACGCGGCGATCTTTGCCGAAATCCTTGACGCTGCCGGGGTTCCGCCGGGCGTGTTCAACCTGGTTCAGGGCGATGGCCCCGGGGTTGGCACCGCAATCTCCTCGCACCCCGGGATCGATATGGTCAGCTTCACCGGCTCGACCCGCGCCGGGATCGCGGTGGCCATCGCGGCCGCGCCGACGGTCAAGCGGGTGCACCAGGAACTGGGCGGCAAGTCGCCCAACCTCGTGCTGCCGAATGCCGATTTCAACACCGTCCTGCCGCCGACCCTGCAAGGCGTGCTGGTCAACACCGGGCAAAGCTGCATCGCGCCGACCCGCGTGCTGGTCCCGCGTGAACGCCAGGCCGAGGCCGTCGCCTTCGCCAAGGCGATGTTCGAAGCCACGCCAGTGGGCGATCCGCTGGCCGAGGGCATGCACATCGGCCCGGTGGTCAACAAGGCCCAGTTCGACAAGATCCAGGGGCTGATCCAGTCGGCGATCGATGAAGGCGCCACGCTGGTGACCGGCGGGACCGACCGCCCGGCCGACCTCAACCGCGGCTACTTCATCAAGCCGACGGTGTTTGCCGACGTCACCCCCGACATGACCATCGCCAAGGAAGAAACCTTCGGACCCGTCGCGACGATCATGCCCTATGACAGCCTTGAGCAGGGCATCGAGATTGCCAACGACAGCAACTACGGCTTGTCGGCCGTGATCTCGGGCGACCCCGCCGAAGCGGCCAAGATCGCCCCGCTGCTCGAAGCCGGAATGGTGGTGATCAACGGCTGGGGCCCCTCGCCCGGCGCCCCGTTCGGCGGCTACAAGCAATCGGGCAACGGCCGCGAAGGCGGGCTGTTCGGCTTGAAGGACTTCATGGAAGTAAAGGCGATTTCGGGCCTGCCCGCCTGATTTGAGGGCAGCCCTGAGTGGTTACGAGACCCCTTCCCGCAGGTGCGCGGGGAGGGGTTTTGTTTTTGAGTCGGTCGATGAGGGATTCCGTCAGAAGCAGGAAATTATTTGGCAGTCTATCGAATTTCTCGACATTTTTACCGTGAATATTTTCACACCCTTGCATTTCTTTCGAATCGGTCTATTTGAATTTCTACAAGGAGATTCGCCGTGGTTGATCAAGAGAAGCGGGACAATTTTGTGCGTCTAGCCGAAGGACGTACGCAAATTGCTCTCGATGCCATTCGCAAGCTTGGGAATTTGTCAAACCGCCGTGCCTATAATTTCAACGACGCAGATGTTCGAAAGATCACTAAAGCGCTTCGAGAAGCTGTCTCCGATCTCGAGCGCAAGTTCGGCGCGCCGAACGACACATCTGACACTTTCAAATTGTGAGATTATCATGAAATCAGAACATCTTGGAATTGGTGATAAGACCTTCCTGATCAATCGTTTGATCCAGCAGGCACCGATCAACACTCTGATCCGCGAGTTCTTCAAGAATGCGGAGGAGAATGCAGCATTGGCTCCCGAAGGTGCGCGGAATATCCGTATCTATCCAACTGTGATCGACGGTGTTCGCAAGCTGACATTCTGGAACACTGGCGTCGGCATGGACGAAAATGAGCTGCGCATTGCAACGAACCTCAGTTCGTCAGTCAACAAGAACATGTCACTCGACGGAAATTTTGGAATTGGAGCAAAAGTATCGGGCTTGGCCGCATCGCCCGAGGGCATACGGTATCGCTCGTGCAAAAATGGAACCGTAAACGAAGTGACAATTGGGTGGGACGAGCAGGAGGGCACTTTCGTAAGGTTCGCTTTCGAAATGCCTGATGGCAGTTCGGGAATGATTTTTGAGGTTACGCAATCGCTCATTGCCGAAGGCACCAAGACCGACTTCGACTGGACCGAGGTGGTATTGCTTGGTCAGAAAGCCGACCATGATACGGTTGAATGGCCGATCGGCATGGGCGAGCCTGTCGAACGCAGCTTTGTAGCGAGATCAATCTACAACCGGTTTGCCAGTTTCAGCCCAGGTGTCGAAGTGCGAGTTGACGTGGCTATGACCCAAGGCGGCGGGAAGGATGAGACCGGCAGAAACAGGAGGCTTCTTACACTTAGCGAGGTACTGGAAAAACTCGGCAAGCATGAGGATGTCACCGACCCTGACTCTGGCATAACGATCCGCTATATTCACGATCCAAAGCACGAAGTCTCACACTCGCTTAGCGCACGGGCTAACCCAGCGGTTGGATCAACTACGTTTTGCGCCCTTATTTACAAGGAAGAGCGCTACGATTTCAAAACACGCAAAGGGTGGTCAGCGGTCGCACCATCCTTCGGCATCCCATTTGGGTCACGGGTCCTCACTGTTGAGATTCGTCTGCCGGATACAATAGCCCTGCCAAATCAGTATCGGGACGCATTGACTTGGCCGCGTGACCGCTCGCCGCTTTTGGCCGAACAGTTTGCACACATCGTGCGCCAGCTAATGCCGGAATGGGTCAAAGACGTCATTCGGCAGGAAACGCCAGACCAGTCGGGCGACTTGAAGGATTTGCAATCCGAATTGCAGGCGCTGCTGGAAGAACTCAGAGTGCCAACCGATGTGCTGAAGCCCTCCACGGGGTTACCCAAGATGCTGGCGAACAGCCTTGGCATTCCCGAGCCTGAGCCAACCAAAATTGAGTCTGAAGATGCGGAACAGCATACCGGAGTAGGAGAGCGGCGCACTGCAGTGGCTTCAGCGCCACGGGCATCAAGCACCCGCAAACGAATGGCACCCGAAGGTGCCACAGCTTCCAAAATGTCCCGTGCCCTTGAACGTGCGCCGGAAATCGTCTTTTTGAATACGTTGGAGGAGATCGTGGAAAAGGGAATGAAAGGGCGCGCAGCCAAGTTCTATCCCGACACCCAAACTCTGTTCATCAACGGCTTGTATCCGGCTGTTGAAAAAATGGCGAAAGAACTGGCCAACGAATTTCCCGATGCAGATGATCCCGATCAATCACGGGCCCTCGCCACAGACGCCGCAAAACGGACGATGGCGTTTCGAGTTGGCAAGGCAACATGCTTCGCCCTCGCAAAAAAGCTGCTTGATGATTGGTCACAGGACGACTTGGAAAAGGCGACTTCGCCGGAGTCACTGTCGATGGCAGCAGACGACTATCGACAGAGCATTGCAGACGGTAAAAAGTGGATCAAAAAGCAGATTAAAATCGAGGCTGTCTCAGAGATGGTTTAGTTGTGAGCCTGTCGGCATCATGAATTACACTTGCCTGACGCAACCTCGCGCACCTGAACTACCCAAGCCTAACCCTCACCCCACCCGGTACTGCCCCTGCACCCCGTGCGCCCCGTCCTTGGTGCTCCCATCAAGCGGCAACGCAGCATCGCGGCGCAGTGCAGCCGCTCCGGCGATCAGGTGGTCCTGATGAACCTCGCTATACCGTTCCCACCCGTCGCGGGTCAGGCGTTCGAGCGGGCGGTAGCGGATCTTGTATTGCATCCGCACCGATCCTTCGACCCAGTAGCCCAGGTACACGTAAGGCAGGCCTTCCTCGGCGGCGCGGCGGATGTGATCGAGGATGATGTAGTTGCCCAGGCCCGAGCGCCCCGGGGCTTCGGTGTCATAGAAGCTGTAGACCATCGACAGCCCGTCGCCCTGGCGGTCGGTCAGGCAGGCGCCGACCAGCCGGCCGGGCGTGCCATCCACGCTCGGCTCGCGGTATTCGACCACCCAGCTATCGACCGGCGTATGCTCGACCATGTCGGCAAAGTCGGTCTCGTCCATCGTCGCCATGCCGCCGCCGGGGTGGCGATCGCCGAGGTAACGCTGGAGCAGGTCGAACTGCTCGGCGGTCGACCACGGACGGCACAGGCTGGTGACAAGGTCGCTGTTGCGCTTGAGATCGCGTTTCTGGGTCGACGAGGGGCGGAATTCGCCGGCGACAACCCGCACCGAAATGCACGCGCTGCAATCGAGGCAGGAGGGGCGATAGGCCACCGTCTGGCTGCGGCGGAACCCGATCCGGCCCAGCGCATCGTTGAGCTCGCCCGCGTGCGGCCCCTTGAGTTCGGTGAACACCTTGCGCTCGCTGCGCCCCGGCAAATAGGGGCACGGCGCCGGGCTGGTCACGAAAAACCGCGGAAATCGCACAGGAGCGGTCACGATGCGCCAAAATCCTCAGCAGCGAACAGAGCGCGCACTATGCCGATGCAGCGGGTCTGTTGAAAGGGTTTTAACCACAAATCAGGGTAAACAGAGTGTAAATATGCACAGTGGGCCCGGCCAACCGTGTCGCTGGTTCAATCCGGTACGTCCTGCGGCGCGGCGGTTGAGCCGCAAGCCGCCAAGAATCGCCTTGCCCGACGCGCGACTTGCCCCATAGTTGCGGCGGGGCCGGAGCGAGCAGCGAGGGGTAACAAGCAGCGGCCGATGGCAAGTCCCGACATCTTCCTGTCCTACAACCGCGAGGATGCAGCGGTAGCCTCGCGCTATGCCGATGCCTTTGCGGCTGAAGGGCTGAACGTCTGGTGGGACACTGCGCTGCGCTCGGGCGAGGCTTATGACGAGGTGACCGAGGCGGCCTTGCGCGGGGCGAAGGCGGTGGTGGTACTATGGTCTCCCCGCTCGGTGGTCTCGCGCTGGGTCCGCGCGGAGGCGACGATTGCGGACCGCTGCAAGACTTTGGTGCCGGTGACGATCGAGCCCTGCGAACGCCCGATCATGTTTGAGCTGACCCAGACGGCGGAATTGTCGCACTGGACGGGGGATGCGGGGGACCGGGCGTGGGTGGCGTTTCTTGGGGATGTCCGGCAGTTTATAGATCGTGACCGAGCGCCCTCCGCCCCCGACTTGATGGCCACCGCTCCCGCTTCGGGCATGGCGCGACGAAATGACTTCGACAAACGCGGCGGTGTGCCTTCGCTGGCAATCCTGCCCTTTACCAATCGCTCGCAGATCGCCGACGACGATGTCTTCGCTGAAGGCATGGTTGCGGATATGGTGGCCGCATTGTCGCAAGGCGCAAATCTGCGGGTGCTCGCCAGCATTGCAACCGCACACCTCAAAGGCGGAGCGATTGCCGACCTGGCACGGGTCGGCGCGCAGCTAGGCGTACGCTATCTGCTTGAAGGGAACGTCCGGCGTGCCGGATCGGACTTTCGCGTGACCACCCAGTTGATCGAAGCGGCGAGCGGCCACGTCTTGTGGTCGGGCAAGTTCGGACGACCGCTGGCCGAATTATCCGACCTGCAGGAAGAACTGGCGTGCGAACTCGCGGCAGCGCTGGACGCCAAGGTTTCATTGATTGAATTGGAGCGCGCGCTGCGCAAACCCGGTGACATAACCGCTTGGGAGGCGGTCAACCGCAGCACGCTGGCGCTGCGCCATCTGGACCCCGAGAGCCTTGTTCTTGCGGTCGATCATGCCCGGCGCGCGACACAGATCGACCCCGACTTTGGCGCCGCCCACGCCATGCTAGCCAGCGCTTTGGCCGTCCATTACATGTTTCTGGTCCCGGACAGCGCCGAAGCCATTGCCGAGATTCATTTAATCGCCGAGCGTGCAGTCGCGCTCGATGGCGAAGGAGCGGTATGCCTAAACCTTGTGGCAAACGCTTATTGCTTCACCGGCGCTCCCGAATTGGGCCATCTTCGCGCGCTTCAAGCGGTCAACGCCGCTCCAAACTATGGCAATGCGCATTATGCCTTGGCAGTTGCCAGCAGCATGCTCAACCGGTTCGACCAGGCTATCGAACAGTGCCACATCGCCGCATCGCTGATGCCCGGTGCCTTCTCGGTCTATTACGTCAAGATCTGGCACGCAAATGCCCTGATCCGAGCCGGCAGATGGGATGAGGCTGAAGCAAGCTATGACGAAGGTCTGGCGATCGCCCCTGACTTTGCGATCGGTCAGTATCACAAGGCCATGTTTTGCTGGCGCGACGGCCGCAAACCGCAAGGGCGGCGCATTGTCGCGACTCTGAGAGCGGGCGGCATGGACTACGCCACGGTTCGCAACATCTTTGAGCGCGCCTTTATTGGCAGCCCGACATTCGATGAAATGATGACTGCTGTTGAAGCCCTATGGGCCGAAACCGAAACCGCTCCCTAACCCAGCTCCACCTGATCGACCTCATACCCCGATGCGCGCAGGCTCGCGACCAGCGCGTCGAGCTGGTCCTTGTCGCGCGCTTCGCATTCGATGTCCGCCGTGAGCCCCTTCGCGGGCAAGTGGGTGAAGATGCGCTGGTGGTAGATTTCGATGATGTTGACGTTGTGGCTGTCAAACTCGCGCATCACCTTGAACAGCGCGCCGGGGCGGTCCTGCAGCGTCAGCCGCAGCCGCGCCAGGCGGCCCGAGCGCGCCAGATCGCGCAGCAGCACGTTGGCGAGCAGCCGGGTATCGATATTGCCGCCACAAATGGGAATGCCGATCTTGCGGCCCTTGAACCGGTCGGGATAGGCCAGCACCGCAGCAAGGCCGGCCGCGCCCGCGCCTTCGGCCACGGTCTTTTCGATCTGCAGCAGCAGCGAAACCGCGGTTTCGAGCTGGGCCTCGCTGACCAGCACGATATCGTCGATCAGGCCTTCGAGCACTTTGGAGGTGAACGCCCCGGGCTCTTTCACCGCGATGCCCTCGGCCAGCGTATCGCCGCCGCACGGCAGGTCGGTGTGCTTGAGGCGGTTGTACATCGAGGGGAACAGCTGCGCCTCGACCCCGATCAGGCCGATGTCGGGCTTGATCGCACGGGCCGCCGTGCCCATCCCCGAAGCCAGCCCGCCGCCGCCGATCGGGATCACCAGCATGTCGAGCTCGGGCACCTGCTCGAGCATTTCGAGCGCCACGGTGCCCTGCCCCGCCGCCACGTGCGGATCGTCGAACGGATGGACGAAAGTCAGGCCAAGCTCATCCTCGAGCTGGCGGGCGTGGGCATAGGCCTCGTCGAAGGTTTCGCCGTGCAGCACCACCGTGCCGCCGAGCACTTCGGTCTGCATCACCTTTACCGTCGGGGTGGTGCGCGGCATGACGATGGTCACCGGAATGCCCAACCGCGCGCCGTGGTACGACAGCCCCTGCGCGTGGTTGCCGGCCGACGCCGCGATCACCCCGCGATTGCACTTTTCCCCGCCGAGCAGCAGCATCGCGTTAAGCGCGCCGCGTTCCTTGTAAGCTGCGGTGAACTGCAGGTTCTCGAATTTGAGCCAGATGTCGGCGCCGGTGATCTGGGACAGCGTGCGGCTATAGTCCATCGCGGTATGCACGATCGCGCCCTCGATCCGCGCTGCAGCGGCGCGGATATGGTCGATCGTCAGGAGCGGCTGGGCAAGATCGCTGGTCATGTTCATATCGCAGCGGGCCGTAGTGCAAACGCGCTGCGATGCAAAGCCTAAGCCGGTTGCAGCCAGCGCCCAAGCGCCCGTGCGATCAAAGTCGCGACCACAATTGCTGCGGTATCGGCGATCCAGTCGCGCACGTCGGCGTCGCGGTGGAGCATGGGGATCAGCTGCAGCACTTCGATCAGCGCCCCAAAGGCCGACAGTTGGAGCCCGATCCGCCATGCCGGAATCTGCCGCCAGCCCAGATTGGCCACCCCGGCCAGCGCGGCGAACGCGAGCATGTGCGCGAACTTGTCACCAAACTGGTCGATCGGCAGGTTCGGCGGCTTGGGCAACAGCGCCATCGTCAGCGCAAAGGCGAGCAGCAGCCAGAACAGCGGGCGCAGCAAGCGCGGGGAAAACAGAGTGTTCATGGGCGATTGCGATAAAGCGCTGGCCGCACATGGCAAATGGATAATCGATGAGCAAAATATGCATCTGGCGGGTGACGGCAAAGCGGTTACAAGGCGGGCAATGACCACTCCCCTCAATGTATCGTTCCTGGGCCTGGGCGTGATGGGCGGCGCGATTGCGCGGCACATCGGCGGCGCCGGGCACCACCTGACCATCTTCAACCGCACTCCGGCGCGCGCCGCTGCCTGGCAGGCCGCCAATCCCGCGCTCAACGTGCGCCAGGTCGCCAGCCCGGCCGAAGCCGCCGAAGGTGCCGACGTGGTGCTGACCTGCGTTGGCAACGATGACGATCTGGCCGATGTGGTGCTGGGCCCGACGGGCGTGTTCTCGGCCATCCGGGATGGCGCGACCTTCATCGATCACACCACCGTGTCGGCGCGGATCGCGCGGCAGATCGCGGTCGAAGCGCGCGACCTGCACGTCCACTGCGTCGATGCCCCGGTGACCGGCGGGCAGGCCGGGGCCGAGAACGGCCAGCTGACCGTGATGTGCGGCGGCCGCGCCGATGCGATCGAGGCCGCGACGCCGGTGATGCAGGCCTATACCAAGCGGATCGTCCACGTCGGCAAGGCGGGCGCGGGGCAGACCACCAAGATGGTCAACCAGATCGCCTTCTCGGGCATTCTCGCGACGCTGTCCGAAGCCTTGCGCTTTGCCGAAGCCGCGCATCTCGATCTCGACAAGGTCTATCAGGCCATCTCGGGCGGGGCCTCGCAATCGTGGCAGATGGACAACCGCTGGCAGACGATGTGCGAGGACAAGTTCGATTTCGGCTTTGCGGTCGACTGGATGAGGAAGGACATGGGCTTGGCATTGGAAGAGGGACGTTCTTTGGGGGTTTCATTGCCAGTTGCGGCATTGATCGACCAGTTCTTTGCCGAAGTGCAGGCGATGGGCGGCGGGCGGCAGGATACCTCGGCGCTGGTCCGCCGCTTGCCGCGCCGGGGCAAGGCCTGATGCGCGCGCTGCTCTGCGCCGGGGCCGCGCTGATTGCGCTCGCTACCCCCGCAATGGCCGATACCCTGCTCGACAATGTCGATGGGGTGACGCTCGATGCCAGCAATGCGGTCGACCATTTCAACGGGCTGGTGATCGGCGACGATGGCCGCGTCGCCAAAGTCCTCCACCGCGGTGACAAGCGCCCGCGCACAACTTACCTGATCGACGGCAAGGGGCTCTACGTGATGCCCGGGTTGATCGACAGCCACGCCCACGTGATGGAAGTCGGCTTCGCGGCGATGACGCTCGACCTGTCCGACACGCGTTCGCTGGCCGAAGCGCTGACCAAGATCGCCGCTTACGCCAAGGCGCATCCCGATCGCCCGTGGCTGCTGGGGCGCGGCTGGAACCAGGAACTGTGGCCCGAGAAGCGCTATCCCACCGCCGCCGACCTCGACGCAATTGTGCCGGGTCAGCCGGTCTGGCTCGAACGGGTCGACGGTCATGCCGGCTGGGCCAACAGCCGCGCGCTGAGCATCGCCGGGGTCACCGCCGCGACGCGCGACCCGGCCGGCGGCAAGATCGAGCGGATCACTCCGGGCGGCAAGCCGGCCGGCGTGCTGATCGACAATGCCAAGGCGCTGGTCGCCAAGGCGATCCCGCCGCCGCGCCCCGAAGACCGCGATTATGCCTTCGCCACGGCGCAAGGGATCTTCTTCAGCCACGGCGTCACCGCGACGACCGACATGGGCACGAGTATCGAGGACTGGCAGACCTTCCGCCGCGCCGGGGACACCGGGCGGCTGCGGATGCGGGTCATGTCCTACGCGCTGGGCATCGACAACATGGTGCTGATCGGCGGCACCGGGCCGACCCCGTGGCTCTATGACGACCGGCTGCGGCTCAATGGGGTGAAGCTCTATGCCGATGGCGCGCTCGGTTCGCGCGGGGCCAGCTTGAAGCTGCCTTACAGCGATGCGTCCACCGCCAAAGGCCTGCGCATCACCAGCGACACCGCACTCAAGAACCTGATGAGCCGCGCCGCACTCGATCATTTCCAGGTCGCGGTTCATGCGATCGGCGATGAGGCCAATGCCTCGGTGCTCGGCGCGATCGAGGACCTCGCGCCGACTTACGGCGGCGACCGGCGTTGGCGGATCGAGCACGCGCAGATCGTCGACCCGGCGGATATTCCCCGGTTCGGTCGCAACGGAATCATCGCCTCGATGCAGCCGGTGCACCAGACCTCGGACCGGCTGATGGCCGAAAAGCGGCTCGGGCCAAACCGGCTCAGGGGCGCCTATGCGTGGAAATCGATCCAGGCGACCGGGGCCAAGCTGGCCTTCGGATCGGACGCGCCGGTCGAGATCCCCGATCCCTTCGCCGGGATGGCCGCCGCCATCAGCCGCCAAGGGCCCGACGGTGAGCCGCAGGGCGGGTGGCAACCGCAAGAACGCGTCACCCGCGAGGAAGCCTTCGCGGCCTATACCGTCAACGGCGCCTTTGCCGGGTTCGCCGAGGGCCGGTTCGGGCGGCTAGTGGCAGGTGAACGCGCCGACTTCATCCTGGTCGACCGCGACCCGCTGCTGTCGAGCCCGGCCGATCTGGCGCGGACCAAGGTCAGCCGGGTGTTTGTCGGCGGTGTGCAAGTGTGGGACGCAGCGAGCGCGAAAAAGCCGGGGACCTAAGCGGAAACTACTATCGCCCCCAGTTCCGTTCGTCCTGAGGGGGTGTCTCGAAGCCGCAGGCTGAGGAGCCGTCTCGAAGGACCGCGCGCCGTGCCAAATGGTTCGAGACGGGCCTTCGACAAGGGCTCAGTCCCTCCTCACCACGAACGGGGTTGGGCTCGTTCCAATCGAGCTAAGGCAGAACTTCCGGCACCTCGGCAGGCACAACCGCCGCCTTGGCGTCCTTGCGCTCACCCAGCCACATCACCACCAGCGATCCCTCAAACAACAGCATCAGCGGGATCAGCAACATGATCTGACTCATCAGATCGGGCGGGGTAATTATTGCCGCAAACCCGGTCAGGGCCACGATTACATAGCGGCGCAGGCTGATCAGCTTGGTCCGGCTGACGATCCCGGCGCGGTTGAGCAACAGGAGCAGCACCGGCAGCAGGAAGCTGATCCCGAAGGCGAGGATGAATTGCATCACCAGCCCGAGGTAATCCCCGGCAGCTGGCAGTGCCTCGATGTTGAGTCCGCCCTTCTCGCCCTGAAAGCCAAGCATCCACTTGAACGCGGTCGGCATGACCACGTAGTACGCCAGCGCCGCGCCCATCGTGAACAACACCGGGGTTGCGATCAGGAATGGCAGAAAGGCCTTCTTTTCCTTGGCATAGAGCCCCGGCGCGACGAAGGACCACAGCTGGTTGGCGATCACCGGAAAACTGATGAAGAACGCCGCGAACAGCGCCACCTTGATCTCGACAAAAAACGCCTCGTAAAGCTTGGTGTAAACCAGCTTGCCCTGGCCCGGCGGGAATGCCGCAGTCAGCGGGCGGATCAGGAAGCCGAAAATGTCGCCGGCAAAATAAAGACAGGCCGCGAAAGCCACCACCACTGCCGCGATCGCGCGCAGCAGCCGCGCGCGCAGTTCGACCAAATGATCGAGCAGCGGGGCCTGCGTTTCGTCGATATCGGGCACGTTGAAGGCCATCTATGTGGCTTTCGCGCGCGGTTTGGCAGCGGGCTTTTTGGCTGGAGCCTTTTTTGCGGGGGGCTTCTTTTTCGCGGGCGCTTTTAATTTTGGCGGCGGGAGAGGCTCCATCAAAGTCCCCGGATCGACCCCGACCAGCGGCTCAGCGGAAGCCTGCGCGGGCGGGTGAGCGGCCATGATCGCCTCGTTCTGCTCGCGCCACTGCTTTTCCATGTCTTCCATTTCGGCTTCGCGGATCATCGTTTCGATGCCTGAGCGGAAATGGCCCGAAACGCGGCGAACCTTGCCGATCCATTGCCCGGCGACGCGCAGCGCGCGCGGCAAGTCCTTGGGGCCGATGACGACGATCGCGATGATCGCCGTGAACAGCATTTCATCCCAGCCGATATCGAACATGGGTTGCGGCCCCGCCGGTCAGGTGCGGTTTACTGCGGGGGCCGGCTGGTGGAATCGATCACGGTTTCGCCGTTGAGCGTACCTTGGCTGGTCGCCGCAGGCGGGATCTGCGGCGGCGGCGCAGCGGGCGGCTGCGGATTGCTCTCGTCAGCCATGCCTTGCTTGAAGCTTTTCACACCCTTGCCGAAATCACCCATGAATTCGGACACCTTGCCGCGCCCGAACAGCACCAGCACCACCAGCGCGAACACCACGATGTGGATGGGTGACAAACCAAACATCAGATTACTCCTGCACCGGCGGGCGGGCATACGGATGCCGCCCACCCTCGCTTGGTACCCACTTAGGCGCTTTCGTCTTCGCTTTCCAGTGCGCCGGTCGGATTTTCAGGTTCGTCGGTCTCATCCTCGCCGTGACCCGGCCCATCCCCGGAAATATCCAGGGCCGCAGCCAGCGCGTCGTCGACCGGATCGAGCAGCCCGGCAGCGCGCAATTCGTCGATCCCGGGCAAATCGCGGCGGCTGTCCAGCCCGAAGTGCGTCAGGAAATCGGGCGTGGTGGCATAGATCACCGGCCGCCCCGGCACCTCGCGCCGCCCGGTGATCCGCACCCAGCCCGCTTCCATCAGCACATCGAGCGTGCCCTTGGCGGTCTGCACCCCGCGGATCGATTCGATCTCGGCGCGGCTGACCGGCTCGTGATAGGCGACAATCGCCAGCACTTCGGTCGCCGCGCGGCTCAGCCGGCGCACTTCCTCGCGCTCGCGCCGCAGCAGGTGGGCAAGATCGGGCGCGGTCTGGAAGTGCCAGCGCCCGCCGCGCTCGACCAGTTGCACCCCGCGCCCATCGTATTGCGCCGCCAGGTCGGCCAGCGCGCCCTTGACCGCCGCGCCGCCCAGATGAAGCGAAATCGCCTCGGCGCTCAGCGGCGCTGCGGAGGCAAACAGCGTGGCTTCGACCGCGCGGACCAGTTCGTCTGGCCCCTCTGTGCCGAAGCCCGTCATGCCTTGACCCTTCTCAGCATCAGCGGTCCGAAAGTGTGCTCCTGGCTCATCTCGGCCTTGCCCATCCGCGCCAGTTCGAGCGCCGCGACGAAGCTCGACGCCAAGGCCGAACGGCGCAATTTGGGTTCGGCGTGCGGGGGGAGAAAATCGCGCAGCTCCATCCAGTCAAGATTGACCCCGAGCATCGCGGAGACGCGCGACAGCGCCGAATCGAGCGTCATCACCATCCGGTCGCGGACCATGTGGACCACCGGCTGGGTGCGCGCCTTGACCTGTCCGTACGCCTGGACCAGCGCGAACCAATCGCATTGCCACAGGTTCTTGCGGTCAATCCGCAGCCCCTCGGGCGCGCTGCGCTGCCAGGTATCGCGGCCGAGCCGGTCACGCCCGAGCAGGCGTCCAGCGGCATCGCGCATCGCCGCGAGCCGCTGGAGCCGCAGTTGCAGCCGCAGCGCCAGTTCTTCGGGGCTGGGATCGGCCTGCTCGTCGCGCGGGAGCAGCAGCGCCGACTTGAGGTAAGCCAGCCATGCCGCCATCACTAGGTAATCGGCGGCCAATTCGAGCCGCAGCGCCTCGGCCTGTTCGATATAGGTCAGGTACTGGTCAACCAGTCCGAGGATCGAGATCTTGCGCAGATCGACCTTCTGCCGCCGCGCCAGATCGAGCAGCAGGTCGAGCGGGCCTTCCCAGCCATCGAGTTCGAGGTACAGCGCGGCGTCTTCGGTGGCAGCAGCGCCAATGCCGCCCCAGTCGTCTTCGGCAAAACTAACCGCCGGGCTGTCGATCAGGCCGTCCTCGGTCATGCTGCGGCCAACTCGAGCAAGGCATCGCGCTTGGCCAGCAATTCGGCCTGATCGGCCGGTTGCGCGTCGCCCATCCCGGCCAGCGCACGGTCAAGCCGCACCTGCCCGGCAGCATCCAGCGCAGGCAGCCGCGCGCAAATCCCGGTCATATCGTCCATCCGCGCCCAGCAGTTGAGCGCGACATCGCAGCCCGCCGCAATCGCGCGTTCGGCACGTTCAGGAACGGTGCCGTTCAATGCCTCCATGTCGAGGTCATCGGTCAGGAGCAGTCCGTCGAAGCCGATCAGACCGCGGATCACCTGCTCGACTACGATTTTCGACTGGGTGGCGGGGTTGTCTGCGTCCCACGCGGTGAACAGCAAATGCCCGGTCATGCCGATTGCGGCGTGGTTGAGCGCCTTGAACGGAGCGAGATCGCTCTCCAGCTCCGCCGCACTGGCAGTGACCGTCGGCATCGCCTTGTGCGTATCGCACATCGTGCGGCCGTGGCCGGGCAGGTGCTTGATCGTACCCTGCACCCCAGCCCGCGCCAGCCCATCGAGGATCGCGCGGCCCAGCGCGGCGACCCGCAGCGGCTCGTGCCCCAGCGCGCGGTCACCGATCACGTCGTGCGCGCCTTCCTGCCGGACATCGAGCACTGGCGCGTGGGTGCAGGTGATCCCAACCTCGGCCAAGTCCATCGCCAGCGCCTGCGCATTGACCCGCGCCGCCTCGATCGCGCTGGCCGGGGCCAGGTCATAAAGCCGATCGAACACCGCGCCCGCCGGATAGGCCGGCCAGACCGGCGGCTTCATCCGCTGGACCCGCCCGCCTTCCTGATCGATCGTGACGAGCAGCTGGTCGCGCCCGTGGATGCTGCGCAAATCATCGGTCAGCGCGCGCAATTGCTCGCGGCTTTCGACATTGCGGCCGAACACGATGTACCCCAGCGGATCGGCCTCACGGAAGAACGCGCGCTCGTCGGCGCTCAGCGTGGTTCCGGACAGGCCAAAGATTGCTGGGGTCATGATGCGGCGCAAATTCGCAGCATCGCGCCGCGCTGGCAAGCGTGGCGGCGGCGAGCAGTGTGGATTACCGCGCTACTTGACCTGGCACGAAATGCCCGCGCCCTTGAGCTTGCTGCACAGCGCGCTGGCCGCTGCAGCATCCGGCGCAACCGCTTGCAGGCGGTAAATCGTGCCGTTGTCGGCGCTGCCAGCGATTATGCGGTGCGACACGCCCGTCAAAGCGCCGTTCGCCTGACCGGCAAGTTTCGTCCAGCCGGTTTCCGCCGCGTCCTTCGACGAGAACGCGCCGACCTGTACGCCAACACCGCCGCTCGCCGCAGCGGGGGCGGCACTCGCGCCTGGTGCCGGCGCAGGCGGCTTGGGGGCAGCGCTCGCAGCCATCTGCGCAGGCTTGCTCTTGCCTTCGGAGACGGCAAAGCTGGTATCGCCAGTGCCATCAAAGGTCTTGCCGCCCGGATCCTTGGGCGCTTCCTTGTACGGCCGGCTATCGGCGGGCACGAGGCTGCCATCGGCAACCAGCGTCGGATCGGAATTGCGGTGGGTGACCCAGTAAATCCCGCCCACGATCACGCCGAGCGCGATCAGCGCCATCAAGGCCAGCCGCAGGGTGGAGCCCAGTTCGCTGCCTTCGTCATCATCATCGGCATCGTCTTCCGAGCTTTCGAGCCAGGGCAGGCGTTCCTCTTCGTCGGCGAGCGCCAGTTGCTCGGTCTCGAGCGGCTCGTCCCGGGATTCGCCCCATTCTGCGCCGTCTTTGTCGCCGTCGGTCCCCGTCATGACTACATTTCCTCCACGGCCTCCACGCCCAGCAGGGCGAGGCCGTTCTTGATAAGCTGCCCGATTTGCGCAGCAAGATAAAGCCTTGCGCCGGTCAGCTGGGCATCCTGTGCCACGATGAAGCGCTTTTCGGGGCGGTCATTGCCGACATTCCAGTAGGCATGCAGCGCCCCAGCGAGGTCATAGAGATAGAATGCCACGCGGTGCGGTTCGCGCGCTGCCGCCGCTGCTTCGATCAGGCGCGGGAACTGCGCGCCCAGCTTGATCAGCTCAAGCTCTTCCTCGCCGAGCCGTTCGAGCGCCGCATCCGATGGCGCAAATCCCGCCTCTGCGCCTTTGCGCAGGGTCGAACGGATCCGGGCATGCGCGTACTGCACATAGAACACCGGATTGTCCTTGTTCGCCTCGACCACCTTGGCAAAATCGAAGTCCATCTGCGCTTCGGGCTTGCGGGTCAGCATGGTGAAGCGGACCACGTCCTTGCCCACTTCCTGCACCACATCGGCCAGCGTGACGAAATTGCCCGACCGCTTGGACATTTTGACCGGCTCGCCATTGCGCAGCAGCTGGACCATCTGCACGATTTTAATCTCGAACGGTTTTTCCTTGCCCGAGCCCGCTGTCAACGCAGCCACCGCGGCCTTGATCCGCTTGACCGTGCCGGCATGATCCGCGCCCCAGATATCGACCAGCGCGTCGGCCGTTTCGGCCTTCTGGAAATGGTAGGCGAGATCGGCCCCGAAGTAAGTCCAGCTGCCGTCGCTCTTTTTGATCGGGCGATCCTGGTCGTCACCGAACCTGGTCGAGCGGAACAGCGGCAGTTCAACCGGTTCCCAATCCTCGATGGTCTTGCCCTTGGGCGCTTCGAGCTGGCCGTCGTAAACCAGATCGTGCGCGCGCAGCCACTGCTCGGCCTGTTCGGGCTTGCCCGCCGCCTGCAATTCAGCCTCGGACGAAAACAGATCGTGGTGGATGCCAAGCAAGGCCAGGTCGGCCCGGATCATCACCAGCATCGCCGCGACCGCGCGGGCCCGGAATGTGACCAGCCATTCGCTTTCTGGCGCGGCAACGTATTTGTCACCGAATTCTGCGGCCAGTTCCTGCGCCACCGGGACCAGATAATCGCCCGGATAGAGGCCTTCGTGTACCTCGCCAACGGCTTCGCCCAGCGCCTCACGGTACCGCAGGTGGACCGACCGCGCGAGCACATCGACCTGCCCGCCAGCATCGTTGACATAGTATTCGCGGGTCACCCGGTGCCCGGCAAATTCGAGCAAAGTGGCCAGCGCATCGCCGACCACCGCGCCGCGGCAGTGGCCCATGTGCATCGGCCCGGTCGGGTTGGCCGAGACATATTCGACGTTCACCATCTTGCCGCCGCCCATGGTGGACCGACCGTAATCGCCGGCTAAGGCTGCAATCGCGCGCAGTTCGGTCAGCCACGCCGACCGATCGATCCGCAGATTGATAAAACCGGGACCGGCGATGTCGGCGCTGGTCACCTCGGGCAGTTTGGTCAGCTCGGCTACCAAAGCCTCTGCGAGAGCGCGCGGATTGGTACCCGCAGGTTTGGCCAAGACCATCGCGGCGTTGGTGGCGAGATCGCCGTGCGCGGGGTCACGCGGCGGCTCGACCGCCACATTGGCGCGGTTCAGCCCGTGCGGCAGCGTGCCCGCTGCTTCGAGCGCATCGAGCGCGGCGGCGATGTGCCCGGCAAAGGCGGCGTGGAGGGTAGCGACGTCGGTCATGCCGCGCCGGTTAGCCGCTTTGGCGCTGCAAGGGAACCTCCCCGGCAGCGAGCGACTTAACGCGTGGCGTTATAAGTCAGCTGATCCTGGCTGAGCTGGAACCCGACCAGCACATCGAACGTGGCCCGCGCGATCGCGGCCTTGACGTCAGGCTGGGCGAGCGGATCGATTGCCGCGTCTTCTTCGCCCGCACGGCGCTTGCGGGTGATGCGGTCACGGATGTCTTGCGGCAGCGTCGCCTCGGCCTTGTCGACATAGGCCCCGCCCTGCCCGGTCGCCGAAGCGCGATCCTGACCATCGGCGAATGCGAGCGATACCTGCCCGACGCGCTTGGAAATGACGGCTTTGCCGCCGCGCAGCACCACCACGTAGAACGGCAGGGTCACCGTGCGCGCGCCGCGCGTATCGGCGCGGCGGCCCTGGACGTTGAAGCTGACGTTGGTGAACACTTTGGTGCCGGTGTCATTGCACTGGCTGCGCACATTGGTCATCGCCGCGACCACATCGATGTTGGTCGAGGTGGTATCACCGGGCACGCGGAACGTGGTCACATCGCCGGTGTGCTGCGGAATTCCGACCGCCGGGCACTGGCTGCGCACGGCGCTGATGCCGACGCCCTCATCGACCACGATATCCCCGGTCGACTTGCAGCCCGCGAGCACGGCAGCCAAGGCAATGGCGGAAATCAGGCGGGTGCGAGCAATCATTGGGACGTCCTATATCGAAGCATGTGATCTTGCTGTGCATGCCCTAGCGGCGCGAATGGCAAAGCGCTAGAGGCGGCTTGATGAACGCCATATTGCCAAGTTCCGATTTGCTGCCGCTCCGCCTGTTGCTGGCCGCACCGCGCGGTTTTTGCGCCGGGGTCGACCGCGCGATCGAGATCGTCGATCTCGCGCTGCAGCGCTATGGCGCGCCGGTCTATGTCCGCCACGAGATCGTCCACAACCGCTTCGTGGTCGACAGCCTGAAGGCCAAAGGTGCGGTGTTTGTCGAGGAACTGGACGAAGTGCCCGACGGCGCCCCGGTGGTGTTCAGCGCGCACGGCGTCCCCAAATCGGTCCCCGCCGCGGCGACCGACCGGGGTCTCGACTGGCTTGATGCGACCTGCCCGCTGGTCAGCAAAGTCCACCGCCAGGCCGAACGCCAGATCGAGGCCGGGCGGCATATCGTGTTCATCGGCCACAAGGGGCATCCCGAAGTGATCGGCACGCTGGGCCAGGTGCCCGAAGGCACGATCACGCTGGTCGAGAGGGTCAGCGACGTTGCGCGGCTCGATTTCGCCGCTGACGCGCCGCTTGCCTTCCTGACTCAGACGACGCTGTCGGTTGACGATACCGCCGAGATCGTCACCGCCCTGCGCGCCCGGTTCCCGCAGATCGTCGGGCCCAAGGCTGAGGACATCTGTTACGCCACCTCCAACCGCCAGGCCGCGGTCAAGGTGATCGCGCCCGAATGCCAGCTGGTGCTGGTGATCGGCGCGCCCAACAGCTCGAACTCGGTCCGGCTGGTCGAAGTGGCCGAGCGCTGCGGGGCGCAGTCGCGGCTGGTCCAGCGCGGCGACGAGATCGAAGCGAGCTGGCTCGACGGGGTCGAGGTGCTGGGGCTGACCGCCGGGGCCTCCGCGCCCGAAGACCTGATCCAGGAAGTGATCGCCCGGATCGGCAGCTTCCGCGAAGTTACCGTCGAGCAAGTCATCACCGCCGAGGAAAAGATGATCTTCAAGCTCCCGCGCCAGTTGACCGACTGATGGCGGTTTACACGCAGCTGGGCGCCGAAGTGCTGGCCGAGCTGATCGGCGAGTTTGACATCGGCGAACTGCGGATGGCCAAGGGGATCGCCGAGGGGGTGTCGAACAGCAACTGGCTGATCGAGACCAGCGGCAAGGACGGTGGCGGTTCGCGCTTCATCCTGACGATGTACGAATACCGGATCGAGCTGGACGACCTTCCCTTTTTCCTCTCGCTGCTCGATCATCTGGCGGCCAAGGGTGGCGCCGTCCCGCGCACCATTCATGACCGCGCAGGCGGGCTATACCGGATGATCGGCGACAAGGCGGTGGCGTTGATCGAGTTCCTGCCGGGCGTTTCGGTGAGCCAGCCAACCGCGGCGCAAGCCCGCTCGGTAGGCGGTGCGCTGGCGCAATTGCATCTGGCAGCGACGGATTTTGCGGGCGAGCGGGCGAACGGCATGGACCTCGCCGAATGGCAGCGGCTTGCCGCCGAATGCGGTCCTGAGGGACTGAGCGCGATCGATCCTGGGCTGGCTGATCTGGTCGCGCGCGAACTGCCGCTGCTCGCGGGCCAATGGCCGCAGGACCTGCCGCGCGGGGTGATCCACGCTGACCTGTTCACCGACAACGTGCTGATGCTGGGCAGCAAAGTGACCGGGCTGATCGACTTCTACTTCGCCTGCACCGATCTGATTGCCTACGATGTCGCGGTGACCCACGCCGCGTGGTGCTTCGACGGCGAAGGCCGCAATTTCTCGCCCGCGCTTTCGGCGGCGCTGCTCGCCGGATACGAAGCGGTGCGCCCGTTGAGCCAGGCCGAACGCGCCGCGCTGCCGGTGCTCGCGCGCGGCGCGGCGCTGCGCTTTACGATGAGCCGGGCCTACGACTGGCTCAACACCCCGGCGGACGCGCTGGTGGTGCGCAAGGACCCGCTGGCGTTCGCCCGGCGACTGGAATTCTATGCCGATCCGGCCAATGCAGGACTGTTCGAGAACGCATGAAACAGGTGGAAATTTTTACCGACGGGGCCTGCAAGGGTAACCCCGGCCCGGGCGGCTGGGGCGCGGTGCTGCGGATGGGCGGGCACGAGAAGGAACTGGCGGGCCATGCCCCGGCGACCACCAATAACCGGATGGAACTGACTGCGGTGATCGAAGCCCTGCGCGCGCTCAAAAGCCCGTGCGAAGTCGCGCTGCACACCGACAGCCGCTATGTCATCGACGGAATTACCAAGTGGATCTTCGGCTGGCAGAAGAACGGCTGGAAAAACGCGGCGAAGAAGCCGGTGCTCAACATCGATCTGTGGCAGGTGCTGCTCGAGGCCAAGCGCGAGCACAAAGTGAGCTGGCACTGGGTCAAAGGCCACGCCGGTCACCCCGAGAACGAGCGCGCGGATAGATTGGCCAGCGATGCCGCGCTAACCGCCGCCTAACGCAGCCTTGCAGGCGCGTAAGGCACCGGATCGATTGCACCGGCGAGCTCACCCAGCAGCAACCGCAGCGCCAGATCGGCCGCCGCCGGCGCAGTCTGGATCCCGAACCCGCCCTGCCCGGCGAACCAGAAGAAGCGCGGCGCGGCGGGGTCGAACCCGTAAACCGGCAGCCGGTCAGGCGCGAAACTGCGCAAGCCTGCCCACTTGTGCTCGAGCGCGGCAATCGGCCAGTCGATCACGTGCTCGAATCGGTCAATCGCGGTCGCCACGTCAAGCTCCTCGGGCGCGGCATCGCACGGCGGGCACGGCACTTCATCGTGCGGGCTGAGCCACAGCTTGCCGCTCTCGGGCTTGAAATAGAAGCTGCCGTCGAAGCCCATCACCAGCGGCAAATCGGCGGGCACCGGCGTGCCCATCCGCAACTGGACGACCGTGCGGCGATAAGGCGCGATCCCGAGCGGAGCCACGCCCGCACGCTGCGCGACCGGATCGGCCCAGGCCCCCGCGGCATCGATCAGCACGCCAGCTTGAGCAGTCCGTCCGTCGGCCAGGACCAATTGCCAGCCTTCGCTGTGCCGTTCAGCGCGGGCCAGTTCGGCGCGCAACCACAGCTCCGCGCCGCCGCGATGGGCCTGCGCGAGATAGAGCTGATGCAGCCCGGCAACGTCGATATCGCGGCAATCGGGCTCGTAAGCCCCGCAAGTCCATTCGGGCCTGAGCCCGGGCAGGCGGGCTTCGAGCTCGCCGCGGTCAAGCCGGTCGACCCGGACCCCCAGCGCTGCAAAGGTGCGCGCGAACTCTTCCAGATCGCCCGCTTCGCTGGCGCGCGCCAAGGTCAGCCCGCCGCGATCGGCGAGCAGGCCATGTTGCTCAAGGAAGCCGAACGACGCTGTGGTCAGCGGCTGGACCAGCGGCCCGCCGTAGCTCTCGGTCCAGAACGCGGCCGAACGCCCGGTCGAATGGTAACCCGCGCGGTCCTCTGCTTCGAGCACCAGCACCCGCGCGTGCGGCGCTAGGCCAGCGGCCAGCGAAGCTCCGGCAATCCCGGCCCCGACGATCGCAAAATCGTACACCCGCGCTCAGCCCGCAGCGATCCGCGCGAGGAAGGCATCGCAGGCCGCCAGCGCACGATTGCGCACGGGATCGCTCTCGCGCAGGATTTCGTGGTGCGCTTCGATGCCGAAGTGCAGCAGTTCGCAATCGCCCAGCCGGGTCGCTGCTTTGGCAATGGCCGGCCACGCGACCAGCTTGTCCGTATCGGTGCCGAACATCAGCACCGGCACCCTGACCGCCTCAAGTATGCCGGGAGCAGCGAGCAAGCGCATCGAGGCATAGCCGCGCTCGACCCAGCCCCAGCTGCCCGGCCCCATGACCAGTTCGGGGCGATGATCGCGCCACCACAATTCGTCGGCATACCGGTCGGTGTCATGCGTCAACAGGTGCGCCCGCGCGGCCGGGACAGCTCCGGGCTTCTCGCTCCACTTCCACGCCGGGCGGCGCGGATCGCCGAGCGCTTTCATTCCTTTGGCGGCAAGGTGCATCACCGCATCGGGCAAGATGCTCGAGGTGAAGCCCAGCATCGGCGCGGACAAGATCAGCCCGCCTGGATCGATCTGGCCTTCGGCGACCGCGCGCAGCACCAGGTGTCCGCCCATCGAGTGCCCGGCGAGCACATGCGGGCCGGGGGTTTGCGCCTTCCAGCTGCGCCACAGCTGGCCCAGATCTTCGACCCAAGTGGCGAAATCGTCGATATGGCCAGTGACCTTGTCGGTCCCGAGCCGCCCTGAACCGGCCTGCCCGCGCCAGTCGCTCGCGGTTACCTGCCAGCCGAGGCCCGCCCAGTGGCCCAGCGTTTCCAGATACTTTTCGTAAAAGTCGCCGCGCCCGGGGAGGAACAGGACCGAGCCTTTGGCGGGCGCTGCCGGGGCCGGCCAATCGATCCGCCGGATCGCCCAGCCATCCGCCGCCTGCCAGCGGCTTTCACGCACGCCGTCTGCAATCGCGCGGCGCTGCGGGACTGGCTCGACTGCTAAATTCATTTGGCTAATTTGAGCCTCTTGGCACTGGTTACTTTTTAGTAAGTCCTGCCCTTTACACTCCCCTTCAACGACCAGGGGGCGACAATGCCGGACTTCGAGTTTCGTTACCTATTGCTGGGTGCATTGGCAATCGCGCTGCTCTTCGCCGCGTTCACCGACATTCGCCGCCGCCAGATCGATAACTGGCTGAACGGCGCCATTGCCGCCGGGGCTCCGCTGTACTGGTGGGCGAGCGGTCTGGCATTGTGGCCCGGCGTTGCCTGGCAGGTCGGGGTCGCTGCGGTGACCCTGGCTATCCTTGCCGTGCTGTTCGCACTGCGGGCGATGGGCGGCGGCGACGTCAAGCTGCTGACCGCGCTGGCCTTGTGGATCGATCCGCTGAATTTCGTCCGCCTGCTGATCGGCATGGCGCTGATCGGCGGCTTGCTCACGCTGGTGCTGGGCGCATGGCACATTCTCCGCCGCCGCCGCGACAAGCTTGCCGTGCCTTACGGCGTCGCCATTTCAAGCGCCGCCTTGTGGGTGCTCGCACTTCAATTTGTTCCCGCTTTTTCCGGTGCCGCCGTTTCGGGCGGGGCGGGGTGAACCAGATTTTAACCAGTTTGCCCGATTAAGCACATACGTAGTTCGGGATTTTCTAGGGGGCTTGTTTAGCCATGGATAAAAAGAAGCTGATGCTGCTGCTGGGCGCGCTGGTCATTGCGATCGGTACCGCCATGGCCGCCCGGAGCCTGTTCATCGGAGCCAGCGCTCCCAAGGCAGACGCCGCGCAAGTCCAGAAGGGCCCCAAGGTCCTGGTCGCCCAGCGCGCCCTGCCAGTGGGCACCATCATCACGGCTGATTCGGTCGCCTTCCAGCTCTGGCCGAAGGAAATGGTCCAGGACGCTTACTTCATCGACGGCGAGGCCGACATGAGCAAGCTGCTGGGCACCGTGGTGCGCTATCCGATCACTGCCGGGCAGCCGGTTACGCAGGGCGGCCTCGTCGCTCCTGGTGATCGCGGCTTCCTGGCTGCTGCGCTGGGTGCCGGCATGCGTGCCGTGACCATCCCGGTGTCGGCCAAGACCGGCGTCGGCGGCTTCGTCTTCCCGGGCGATCATGTCGATCTGTTGCTGACTCAGACCGTTCCGGCGACAGACACCGGCCAGCCGCTCAAGGCCACCGAAACCTTCCTGCGCAACGTCCGAGTGCTCGCCACAGACCAGTCGACCGAGACTACCGTGGAAGAAGGCAAAACCGTGGTCCGCGCTTTCCAGACCGTAACGCTGGAAGTCTCGCCCAAGATGGCCGAGAAAATCCAGGTGGCGCAAACCGTCGGTACGCTCAGCCTCGCGCTGCGCAGCCTCGCCGACAACCAGAGCGAGCTCGATCTGGCGATTGCCAACGGCACTCTCAAGATCCCGGCCGGCGCAACCAAGGATCAGGAAGAAAAGTTCATGACCGATGCTGCCAACCGTCCAATCGACGGCGGCACCACCTTCGTGACCGGCGGCGACGTGTCGCGCTTCCAGCGGCGCACCGTGCCGTCTGCTGAGCAAGCGGCACAAGCCATTAGCCAACGCTACAATAGCGCGATGAACGGCCGGTCCGCCACGCTGCCCTCCAGTGAACGCCGCAGCAGCGGTCCCGCAGTCAGCTACAGCTCTGGTCCCGTGGTCCGGGTGACCCGCGGCAAGACCACCACCGCTGAACCGGTTGGAGGGAACTGACATGCACTCCCTTGCTCAACCCCTCCACTCCGGTGCCAAGAAAGGCCCTGCGATGAAACGCCTTGCAATTACCTTGCTGTCGGCAGCCTGCGCGGTTGCACCACTGGCCCTGATTTCCAACTCGGCAGCGCAGGCCCAGGGCGTGAGCCGTCCGGCCAACGACCTCGTGCTCTCGATCGGACGCGGCCAGCTGGTCACCGTCGCCGGGACCATGGCGGATGTCTTTGTGGCCAACGAAGCGGTTGCCGATGTCCAGGTCAAATCGTCACATCAGCTGTATGTCTTCGGCAAGGCCGGCGGCGAAACCACGATCTACGCCAGCAACGCGGCTGGCGACGTGATCTGGTCGGCCAACGTCCGCGTCGGCTCGAACATCGATAGCGTCGATCAGATGCTGCACATGGCGATGCCCGATGCCAAGATCACCGTCTCGACGATGGGCACCAACACCTTCCTGCTGACCGGCACAGTTGCCGCGCCGGAAGATGCAGCCGAGGCGCAGCGCCTGGTTCAGGCTTTCGTTGGCAAGGATGCCAACGTTATCACCCGGCTCAAGATGGCGACCCCGCTGCAGGTCAACCTGCACGTCAAGTTCGCCGAAGTCAGCCGCTCGCTGATCCGCGACATCGGGACCAACCTGACCAGCGTCGATGGGTCGAGCGGGTTCAAGTTCGGCATCGGCCAGGGCCGCTCGATCGGCACCACCGCAACGACCGATCCCAACCTGCCGCTCGGCGTCGGCAACGCCCCGAGCGGATACACTATCGATCCCACCACCGGTACTGTGGTGCTCAAGCCGGGCACGTCGGTTTCGACTGCGAGTGTCGGCACGACACTTGCCGGTCTGCTAAGCGTGGGCGGTCTCGACTTGCTCGGTGCGCTCGATCTGGGCGAACAGGTCGGGCTGGTTTCGACCCTATCGGAGCCCAACCTGACCGCGCTTTCGGGCGAAACCGCAGACTTCCTCGCAGGCGGCGAATATCCGATCCCGATCAGTCAGGGCCTCGGCACCACCTCGATCGAATACAAGCGCTTCGGGGTCAGCCTGTCCTACACCCCGACGGTATTGTCGAACGGTCGCATTTCGATGCGCGTCCGCCCCGAAGTGTCCGAACTCTCCAGCCAGGGCGCGATCACCATCAGCGGCTTCCAGGTGCCGGCACTGACCGTGCGCCGCGCGGAAACCACGGTCGAGCTCGGCTCGGGCCAGAGCTTCATGATCGCCGGCCTGATGAGCAACAGCTCGCAAAGCACTGTCAAGAAGATGCCCGGTGCGGGTGACCTGCCGATCCTCGGCTCGCTGTTCCGCTCGACTCACTTCCAGAAGGGGGAAACCGAGCTGGTCATCATCGTCACGCCCTATCTGGTCAATCCGGTCGATGCGAACGACATCAAGCTGCCGACCGATGGCTTCAAGAGCGCCAACGTCGGGCAGCAGGTATTCGGCAACATGCAGAGCGCAGGTCAGTCGGGCGCGGTCCGTCCGCATCCGACCTCGGCTCCGCAGCAAAATCCGAACGGGCCGCAAGTTGGCGAACTCGATGCCCCGGCGCGCGCGCCCGGGCCACAGACGGCCAGCAAGACCGACAAGGACGCCAAGAAAAAGAAGAAGGGCGACAAAGATGTTGGCCCCGGCTTCAGCCTGAACTGAGAGGTGACGAACATGCGCACTATCAACACTCGCAAAGCGCTGTCCGGCGCGCTCACCCTCGGTCTGGCCTTGGGGCTCAGCGCGTGCGGCGGGATGCCCAGCAATCGCAGCCTTGAAAGCACGCACCAGGCGGTCGTGACGACGAGCAACTATACGCTCGATGTCGCTTCCGGCCCCGGCGGCATGTCGGTGCCCGAACAGCGACGTCTGGCCGGCTGGTTCGATGCCATGGACCTCAAATACGGCGACCGCATCTACATCGACGATCCGCTGAAAAGCCCGGCCACCCGCGGCGCGGTTGAAACCGTCGCAGGCCGCTATGGCATGCTGGTTGGCGGCGATGCGCCGGTTACCCCGGGCGATCTCAGCCCCGGCACGGTCCGCGTGGTCGTGACCCGGTCTTCCGCCACGGTTCCCGGCTGCCCCGACTGGTCGAACAATTCGGACGCCAACCTGGGTAACGGCACCAACGCCAACTACGGCTGCGCGGTCAATTCGAATATGGCCGCGATGGTCGCCGATCCTTCGCACCTGGTGCACGGCGTCAGCAGCGATGGCACGACCGTCGTCATGAGCGGCACCAAGGCGATCGACAGCTACCGTTCAACCCCTCCGTCAGGCGAAAAAGGCCTGAAGGTACAATCGTCGCAGTCAGGGAAGTAAGAACATGAATGCTCCTTGGAAACCCGCCGTGCAAGGCAACCGCGACGCCTTTGCTTCATACATTTGCGACGATGCGGCGCTCGATGTGCTGCGCCCGGTCGTGATCGAAATGGGTTGGCAACCCGAGAAGTGCAACAAGGGCGGCCTGCGCAACGCGGTCCAGTCCCTGTCGATCTCGGCCAGCCCCAACATCCTGATGGTCGACCTGTCGGAAAGCGGCGATCCGCTGAGCGATATCAACGCGCTGGCCGAGGTTTGCGAACCCGGCACGGTGGTGATCGCGGTCGGCCAGGTCAACGATGTCCGCCTGTACCGCGATCTGCTCGCCAGCGGGATCCATGACTATCTGCTCAAGCCGCTGTCGCCGGGCCAGGTCCGCGATTCGCTGGTCAACGCGCAGGCGGTCTTCGCCAATCCCAAGCAGCACGATCATGCGGCGGCGAAGAAGCACATCTCCACCGCGGTGATCGGCACGCGCGGCGGGGTCGGTGCCTCGACCATCGCCACTTCGCTCGCCTGGCTGTTCAGCGCCGACGAAAAGAGCCCGACTGCGCTGCTCGACCTTGACGTGCACTTCGGCACCGGCGCGCTGGCGCTCGACCTCGAGCCGGGCCGCGGCCTGACCGACGCGATCGAGAACCCGGGCCGGATCGACGGACTGTTCATCGAACGCGCCATGATCCGCGCCAACGATCATCTCGCGATCCTGTCGGCCGAAGCGCCGATGAGCTCGCCGCTGATGACCGACGGGGCGGCCTTCGTGCAGCTGGAGGAAGAGTTCCGCCAGGCGTTCGAAATGACCGTGATCGATCTGCCGCGCAACATGCTGATCAACTTTCCCAACCTGCTGGCCGACGTGAATGTCGTGCTGGTGGTGACGGAAATGACGCTCGCTTCGGCGCGCGACGCGATCCGCATCCTGTCGTGGCTCAAATCGAACGCGGCGCACGTCCAGCCGATCGTGATCGCCAACAAAGTGCAAGCCGGTGTGGCGGAGATCAGCAAGGCCGATTTCGAAGCCTCGATCGAACGCAAGATCAACTTCACCGTGCCTTACGACATCAAGGCCGCAACCAACGCGGCCAAGCTGGGGCAGACCTTTGCCGATGCCAACCGCTCGTCGAAAGCCGGTGCCGCGATCCGCGACATTGCCAAGTCGGTGATGGGTGTGGGTGACGGCGAGACGGTCGAACAGGCCGCCAAGCCCAAGGGCTCGCTGCTCGGCAAGTTCGATCTCAAGGGCATGTTGTCGAGCTCGAAGAAAGACAAGGCGGCGGTCGAGGCTGCGGCCTGAGACGGGTAAGTAACCGGGCGGCGGCGCTGATGCGGCGCTGGCCCAAGCCAGGGAAGGCGTGACACGCAGATGGGCATTTTGCAGCTCCTGCTGATAGCCATGGGCATGATGAGCTTCATGGTGCTGGGGTACCTGGCACTGTCGGGACCCTCGGCAGCCAAGGAAAGCGCGCGCCGTCTCGAGGCCCTGCGTTATCGCCACAGCGACAGCACTTCGGCCAAGATGGAGGCCCAGCTCAAAAAGGCGGTGGCCGCCCGCAAGCCCAAACTGCACCAGCTGGCAGGGTCGGAATCGCGCCTCGCTGCGCTGTCGATGCGGCTGCACCGGACCGGCAAGCAATGGAGCCTGGCGCAATATGCCTATGCTTCGGTCGGGCTCGGCCTGTTCGTCACCGTGCTGCTGCTGCTCAAGACCGGCGCACCGATGCTGGCGCTCGGGATCGGGTTGTTCGTCGGCGCGGGTTTGCCGCACATGGTGGTCAACTTCTTCATCAAGCGGCGCAACGGCCAGTTTACCAGCAAGTTCCCCGATGCGATCGAGCTGCTGGTGCGCGGCCTGCGCTCAGGTCTGCCGGTAACCGAAACGCTGGGCGTGATCTCCAGCGAAGTGCCGGGCCCGGTGGGCGAAGAATTCAAGCTGGTGACCGAACGCATCAGGATCGGCAAGACGATGGAAGACGCGCTGCAGGAGACCGCTGACCGGCTCAACACGCCCGAATTCAGCTTTTTCTGCATCACGCTGGCGATCCAGCGCGAGACCGGCGGCAACCTTGCCGAAACGCTCTCGAACCTCGCCGACGTGCTGCGCAAGCGCGCGCAAATGAAGCTCAAGATCCGGGCGATGAGCTCTGAATCCAAGGCCTCGGCCTACATCGTCGGGTCATTACCGTTCATCGTGTTCGGGATGATCTACTGGATCAACCCTCAGTATCTCGCCGGGTTCTTCACCGACGACCGCTTGATCATGATCGGCCTTGGCGGCGCGGTGTGGATGTCGCTGGGCGCCTTCATCATGGCCAAGATGGTCAGCTTCGAAATCTGAGCAGGGAAAGCACGTATCATGTTGAGAACCCCGCCCGGACCTACGCTGTTGGGCATCGACGTCATCTGGGTCGGCACGATCCTGGCGTTCATGGCCGTCACTGCGGTGCTGTTCGCGATCTACACCGCGGTGACCATCCGCGACCCGATGCAAAAGCGGGTCAAGGCGCTCAACGATCGCCGTGACCAGCTTAAATCGGGGCTGATGACGCAAGGGTCGCGCAAACGCGCCAGCCTGATCCGCAACACCGACACCACCGACAAGATGAAAGACACGCTGTCCACCCTCAAGGTGCTGCAGCAAAGCCAGCTGGTCGCGATTCAGCAGAAGCTCGCGCAGGCCGGGATCCGCAAGAAAGAACTCGGCATCGCGGTGATTTTCGCGCGGATGATCTTGCCGATCGTGCTCGGCGCCATTGCGGCGCTGATAATCTACGGCTTCAACTTCTTCCCCACCTGGGGCGGCATGAAGAAGCTGTTCGCCTTCGCCACCGTCGTCGGCCTCGCTTATAAAGGACCCGAAATCTACATCGGCAACCTGATGTCGAAGCGCACCAACGCAATCCGCAAGGGCTTGCCCGACGCGCTCGATTTGCTGGTGATCTGCGCCGAAGCCGGTCTGACCGTCGACGCCGCGTTCAACCGCGTGGCGCGCGAACTGGGCCGCGCCTATCCGGAACTGGGTGACGAATTCGCGCTGACCGCGATCGAACTCGCGTTCCTGAGTGAGCGGCGCCAAGCGTTTGAAAACCTCGCCTACCGAGTCAACCTCGATGCGGTAAAGGGCGTAACGACCACCATGGTCCAGACCGAACGCTACGGTACGCCGCTCGCCTCGGCGCTGCGGGTGCTCTCGGCCGAATTCCGCAACGACCGGATGATGCGCGCCGAAGAAAAGGCCGCCCGCCTGCCCGCGATTATGACCGTACCGCTCATTCTGTTCATTCTGCCGGTGCTGTTCATCGTCATTCTCGGCCCGGCGGCCTGCTCGATCGCCGATGCCTTCAGCCACCATCCGGGACAACCGGCTCACTGATCCGATTGCTGTGGGGGCAAGCCAGCGCCGGTCCGGGGAAACCCGGGCCGGCGTTTGTTATTGACCCCGCACCACGTCCTGTTCGATCGCGCCGAAGATGCTGTGCCCGGCACTGTCCCGCATCTCGATGCGGACCACATCGCCATAGCGCAGGAACGGCGTGGTCGCCTCGCCAGATGCGATCGTCTCGACCATCCGCAGCTCGGCGATGCACGAATAGCCGCGGCCCCCGGCCGCAACCGGGCGTCCGGGCGAGCCATCGGGATCGCGGTTGGACACGGTGCCCGAACCGATGATCGAACCGGCCCCGATGCGGCGGGTCCGAGCGAGGTGCGCCAGCAGCGTGCCGAAATCGAAAGTGCATTCCTCCCCTGCGTCGGCGCGGCCGAACGGTTTGCCGTTAAGATCGACCGCGAGCACGCCGCTCAATCGTCCGCCTTGCCACGCCCCGCCCAATTCATCGGGCGTCACAAACACCGGCGAGAAATGCGTGGCCGGTTTGGACTGGACGAAGCCGAACCCCTTGGCCAGTTCGCCCGGGATCAGATTGCGCAGCGAGACGTCGTTGACCAGCCCGACCAGCCGGACCTGCTCGAGCGCGTCGGCGGCACCGGTGCCTGGCGCGATGTCACCGGTCACGACACAGATCTCGGCTTCCATGTCGCAGCCCCAGGCCTCGTCAGCCAAAGCGATCGGCGTGCGGGCACCGCGCAAGTCATCGCTGCCGCCCTGGTACATCAAGGGATCGTGCCAGAAGCTGTCCGGCAGCTCGGCCCCGCGCGCGCGGCGGACCAGTTCGACATGATTGACGTAAGCCGATCCGTCGGCCCACTGAAACGCGCGCGGCAACGGTGCGGCAACCTCGCGTTCGTGGAACCGCTCGCGCGGGATCGCGCCGTGCTCAAGCTCGGTCGCCAGCGCGCGCAGCGCCGGTTCGTGCCGCTCCCAATCGTCGAGCGCGCCTTGCAGCGTGCGCACGACATGCGCCGCGGTCGCATACCAGGCGAGATCCGACGAGACGACCACCAGCCGGCCATCGCGGCCGTGGGGCATAGAGGCGAGTTTCATGGCTGGTTTCCTGTTGCTTCGGCCTGCGCGCGGATACGCTCGAGCAGGTCCTTGAATAGTGTGCGTTCGCCCGCGCTCAAGGCGGAAAACATCCGCGCTTCCATTTCGAGCGCGATCGGCATGATCGCCCGGTAGACGTCTTGCCCCGGCGCGGTCAGGGCAAGGTGATGCGAGCGCCCGTCAGCGGTGTTGGGCCGCCGCGCGAGCAGCCCGCGGTCCTCAAGCACCCGGCACGCGCGATTGACCGCCACCTTGTCCATCCGCGTCGCCTCGACCAAGGCCCGCTGTGTCGCCGCGCCCTGATCGCCGAGCACCGCCATTACGCGCCATTCGGGGATCTTCAGCCCGAAATGCGCGCGGTATTCATCGGCAATGCGGTCACTCACCGCATTCGAGGTGATCGACAGCAGGTAAGGCAGGAAATCGGTGAGGCGGGTCTGGCTGGCCGACATTTAGAAACTGGTTCCTCTTGCAACCAAATTGCTACGGGCAAGCCAGCATCCGCGCAATGCCCCAATGGCGAGCGTTCAACTTTTCACCGCCTCGGGCGCGGCTGCGGCAAAGGCCGGCAGCGCCCGCAAGGCCGCATCGATCGCCACCAGCTTGGGATAAGCGTCGAGCGGCGCGTCGAACCGGCGGGCGTTGGCCATTTGCGGGACCAGGCAGACATCGGCCATGTTCGGACTCGCGCCGCCAAACAGGCCTTCAGTGGGCGCTTGCTGTTCAAGCGCGACAAAGCCCTCGGCAATCCAGTGGCGATACCAGACATTGATCGCCTCTTCGCCTTGGCCCAGTTCGCCGCGCAGGTAGTGCAGCACGCGCAGGTTGTTGAGCGGATGGATATCCGCCGCGATCAGCAGCGCCTGCGCCAAGGTGCGCGAGCGGCTGGCGGGGTCGGATGAGACCATCGGCGGGTCTTTATACTGCGCATCGAGGTAATCGATGATCGCGAGGCTCTGCGTCAGCAGCAGCCCATCGATCGCCAACGCCGGTACCAGCCCTTGCGGATTGATCGCAATATAATCCGGACTTGATTGCATGCCTTGGGTCAGGTCCATCGGCACGCTGCGATAGGCCACGCCCTTGAGATTGAGCGCGATCCGCACCCGGTATGACGCGGACGAGCGCCAAAAATCGTACAACACCACTTCGGTCATTTGAGCACCCTTCCCGCCACCGCCTGCAGCTTGGCGACCACCACCGGGTCGCGCGCGCCAGGCGCGGTCATGATGGCATTGCCGAGCGCGGCGTCAATCGGACTGGGCGAGCGCGTGCCCGGCAGCGACGCGGCCAGTCGCTCGATCACCCGCCGCGCGAGCGCGACGTTGCGCTCCATCACCGCCACAACATTGCTCGCCTCGATCCCGGCATCGCCGGCGCGCCAACTGTCATAATCGGTGACCATGCCGAGCATCGCGTAAGGCAGCTCGGCCTCACGGGCGAGCCGCGCTTCGGGCATGCCGGTCATCCCGATCACATCGCCGCCCCAGGTCTGATAAAGGCGGCTTTCGGCCCGGGTCGAGAATTGCGGCCCATCGATCGCGACATAGCAGCCGCCGTCATGGACCTGCGCTTCTTCCGCTTGCGCTGCCGCAACCAGCCCATCGCGTAGGCGCGGACAGACCGGATCGGCCAGGCTGACATGCGCGACCAGTCCCGGCCCAAAGAAGCTGGCGTCGCGCGCGGTGGTCCGGTCAATGAACTGATCGACCGCCACGAAGCTGCCCGGGGCCATCGCCGAGCTGAGCGAACCGATCGCCGACAATGCAATCACGTCGGTGACGCCGGAGCGTTTGAGCACGTCGATGTTGGCGCGGTAATTGACCTGCGAGGGCGGAATGGCATGCCCTTCGCCATGGCGCGGCAGGAAGGTGAAACGCACCCCGGCGAGCGTCCCGGTGGTTATCGCCGCCGAGGGCAAGCCGAACGGGCTCGTCACCTCGATCACCTGGGAATCATCGAGCGCAAGCCCGGCGGCCAGCCCCGAACCGCCGATCACGCCGATGTGCCACTGGCCCGACATTATTTAGCGAGGATTCCTGCCATGATGAAATCGATGCAGTGTTCGCGGTAGCGGTCGCGGAGTTCTTCGGTCAG
This sequence comes from Sphingomonadaceae bacterium, assembly GCA_025359425.1. Lineage (GTDB taxonomy): Bacteria > Pseudomonadota > Alphaproteobacteria > Sphingomonadales > Sphingomonadaceae > Novosphingobium. The sequence continues at coordinate 55,709 of JANYGC010000059.1, forward strand.
CGTATCGGTGTTGAAGCAGTGGCGCAGTACCAGGCGCGCGGAAAAGAACCGGTCGGCCGCGCCGGTCACGGTGAAATAGAACAGCTGCGGATCGACCTTGCGGAACAGACCCTCACGCACTCCGTCCGCAATCAGCCGGTCGTAGGCCTTGTTGAGCGGGGCGAGGTACGAATCGGCGATCCGCTGCGCTTCCTCATCATCGCTTTCGCGCACCAGCCGCATCAGCAGCCGGTTGAGGTATGGGGTCTTGTAATAGGTTTCGACCACCGCGCCGATATGCCGTTTGAGCCGCACGTCCGGAGCCATGTCCTTGGCCATCAGCGCATCGACCGAATGAACGATTCCGTCCATGTCACGATCGAGCAGCGCTTTCATCAGCCCGGCCTTGTTGCCGAAGTAATATTTGACCAGCGCCGAGTTAAGCCCGGAGCGAAGCGACAGTTCGGACAGCGAAATATCGACGATGTCGCCCTCGCGCATGATGGCCGAGGCGGTTTCGAGCAGGTGTTCGCGGGCACCTGGCGGCGCTTCGGATGCTGCTTGTTCGATTGCCTGGCTCATGCGTAAGGAGGCTCCTCTCCCCACCACGGGTAGAAGTCCGGCATATCCTGAGAAACCCTGGCCGGGAAGGCGGGGGCGCGTTTTTCAAGGAAACTTTGCACACCTTCCTTGGCATCGGCACTTTTAGACAAGCGGTAGATCGCGCGGCTATCGACTTTGTGCGCCTCCATCGGGTGCGCGCCCGACGGCACCCGCCAGAGCATCGCGCGGGTCATCGCGACCGACACCGCCGAGGTATTCTGCGCGATTTCGCGGGCAATCCCGCGGGCTGCGTCGATCAGTTCGCCTTGCGGGTGAGCCGAGCGGATCAGCCCGCCGCGCAGCGCTTCCTGCGCATCGAAGATCCGCCCGGTCATGCACCATTCGAGCGCCTGACCCACCCCGACGATACGCGGCAGGAACCAGCTCGAGCAGGCCTCGGGCACGATCCCGCGCCGCGCGAAGACGAAGCCATAGCGGGCATTGTCCGAGGCGAGACGGATATCCATCGGCAGCTGCATGGTCACGCCCACACCCACCGCCGCGCCGTTGCAAGCCGAAATCAGCGGCTTCATCGACTGGAACAGCCGCAGTGTGAGCAGACCCCCGCCATCGCGCACCCGCGGATCGGACAGGTCTTCGACCGGGGACGCGTCCGAAAACACCGCGCGGCCATCGTCGGGGGTCAGATCGGCCCCGGCGCAGAACGCCCGTGTCCCCGCCCCGGTGAAGATGACCGCGCGCACCGCGTCATCCGCGTCGGTGCGGTCCAGCGCATCGATGATCTCGTTCATCATCGTGCCGGTGAAGGCGTTCATCTTCTCGGGACGGTTGAGCGTCAGCGTGGCGATGCCTTCGCTGATGTCGAGGTCGATCTGCGAATAGCCGCTCATCTCAGCGCGGCGCCATGCGGATGCCGCCATCAAGCCGGACGTCCTCGCCGTTGAAGTAACCGTTCTCGATCATGCACATCGCCAGGTTCGCATATTCGTCGGGAATGCCGAGCCGCTTGGGATTAAGCACCGTCGAGGCGAGCGCATCGCGGACATTCTGCGGCGCCCCGGCAAGCAGCGGAGTGTCGAAGATCCCCGGCAGGATGGTGTTGACGCGGATCTTTTCGCTGGCGAGATCGCGCGCGATGGGGAGCGTCATGCCGACCACCCCGCCCTTCGACGCGGAGTAAGCCGCCTGACCCATCTGGCCATCCTCGGCCGCTACGCTCGCGGTGTTGACGATCGCGCCGCGCTCGCCGTCGTCCATAGGTTCGAGCGTGAGCATGCCCGCCGCCGATTTGGCGATGCAGCGGAACGTGCCGACCAGGTTGATCTGGACGATCCAGTTGAACGCATCCAGCGGGAAGTGCTTGATCGAGCCGTCTTCCTTGGAGCGGCTGGCGGTCTTGATCGCGTTGCCGGTGCCGGCGCAGTTGACCAGAAGCCGTTCCTGCCCGTGGGCTTCGCGCGCCTTGGCGAACCCGGCATCAACCGAAGCGTCGTCGGTCACGTTGACCTCGCAGAACACCCCGCCGATTTCGGCCGCCACGGCCTTGCCCTTTTCTTCCTGCAGATCGAAAATCGCGACCTTGACGCCCTTGGCGGCGAGCGCGCGGGCGGTGGCGGCACCCAGGCCGGATGCGCCGCCGGTGATGACTGCGGCGACGGTGTTATCGAGCTTCATTCAAATTCTCCCATTTACGTCGTCCCGGGCTTGACCCGGGACGACGCCACTAAACCATCTCGACGATCGTGACGTTGGCGACCCCGCCGCCTTCGCACATCGTCTGCAAACCATACTTCTTGCCGCCAGCCTTGAGCGCATGGAGCAAGGTCGCCATCAGCTTGGTGCCCGAAGCGCCGAGCGGATGGCCCAGCGCAATCGCGCCGCCGTTGACGTTGAGTCTGGCCGGGTCAGCCCCGGTGTGTTTGAGCCAGGCCATCGGCACCGAGGCGAACGCCTCGTTGACCTCGAACAAGTCGATATCGCCGATGCTGAGCCCGGCGCGGGACAGCGCCTTGTCGGTCGCGAACAGCGGTTCCTCGAGCATGATCACCGGATCGCCGGCGGACACCGCCAGCGTGTGGATCCGCGCGAGCGGGGTCAGGTTATAGCGCTTGAGCGCCGCTTCGGAGACCACCAGCACGGCCGACGAGCCATCGCAGATCTGGCTGGAGGTCGCCGCAGTCAGCGCGCCGCCTTCGCTCAGCAGCTTGACCCCGGCGATCCCTTCAAAGGTCGCGTCGAAGCGGATGCCTTCATCGATCGTGTGCAGCGCCGCACCATCGGGAGTCTCGATCGAAATCGGCACAATCTCACCCGCGAAAGCCCCGCGGTTGGTGGCGGCAATCGCCTTCTGATGGCTTTCGTAGGCAAACCGGTCGAGCTCGTCCTTGGTCAGGCCGTGCTTCTGGACGATCATTTCGGCGCCCGCGAACTGGGTCCAGCCCGGCCCCGGATAATTCTCGGCGATACCCGGCGAGCGCGAGCCGCCCATGCCTTCCTTGAGGAAGAGCATAGTGGTCGCGCCCATCGGCACCCGGGTCATGCTTTCGACCCCGGCCGCGATCACCACGTCCTGCGTGCCCGACATTACCGCCTGCGCGGCGAACTGGATCGCCTGCTGCGAGCTCCCGCACTGGCGGTCGATCGTCACCGCAGGCACTGACTGCGGCAGCACCCTGGAGGCGAGCACCGCGTTGCGGCCGACCTGGTTGGCCTGTTCGCCGCCCTGCCCGACACAGCCCATGATCACGTCTTCGATCGCCGCCGGATCGATCCCGCTGCGGGTCACCAGCGCGTCGAGCGTTGCGGCGGCGAGGTCGACCGGGTGGATCCCCGCCAGCTTTCCGCCGCGGCGTCCGCCGGCGGTCCGCACTGCATCGACAATATAGGCTGTCGCCATCTCCGGATTCCCTTTTTGACAGAATGTTTAACCGAACGATTAAAGAGCCACGCGGGGCGCGTCAAGCGGCGAGGCATTGCTTGGCTCCGCCCGCAATGACGATCTGATTTTAGGTGAACTTGCGCCGGACTCAAATGCTTCTGTGACAATTTGAACACAAGTCTGAACGAAATGTCATGGTGGGCTTTTCGAGAATTGCCAGCCAGCGACACTTCTTTCAGGATGATGACGTCGGGCTGCGCGTGCGGAGCCCTCGGGTCTGGTCGGTCCACATTGGCCAATCGCAAAAAACTTCCACCCGTACTGTCGGGATAGGAATCAAGGGGCAACACAATGAATTTCATGCGTAAGTCGGCTTTGTCTGCCGCAACCTGCCTGCAGGGTGCAACCATCGCAGCAGCTCTGATGACCTTTGGCGGCGCCACGGCCGCACATGCACAAGCGACCGCACCGGCCGATTCGGCTGAACAGTGCGTCGATCAAAACAACAACGGCGTTTGCGACAAAGACGAACGCGGTGACATCGTCGTCACCGGTTCGCGCCTGACCCGCCCGACGCTGAGCTCGCCGGTGCCGCTGACCTCGATCGCTCCGGGCGAACTGTCCGACGGCGGCGACGTCTCGCTGGGCGATGCGCTGAACGACCTGCCCTCGCTGCGCTCCACCTTCAGCTCGGGCAACTCGACCCGCTTCATCGGCACCGCCGGCCTCAACATCCTCGATCTGCGCGGCCTCGGTACTTCGCGCACGCTGGTGCTGGTCAACGGCCGGCGCCACATCACCGCTTCGCCGGGTGACTACCTGGTCGACGTCAACACCATCCCGGTCGATCTGCTCGAACGCGTCGATATCGTCACCGGCGGCAACTCGGCCATTTACGGGTCGGACGCAGTCGCGGGCGTGGTCAACTTCGTGCTCAAGCGCGATTTCGACGGGCTGGCGCTGCGCGGCCAGGGCGGCGTCTCGTCGCACCACGATCGCGGCACCTATTTCGTCTCGGGCACCTGGGGCAAGAACTTCGCTGATGGCCGCGGCAACATCGCGGTCTCGGGCGAATATGCCAAGGCCAACCCGCTGTACTTCCGTGACCGCGACGATATCTCCGGTGCGTTCAGCGGCCGCTGCCAGTTCCAGCAGGTCGATCCGACTGCCGGTGAACCATTCGGCACCGACGGCATTTTCGATAATGCCTTCCTTTGCGGCGTGCGTAACGCCGCGATCAGCGATGGCGGCACTACCGGCGCGATCGATCCGTCGAGCAATTCGACCCGTCGTTACCTGCGCTTTTCTCCCAATGGCAACCTGTTCGTCGATACCCCATCGCTGTCGTTCGCGCCGGTCGGTTCGGGCAACCAGATCGGCGGTCAGGGCTCGACCCTGCGCAACACCGGGATCATGGCTGCCGGGGTTGAGCGGTACAGTGCCAACATCCTGTTCCACTATGATTTCAGCGATGCGCTGCGGTTCTACGCCGAAGGCAAGTACGTCCGGGTCAACGCCAACCAGGAAGGCCAGCCCAGCTTCTTCCAGGGCGGTCTGCTGGGCACTTTCAGCTGCGACAACCCGTTCCTTAACGCACAGGCACGAAACGCCCTGGTAACCACCGGCGCAACACCATCGTCAGTCGGTGCCGAGTGTGCGGCGCGAAGCGGATCGCCAGCCGCTTTCACCTTGGATGGCAGCGGCAACCGGATTTTCAATCCGGCTCGCTCCTTTTCTGTTTCGCGCTTCAACATCGATTTCGGGGGCCGCGGTGAACTGCACAAGCGCGATACCTACCGTGTCGTGGCCGGGATCGAAGGCACCTTCAACGATGACTGGCACTATGACCTGTCGTTCAACTATGGCCGCCTCAACACAGACCTGCGTTCACTCAACAACCTCAAGCTGTTCGACATCAGCGGCAACTTCGATGGCTACCTGCTGGCCAAGGACGCCGTGCTGGCCCCGGTCGGCTTCACCGGCAGCAACTTTGTGCTGAACTCGACCGGTCAGAAAGTTGTCTGCCAGGTCAACGGCACCACCAACACCCGGCCCGACTGCGTTCCGATCAACGTGTTTGGCGACGGTGCCCCCAACGCTGCCGCGCTGGCCTTCGTCAACACCGAAGGTCACCGCGTCCAGCGCGCCGAGGAATTCCAGGCCTCGTTCAGCCTGGCAGGCGATCTCTCGCAGCTGTTCTCGCTCCCCGGTGGCCCGATCGGGTTCGCGGTTGGCGCAGAATATCGCGAAGAAATCGCCCACAGCTCGTTCGACGCGCTGACCGCTTCGGGCGGTACCTTCCTCAACGCGATCCAGCCGTTCAACCCGCCCAAGCTGACGGTCAAAGAAGCTTACGGCGAAATCGACCTGCCCTTGCTCAAGGACATGCCGTTCGCCAAGGAACTGACGGTTCGCGGCGCTGGCCGGGTGTCGGACTACAACACCCGCACCGGCACGGTCTGGGCCTGGAACATCGACGCGATCTATGCTCCGGTCGAAGATGTCCGCTTCCGCATCGCTTACGCCACTTCGGTGCGTGCCCCGACGCAGAGCGACCTGTTCTCGCCCCAATCGCAGAACTTCGCGTTCATCGCCGATCCGTGCGACGTCGCGAACATCTCTGCCGGTCCAAACCGTGCGGCGAACTGCGCTGCCGCAGGCGTACCGACCACCTACACGGCAGCCACGCAGGCAGCCTGCGCCGCAACCTCGTTCACTGGCACGGCAGGGGTGACACCGTTCGCCAACTGCCTCGCACGCAGCTCGTCGACCGGGTTCACTTCGGGCGGAAACCCGACGTTGTTTGCTGAAAAGGGCAAGAGCCTGACCGTCGGCATGGTGCTTGAACCGCACTGGATCCCCGGGCTGAACTTCACGGTCGACTATTACCGGATCGAAGTGAAGAGCCTCATTGCGACCTTGGGCGCCCAGACGATCATCAACCTGTGCTATGACAGCCCGTCCATCAGCAACCCGTTCTGCGCCACGGTCAATCGCGATGCAGCCTCAGGCTTGTTCGTCCAGCCGGCGGTTATCTCGGGCGGGGTGAACTTCGCCAAGCAGAGGACCGAAGGGATCGATTTCGATCTGTCCTATCGTCACACCTTCAGCAATGGCCACAAGGTCGCGTTCCGCACGATCGCGACCCGGGTGATGCTGCTCGATAACTACGTCGATCCGACCCTGCCCAACCTGCCTAACCGTCAGCTTAGCGAACTTGGGGATCCGCTGTGGGCTGCCAACGCTTCGCTCAATTATGATTTCGGCCCGGTCGATTTCACCTACTCGGCGCGGTACATCGGCAAGCAGAACATTGGTTCGTTTGAAGCGCAGCACAAGTACACCGGCGTCTGCCCTACAGCTGGTCCTTCGGCTGGCTTGACCGGGTTCTCGGGTCGCACCTGCACCCCGGGCCAGCTGGCGATCCTCGATCCGCAGAACAACGACCTGACCCAGGAAGTGGACTATCCGGGCGTGATCTATCACAACGTCCGCCTCAACTTCTCGGTCGGGGACAACAAGTTCAACTTCTACGTCGGCATCGATAACCTGATGGACAAGAAGCCCCCGTTCGGCCTGCTCGGCATCGCTGGTGGCGATCCTTACGAAACCTTCGGCCGCTTCATGTACGCCGGGTTCAAAGCCAACTGGTAAATCGCTTACCAGCACGACAGACAAAGAAAGGGCGGCGTGGGCAACCACGCCGCTCTTTTCTGTTCCTCCCCCTTGGGGGAGGGGGACCAGCGCAGCTGGTGGAGAGGCACAGGCCATTGGTCCTGCCCTCTC
>JANYGC010000089.1 GCA_025359425.1 Sphingomonadaceae bacterium
ATCATGGCGGCTTGGTTCATTGCCATCGTGTTCGCGGGCTTTATTCCGGACTCGTTGATGAAGATCGGACTGATCCAAACGGGGCAAAGGCTGCCTTTCCCGCCAATTCTTCATCTTCACGCTGTTCTCATGGGATCGTTCCTGCTGCTCCTGCTGACGCAGAGTGTGCTCATGGCAACGGGCAACAGCACTCAGCATATGCGGCTTGGCTTGGTGGCGATGGTTCTTGCCCCGGCCCTTGTCATTGCTGGCTTCGTCGTTGCACCGACAATGTATCACATGTTGTGGGACGCAGCGCAGGTCGCTCCCGCTGGAAAACGAGCGGAACTGCAGCAACAGCTCAACAACCGCGAAAACATTCTGCTTATTCAAATCCGCATCGGAATACTGTTCGCCCTCTTTATCGCAATCGCCCTGAGGGCGCGAAGCCATGATGGGGGTCTGCACAAGCGTATGATATTTCTTGCCACGGCGATGACCTTACAGGCCGCGTTTGATCGTATGCACTGGCTGCTAAGCACTATGCCGAGCAGCCCGACGGGGCCTGAGTTGTACACGCTCTTGGCGATCGCACCGATGCTGATCTGGGACGTGGCCCGCAACCGGAGGGTGCATTCCGCCTACGTAATTTGGTTGGCAGTAAACGTGCCGTTCGCAATTGCAGTTCACGGGCTATGGAATACGCCGTGGTGGCACCAGACCGCCCGCCAGATCATGGGGGCGGGTTAGCCGATTACAGTTTAGCAATGCCAGCGCTTGGAAGCGGCTGACACACGAGGCAATGTCTGCAATCAGGTCATTCAATGAACAGCCGTTGTGGCAACATAGTCGTGGATAGAGGACGGTCTCAGGGCGAAGACCAATCGGCCATAGTGGTCCGCATGTGGTCTAATACCGAAGGGTGGAGCGGCCGACTGAACTCTATGCCAATGTCGCTATTTCGCCGCCATCTGACATGGGCATCGATGGGACCAATCGAGCCAATTCTGATGTAGACGGAGTCACTCTGCTCAAGTTTGCTAAAGCGATCAAACATACGGCAGCCGTGAATGGAAAGGTCGTTGACGATCACGTCTTTCCAGAGCCCGTTACCGATCCGGTAGCGCCCCTGAATATCGACAGCATATCGCTGATGGCTTCTCGTCTCCAAGATTTTATCCCATTCGCCATTTGGTGGCGGTCACCGATGTTGATGGTTCAGCCTCTCAAGGGCTTCAGTGATCGTTTCAACTTCGCGCAATTCTAGAACATCATCCTGCAATTGAGGTCCGTACGCGGAATGCAAGCTATCTCCCAGGCTACGCAATTGCTGGCGCGCTTTGTCTCGCTTGGTATCATCCCCTCTTTGAATGGCCCATTCGAGCTGGAGAAGGGTCACGGAAATGCGCTCAGCCACATTGACTTGCTTGTCAGGTGCCGAAGAAGCATGAAGGTGGTCGATTGCGGAATAGATGACCCGGCGCCAACCTACAGGCGGCACCGATAACATGGTCAATTCAACCAGTAGATTGTTGGTCCCACCGGACATGCCAATTGTTTCGATCACAGACATCACGAGACCTCAAAGTTGCAATAGAGGACGCAATTAATCGAACGTGGTTAACAAACCGCAATGAGTGCCGGTTTGGCGTTCATAATGCCTGCATGGAATCTATTGCCGGTTAGTGCGGGTACCCATGAAACTCATTGACCTTGCATGTAAATTCACGCCAAATCGCATCATGACCAACCGAGCTGAGTTTGCAGTTCACCCGATACTCGCGCCTGTCCTTGAGACGGTTCTGGATGCGGTTGTTGTGATGACCGTCCATGGTGAAGTTTGCGGCTGGAACAAGGTCGCTGAACAGGTTTTTGGGTGGCCTTCCGCCGAGACCAACGGCAGGATGCTCGCGGACCTGATCATCCCGGAAATCCATCGCGAGGCACATGCAGAAGGTCTTAGGCGTCTGGTAAAAGGCGGCGCAGCCAGAGTGCTCAACCGCCGGATCGAGATCACTGCGCTGTGCCGGGACGAGCGAGAGATTCCGATCGAACTGTCGATTACGACGGCACTAAACGGCGCTGATCTCGTATTCGTGGGATTTATTCGCGACATTTCAGAGCGGCGTAATGCCGAGGCCCTCATCAGGCGCCAGGCTCTTGAAACTCGTCTGATGTTTGAGATCTCAGACATGGCGGCGGAATCTGATTCGTTTGAAAGTGCCTTGGCCAAGGTATTGCAGGCAATCTGTGAAATCACTGGTTGGCCGGTCGGTCATGCGTTTATCGTGCCCCCGTCCAGTCCAAACCTGATCATTTCCTCCACTGTTTGGCACGAAGCGCAGCCGGCACTGGCAGACGGCCTCCGCAAAGCCACCGAAGAGACTGTTTTTGGCCCCAACGTCGGACTGCCCGGGCGCATTATGCAATCTGGCGGCCCGCTCTGGATTTCAGATACCGACTCTGATTCAAACTTTCCTCGTAAAGGCCGGGGCTTCCTCGGCGCGTTCGGCTTTCCTCTGAAACGCGACGGACAGATCGTCGCTATTCTCGAGTTTTTCTCCCAGTCCGAGGCTCCACCCGAACCCGAGATGCTGCTTACTGTCAGGGCTCTTGGCGAGCAGGTCGGCCGCGTATTCGAACGCAAACGGACACAAGACCGGCAACAACTGCTGGTGCGGGAGCTAAATCACCGGGTGAAGAATATCCTGTCGGTCGTGCAGGCCATTGCCCAGCAGACCTTTCGCCGGGCGAGTACAATCGACGAAGCCTTTGTCAGCTTCCGCGGACGTCTGATGGCTGTGGCCAGAGCCCAGGACATTCTGGTGTCGGAAAAGCTTGGTAACGCCACGCTCGAGGAGGTGATCAAGGGCGCACTCAGGGGTTCTGGCCTCGCCGAGGATCGCGTAACCATGCGTGGTCCCAGCCTACTGGTTTCCGCGCGCAACGCCGTCTCCGTATCGCTGGGCATTCACGAGCTTTGTACGAATGCATTCAAGTATGGTTCGCTATCAGTGGAGTCGGGAAGTGTGGCCGTGACTTGGGGCGAGACGATCAGCGATGGCCACCCGCAGTTCGTCTTCGAATGGCGGGAGATAGATGGTCCTCCAGTGGTTCCACCGCAAAACAAGGGGTTTGGGACAAACCTGCTCGAGCGGGGGCTCGCCGCAGAACTGGGCGGCAAGATCACTATCGAGTACGACGCCGCAGGTTTGATATGTCGGTTCTCGGTTCCCATACCAGCGGCGCAGGGTGCTCAGAAGTAGATCGAGTGTAGCCGTATTGTCACACCGGCACGCAATTGCTCAAAGGTTGGAACCATCCTCGCAAATGGCCATTCTGATCGTCAGGTATGGATGGGGTAATTTCCTTGGAGCAAATTCAGCCGATCCTGGTGGTCGACGACGAGATCCTGATAAGGATGAACCTTGTCGACGTTCTCGAATCCGGCGGTTTTACCGTTCACGAGAGCGCAAATGGCGAGGCGGCTGTTGCCGAGATTGACAGCAAAGACGTTCTCCACGGGCTGGTGACCGACGTGAACCTCGGCTCAGACACGGACGGATGGAGCGTTGCCCGGCACGCCCGCACTAAGTTCCCATCCCTCGCTGTTGTCTACATTACGGGGGACAGCGCCGAAGATTGGTCGTCCGAGGGGGTCCCCAATAGCATCGTGCTGCAAAAGCCGTTCGCCGACGCACAGCTGATGAACGCAGTTGCCACGCTGCTTGGCCAGGCGGGACCTCAGGCAACATCGTGATTTTCGGTGCATCCCGTCCGCATGTGCGTTCGAATGCGATAAATCATCAAGTGCCCAAGTCAGCTTCCTTTGAGCGACGGCACGCGCTCCGAGCACGTCAGTACTTGAGCTGACGCTCGTGGAGATCGCGATAGTGCTGCATTCGGGTTACCCGCAGCCCTTTCATGCCGGATCGGTCGACATTTCTCTCCCAGGAAGCCAGCTCCTCCAAACTGAGGCTGTATCGCTCGCAAGCCTCATCGAACGTCAAAAGGCCGCCTTGAACCGCAGCTACCAACTCTGCCTTGCGCCGAATTACCCAACGCCGCGTTCCTGAAGGCGGAAGCGATTGGAGGGTGAGAGGTTCGCCCAAGGGCCCGACTACGACAGCTGGCCGAAATTTCTGGTTCTCAAGCATTGGGCAGCGTGATGCCTGCCCGGGATTAAGATTGCGTTGCTCGCGATGTCTGCAATGGCATCGTAAGCGGACTGGCAGCTTTCAAGGCCAAGAGGCGCAGGAAGCGGACGTTCAAAACGCCCTTCATTTACACAGCATTCACCCAAAGCTTCCTTGCTGGTCGCAGGGCCGCAAAATTCCTTTAGATTCTTACTCGCTGGCGGCGCCAAAACGCTACGCATTCGCGTCGTCCTAAGGCCGGGTATTTGCCCTGAAACGGCCCAGCGCGTTCATATTGGGCTAGTTTCGGCGTCCGCGCCAACGGCTTCCACCGCCCGCTCCGCGCAGGAATCTCACAACGAGTAATAGCAATACTGCGCCAATTGTCGCGTTTATGATTTCATTGATCGTACCAGCGCCAAGATGGATGCCAACTCGCGGTAACAGCCAACTTCCGATGAAAGCACCCACAACCCCGATGAGGATATCACCTACGATACCAAAACCTGTCCCGCGCACAATTTGACCCGCTAACCAACCTGCTACGAGGCCAATGAACAAGATCACCAATAGGCTTTCAGTCGACATATGCATTTGTTTGTCTCCAGCAGTTTGCCTGAAAGAAGCATAGCAAGCGAGATTGGAACTGTCCGCC
>JANYGC010000136.1 GCA_025359425.1 Sphingomonadaceae bacterium
GTAAAGATCTGTGAATGCGGTCAGCGGCAGCGTGCGCTCAGCGGCCCGGGAGCCCTGACGGACGAACGGCAGAGGGTTGTGTTGCGTTGGAAGCTGCGCCCTGCCACGCCGGCACGGCGTTCAGCAACTGGGTGGCCGCGAAGACGGTCACGAAAGCGATGCGCTTGAGGAAGGGGGACATGACGGCAGATATGGAGAGCCGCGATGTTGAAGCGCCAGCGTCCACAGCGCCACGACCGAATCGTCAGATGCATATGTCGGAACACACATCTGGTGGAGAGGGTGGGATTCGAACCCACGTTACGTTGCCGTAAACCGCATTTCGAGTGCGGCGCGATCGACCTCTCTGCCACCTCTCCGCGAGATATGCTGGGCCCGGACCGCAGGCCCGGGGGTCGAAGAGCCGGGCGGTTAGCCGATGGTGGCGCGCTTGCCAAGCCCTCTTCCCGCCAATTTGGGGGACGCCGCGACGGGCAGCGTTGTTAACTCACCGGACAAGGCCTATATTGGTAATCATGGATCGCGCCACATACTATTCGCCCACGGCCGGACGGCACATCGATGCACCGCGCAGCACCGTCACGCGGTTCGGTATCGGCGACGTGGTGCGGCACAAGATGTTCGATTTCCGCGGGGTGATTTTCGATGTCGATCCGGTCTTCGCCAACAGCGAGGAATGGTACGAATCGATCCCCAAGGAAGTCCGCCCGACCCGCGAGCAGCCGTTCTACCACCTGTTCGCCGAGAACGGCGATTCGAGCTACACCGCCTATGTCAGCCAGCAGAATCTGCTTGAGGACGGCGAATCGGGCCCGGTCGATCACCCGTCGGTGCCAGAGCTGTTCGAAGACTTCGCCAAGGGGCGCTACCGGCTGCGGGCGTCACTGACGCACTAGGCCTCAGCTCTTGAGCTTCCACCCGCTCTTGAGCAGCGCGTAGAGTACCCAGCCCATCACCACGGTCAGCACCCCCAGATAGAGCGCGCCATTGAATACGGCGGCGTTGGTCGCGCCGATGTCGCTCTGGCCGAGGAAGCCGAAGCGGAAGCCCGAGATGATATAGAAGAACGGGTTTATCCGGCTGACCGCCTGAAACCCGGGCGAGAGGTTGTGGATCACATAGAACGTGCCCGACAGCATGGTCAGCGGGGTGATCACGAAATTGCTGACCATCGCGGCGTGATCGAACTTTTCGGCCCACAGCGAGGTGATCAGGCCGACGATCGCCAGCAGGGTCGCGCCGACGACGCCGAACCATACGATCGCCCACGGATGCGCCACGCTGAGCGACACGCCCGGCCACAGCAGCATGGCGAGCGCAATCGCAATTCCGACCAGCACCGCGCGGGTCACCGCCGCGCCGATCAGCCCGATCATCAGCTCGGCGTTGGACAAGGGCGGCATCAGGTAATCGACGATCGTCCCCTGGATCTTGCCGGCGAGGAAATTGAAGCTGGTGTTGGCGAACGAATTCGACACCATCCCCATCACGATCAGCCCCGGCGCGATGAAGCTGGCGAAGGGCACGCCGAGCACTTCGCGCCCGCCCCGGCCCATCGCGACGGTGAAGATCATCAGGTAGAGCAGCGTGGTCATCGCCGGGGCCCAGATCGTCTGCGTCTGAACCTTGAAAAATCGGCGAACCTCCTTCATATAGAGGGTCCACAGCCCGAGGCGGTTAAACCTGCCGAAAACGGGCACTCCCCGTTCGGGAAAACCGGGAACTGGCGCTGCGCCAAGCGGCGCCGAGGTGACAGGTGCGGGAATAGGTTGATCGGCCATGCTGCGGCGACTATCGCCGCGCGGCCCGGATAGCAAGTTTGCGGCCCTGCGCCGCCCCATTGTAATTTTGCGGGCCCAGGCCCGCGGCAGGAAAGAGATTGTAAGCATGAGCTGGACCGACGAGCGGATCGAAAAACTGACCAAGATGTGGGAAGGCGGCTCCACCGCCAGCCAGATCGCCGAGGAATTGACCGGGGTCAGCCGCAACGCCGTGATCGGCAAGGCGCACCGGCTGGGGCTCAAGGCGCGCCCGTCCCCGGTCAAGGCTAACGAAAAGGAAGCTGCGGCTCCCGCGCCGGTAACCCCGCGCGCGCCCAAGGCCGATGTTCCGCCGCGCCCCGCGCACGTTGCCCGCAAAGAACCGCCCCGCGCGCCCGCACTGGTCACCCCGACCGGCGATGGGGCCACCCCGATCCCGTCGACCCCGATGCCGCGGATTGTCTCGGTTGGCCCCGGCGGGTTCCTGCGTCAGGGCCCCGGCGACCAGCAAGCCCCGATCCCGCCCGCGCCGCCGCGCCGCCTGGTGCCAGCCAAGCCCAGCGCCGAAATGGCCGAGAAGACCGGCCTGCTCGAGCTTAACGACCGGATCTGCCGCTGGCCGATGGGCCACCCGGGTGAAGCGGACTTCCATTTCTGCGGGGTCAAGGTCAATCCGGGGTTCCCGTACTGCGTCGAGCATTGCGGCCGGGCCTATCAGGCGCAGCTGCCGCGCGGCCACCGCCGCCCGCCCCCGCCGCTGCCGTTTGGTGGTCCGCGGGTGCGCTAAGGCATTTCAGGCAGCGCAGATCGTCAGATCGGCGCTGCTTGAGGGTTAATGTCCGCCGCCTTGCGCCGTTCAGCGGGGATGGACATGGACATTCCCGCGCTTCCTGCACCGCGCCCTGCTTGGCCAAGATTGCTTGGCTGGCTGGGGTTTGGCTTACCGCAACCCAGTGGTGACTTTGCGCCGACAGAACTGGTCCTGTCCGCCGCGAACGCCAAGCAATTGTACCTTGGCGAGATCGGGCGGTTCCTCGATACGCACGGGCTCGATCTGACCACCGCGACGTTGACCGTGGCCTGGACCTATCTCAGCCGCAGCGATGAGGACCTGGTGCTCGCGCTCGATCGGCGGATCAAGTCGGGTCGCATGATCACGCTCGAATGGCTGAGCGACATTCGCGAACGCCGCGACGTGTCGGACGAGGCTGCGGAACTCCGCGATCTGATGCAGCGGCTTGAGACCAGCGTTGAGGAATTCGGCAAATCGACCCGCGAAGCGCATGGCGCGGCGAGCGATTACCATAGCGCATTGTCAGGCCACCTCGGCGAGCTCGAACAGGTCGCCAAGGCCAGCGCGGTAATTACCGAAATGGCCCAGATCGGCAAAGCGATGCTGCGCCGCACGCACGAGGTCGAGCGGCAGATGCTGCGCAGTTCGGCGCAGACGCGCGCGTTCAAGCGGCGGCTCGACGAAGCGCGGCGCTGCTCGGAAGAGGATCACCTGACCGGCCTGCCCAACCGGCGCGCCTTCGAAGCGGTGTTCGACAGCGAATACCGCGCGGCGCGCGAGGCCCGCGAACAGCTTTGCGTGGTGTTCTGCGATATCGATTACTTCAAGCGGATCAACGACGATCACGGCCACGAAGCCGGTGACCGGGTGCTGCGGCTGGTCGCAGAAATGCTCGCGGCTGTGTCCGATGACCGCTGCCATGTCGCGCGCCACGGCGGCGAGGAATTCGTCGTGCTGCTGCGCGGCCAATCACCGCAGCAGGCGCTGGACCGGCTCGACAAGGTGCGCAGCGAACTGGCGCAGCGGCGGCTGGTCAACCGCGCCACTGATACCCCGTTCGGACAAGTCACCTTCTCCGCCGGGGTGGCCGAGGTGTTCGACTATGCCGATCCGCGCAGTGCGCTGCAGGCTGCCGATGCGGCGCTGTACCGAGCCAAGCAGGAAGGCCGCAACCGCATCCTGCTGGCGGGCGCGCAAGACACCGAACGCGCGATTGCGGCTTAGAGCCGAGTCTCGTCATCCCGGCGCAGGCCGGGACCCAGCACAGAAAAAGCAGCCGTCGCATAGCGACGTCGTTTGTTTGCAGGGTCTGGGCCCCGGCCTTTGCCGGGGTGACGAGACATAGGCCAATTGCGTGCAACCAAAAAAAGGGGGCCGCCGCAGCAGCCCCCTCGTTTTTGGGTTCAAGGACGAAAGATCAGTCGTCGTTCTTGAGGAACGCCGGAACGTGATCGGGCGCGGGGCCTTCGTCACGGTCAGGACGCGGACCGCGGTCACCACCGCCTGAGCGCGGACCACGATCACCGCCGCCATCACGGCGCGGACCGCGATCACCGCCGCCGCCACCGCCGCTGCGCGGACCACGGCGATCGCCGCGGTCGCCGCCGGGACGGTCGCCGCCGCCAGCACGCGGCTCGCGCGCCGGACGGGTATCTTCCAGCTCGGCACCGGTTTCCTGATCGACCACCCGCATCGACAGGCGGACTTTGCCGCGCTGATCGATTTCGAGGACCTTGACCTTGACCGCCTGGCCTTCCGAAACGACGTCGGTCGGCTTCTCGACGCGCTCGTTGCGCATTTCCGAAACGTGGACCAGGCCGTCCTTGCCGCCCATGAAGTTCACGAAGGCGCCGAAGTCGACGATCGTGACCACCTTGCCGTCGTAGACCTTGCCGACTTCGGCTTCTTCCACGATGCCCAGGATCCAGGCCTTGGCGGCCTCGATCTGCGCGGGATCCGACGAGCTGATCTTGATCAGGCCTTCGTCGTCGATATCGACCTTAGCGCCGGTTTCCGCGACGATCTCGCGGATCACCTTGCCGCCGGTACCGATCACTTCACGGATCTTCGACTTGTCGATCTGCAGGCTTTCGATCCGCGGCGCATAGTCCGACAGCTCGGTCCGGGCCGAGCCCAGCGCCTTGGTCATTTCACCCAGGATGTGGGCGCGGCCGGCCTTGGCCTGATGCAATGCGGCTTCGAAGATCTCGCGCGTGATGCCCGCGATCTTGATGTCCATCTGCATCGTGGTGATGCCTTCGCTGGTCCCGGCCACCTTGAAGTCCATATCGCCGAGGTGATCTTCATCGCCCAGGATGTCGGACAGCACCGAGAACTTGTCGCCTTCAAGGATCAGCCCCATCGCGATGCCCGAAACCGGGCGCGTGATCGGCACGCCGGCGTCCATCATCGACAGCGAACCGCCGCAGACGGTGGCCATCGAGCTGGAGCCGTTGGACTCGGTAATGTCCGAGACCACGCGGATCGTGTAAGGAAAGTCTTCCTTGGTCGGCAGCACCGCCCGCAGCGCGCGCCAGGCGAGCTTGCCGTGACCGGTATCGCGGCGCGACGGCGCCCCGAAACGGCCCACTTCGCCAACCGAATAGGGCGGGAAGTTATAGTGCAGCATGAAGTTCGAATACGTCAGGCCTTCGAGCCCGTCGATCATCTGCTCGCTCTCGCGGGTGCCCAGCGTGGTGGTGCAGATCGCCTGCGTTTCACCGCGGGTGAACAGCGATGAACCGTGGGTGCGCGGCAGGAAGCCGACGATCGCCTCGATCGGGCGAACCTGATCGGTCTTGCGCCCGTCGATCCGCTGGCCGTCCTTGAGGATGGCCCCGCGAACGATTTCGGCTTCGAGCTTCTTGACCACCTTGCCGGCCGCCATCTGCGTCTGGCCGTCTTGTCCGGCGAAGGCTGCCTTGGCCTTGGTCCGGGCCAGGTTGAGCGCGTTCGAGCGTTCCGACTTGTCGGTCAGCTTGTAAGCCACAGCGATGTCCTTGCCGATCAGCTTCTTGAGCTCGTCCTTGATCCCCGAATTGTCGGAGACCGCAACGTCCCAAGGATCCTTGGCGGCCTTTTCGGCCAGATCGATGATCAGATTGACGACCTTCTTGATCTCGTCGTGCGCGAAGATCACCGCGCCAAGCATGATCTCTTCCGAAAGCTCCTTGGCTTCGGATTCAACCATCATCACGGCATTGCCGGTAGCGGCGACGATCAGGTCGAGCTGGCCATTGGCAGCTTCGTCCTGACGCGGATTGAGGGTGTATTCGCCGTCGACATAACCGACCCGGGCCGCGCCGATCGGGCCCATGAACGGCACGCCCGAAATCGTCAGTGCAGCCGAAGCAGCGATCATCGCCAGCACGTCGGGCTCGACTTCGCCATCATAGCTCAGCACGTGGGCAATGACGTTCATTTCGTTGTAGAAGCCTTCGGGGAACAGCGGCCGCACCGGGCGATCGATCAGGCGCGATACCAGCGTTTCCTTTTCGGTCGCGCCGCGTTCACGCTTGAAGAAGCCGCCCGGGATACGCCCGGCGGCGAAGAACTTTTCCTGGTAGTGAACGGTGAGCGGGAAGAAGTCCTGCCCTTCCTTCACCGACTTGGCGGCGGTCACGGCGCACAGCACCACGGTTTCGCCATAGGTAGCCAGCACCGCGCCATTAGCCTGGCGGGCAATGCGGCCGGTTTCCAGGGTGAGCGTCTTGCCGCCCCACTCCATGGATACAGTTTTAACGTCGAACATTTGGGTATTCCTTCAGCCCACCGGCCCTATTGCGCGGCGGGTTTTGCTGCCGGGTGATCCGTCCCGGTCCGGTGCGAGGCGCTTTGGCCCCAATGGCTCCGCCGGCCGAACTGCCCGCGGTACGCCCATGCGAAAAGCGGCCCCACTGTGGAGGCCGCCTTCGCGTGATTACTTGCGCAGACCCAGCTTCTGGATCAGCGAATTGTAGCGCGCAACGTCCTTGCGCTTGAGATAATCGAGCAGGCTGCGACGCTTGTTGACCATGGTCAGCAGGCCCCGGCGCGAGTGGTTGTCCTTGTGGTGATCCTTGAAGTGGCCCTGCAGCGTGTTGATGCGGCTGGTCAGGATCGCGACCTGAACTTCGGGCGAACCCGTATCACCCTTGGCGCGGGCGTTGTCCGAGATGATCTCGGCTTTCTTTTCGGCAGATACCGACATGTCATTTACTCCGCGACATCGGGAAGGTTGAACCCCCGCACGACCCGGGCGTCTCCGCCCGAAAGCTCAATGAGTGCGAGGGGATTGTTCCCGCAGCGCGCCCAGTACAGCCCATCGTGTTGGGGCAGTCCGGTGAGAACCCGGCCCTGTCGGACCAAGCCTGCCTGCTGCGGACCAAGATCAAGAGCCGGGATGTCGACCAGCCCCGCCTCCAGCGGCAAGAGTACTCTCTCAAGTGGCGCGCCCTTACCCAGCTCGTTCAATTTGTCCAGCGAAATCGCCTGATTTTCGGTGAACGGTCCCGCACGCAAGCGGCGCAGCATGGTGACATGGCCGCGCGTGCCGAGCGCGAGCGCGATATCGCGGGCAAGCGAGCGGATATAGGTGCCTTTGGAGACGTGGGCGATGAGGGTGATTTCCTGTAAAAGATCCTCCCCCGCTGGGGGAGGTGGCAGCCCGTCAGGGCTGACGGTGGGGGCCTGTTGCGAGAGCTGTGCCCCCTCCGACGCACCTGCGGCGCGCCAACTGCCCCAGTGGGGGAGGATCTCAAAGACCGTCACCGCCCGCGCCGTCAGTTCAACCACCTCCCCCGCGCGCGCCAGATCATAAGCCCGCGCGCCGCCGACTTTGAGCGCCGAATAGGCCGGCGGGACTTGCTCGATCGGTCCGGTAAAGTGCGGCAATACCGCCTCGACCTCAGCCATGCTGGGCCGCACATCGCTCTCGGCTATCACCGTCCCCTCAAGGTCGAGCGTATCTGTCTCCGCCCCGAACGCCACGGTGAAGGCATAGACTTTGCTCGCATCGAGCATCCGCCCGGCCAGCTTGGTCGCCTCACCCAGCGCGATCGGCAGCACGCCCGTCGCCAAGGGATCGAGCGTGCCGCCGTGGCCGACTTTGACTTTGCCAAGGCCTGCCTCGCGCAAGTTGCGCTTGACCGCCGCGACCGCCTGCGTGCTGCCCAGCCCAAGCGGCTTGTCGAGGATGATCCAGCCGTGCGGCAAAGGTCAGACCCCCGCGATCAGCACAGTCAATTTGAGGTACCAGTTGATGACCCACTCGACCGGAGCGACCAGGTATTTGGTCACGCTGAAGCTCGGTATCAACTGGGGCAACACGATGATCAGGAAGATCGGGATCAGCATGCCGACCGTGCGGAACTTCGCGTAATTGCGCGCCGCGCGTTCGGGCAGCAGCCCTTCGACAATGTGCGAGCCATCGAACGGCGGGATCGGCAGCAGGTTGAACAGCGCCAGGAAGACGTTGATCGAAATGAAGTTGAACAGGTTGAGCACGAGGAAGCCAATCATGCCGCCCGGTTCTTGGACCCCGGCATAGGGCCGCATCACCATTCCCAGCACCACCGCCGCAATTGCCGCCATGATCAGGTTCGAGCCCGGTCCGGCCGCGCCGACCAGCATCATGTCGCGGCGCGGATGGCGCAGGCGCGAGGCCACCACCGGCACCGGCTTGGCCCAGCCGAACACCGGCAGGTGGAACAGCGCGAGCAACCCAGGCAGGAACACCGTGCCGACCGGATCGACGTGCTTGATCGGATTGAGGCTCAGCCGGCCCAGTTGAGCCGCAGTCGGATCGCCAAGACTGCGCGCCATCAGGCCATGCGCGACCTCGTGAAACACGATCGCGAAAATCAACGGCAGGATCAGCGCCGCCGCTTGGATGATGGTATCGTTCATAGTCCCAAGTGCTCCCGGTCGCGTTCGACCACCGAATAGATCGCGGAATCGCGCTCGTAACCGGTCCAGGTAATCATATGATTGCGCAGCACCCCGTCGAGGCTCGCGCCGATCTTGGCGCAGGCCGCCATCGATCGCGCATTGCGGGTATCGACCGAGAAGAACATCCGCTTGAGCCCGCAGGCAAAGCCGTGGCGCAGCATCAGTTGCTTGAGCGGGCCATTGACCGCGCCGCCGCGAAAGCGCGGACGCAGATAGGTGTTGCCAATTTCGGCCGAGCGGTGGCGCGCGTCGGGATTGATCCACGCGGTCATCCCCGCAAGCTCGTCGCCGACCAGGATCGCGAACGGCAGTCGCTCGGGCATGGCAATCAGGCCGCCAAAGCTCGCGTCAAAATGGTTGGGATCGTAAGACAGCCCGTACATCTGCCAGATCGCGGTGTCCTCAGCGCAAGCCGCGCGCAAGTCTTCGCGGTGGCGCTCTTCCAGCGGTTCAAGCCGCAGCGCGCCCGCAGCGAGCACCGCCGAAAGGCCCAGCGGATCGGGTTTCACTGCCACCACCCCAGCGCTTCGGCGAAGTGTTTGCGGCACAGCGCGACGTAGCGATCGTTGCCGCCGATCTCGGTTTGCGCGCCCTGGCGCACCGCTGCGCCGCTTTCATCGACCCGCAGGTTCATGCTCGATTTGCGCCCGCAGTGGCACACGGCTTTGAGCTCGACCAGCGAATCGGCGATCCCCAGCAGCAGCTTGGCGCCGGGGAACAATTCGCCCTGGAAATCGGTGCGCAGACCGTAGCACAGCACCGGAATGCCGCTCTGGTCGGCCAGCCGGGCGAGCTGCCAGACTTGTGGCTCGGTCAGAAACTGCGCCTCGTCGACCATCACGCAGGCCAGCGGTTCAACCTTGTGTGCAGCGCTGACCCGGTCATACAGATCGGTATCGGCAGCAAAGCGGTGCGCCTGCGAATGCAGCCCGATCCGGCTTTCGATCGCCTTCTCGCCGCCGCGATCGTCAAACTGCGCAGTCCACAGCATCGTCGTCATGCCGCGCTCGTGATAGTTGAAGTTCGCCTGCAGCAGCGTGGTCGATTTGCCGGCGTTCATGCTGGCGTAGTAGAAATAGAGCTTGGCCATCCCGGACCCCACATAAGGTTCATTGGCAAAAGCGCCAGTCCGATTGACAGCGCCAGGACTGAGCGGCACCTGTGCTTGCATCATGCGAAGATTGCTTGCCTTGGTCGCGCTGCTATCGATCTCCGCCGCCCCTGGCGCCAGTTATCACTACTGGCTCGATGGTTCGCGCAGTTCGGTCATGGCCAGAGTTTCCTACCTGGGCTTTGGCAGCAAGGTGGCGCGGTTCCCGCAGATGCGCGGCAGCATCCGGCTCAATCCGGCGCGGCTCGATACGATCGACCTCGATGTCGAACTTGACGCAAGCGCGCTGAGCGCGGGTCGTGCCAGCGATACCAGATACCTGCGCGGCAAGGACTTCTTTGCGGTCGAGCAGTTCCCGGTGGTGCGCTTTAGCGGCCACCGCATGACCATGTCCGGGCCCAACACCGCCGCCATCGAAGGGATGATCACTGCACGCGGGATCACCCGCCCGGCGGAGCTCGCGGTGACTTTCAAGGACCCACCCGCGCGCGCCACCGGGCGCGATCCGATCGAGCTCACCGCGCGCACCAGCATCAACCGCAAGGACTTCGGCATGACCGCCTACCCGATGATCGTGGGCAAGACCGTGACCATCACGATCGATGCGCGGTTGATGCCGGGTTAGTCTTCCAGGTCGCGCTGGACCTTGGGGTTGGCGAGCAGCGCGTCGATCCGGCTTGCCTCGTCGAAGCTTTCGTCGCCGAGGAACTTCAATTTGGCGGCGAAGCGCAGTTTGAGCCGCCCGGCCACTTCCTTCTGGAAATAGGCTGTATTGGTGCGCAGCGCCTTGAGCACGATCTCCTCGTCCGCGCCGAGCAGCGGCTTCACGAACACCGTCGCATGGCGCAGATCGGGTGACATCCGTACCTCGGTGACGCTCACCGTCCGCGCGGTCAGTACCGCGTCATGCACCACCTGCCGCGCGAGCAGTTCGGACATCACGTGACGCACCTGCTCGCCCACCTTGAGCAGGCGGACCGAGCGACCCTCGGGAGTGGCGGGTGTGTTGGCCATCGAACGGGTGCGGCGCTGAGCGGCGAACGGCCCTTACAGGGTCCGCTCGCGCTCCTCGACCTCGAACACTTCGAGGTTGTCGCCCGGCTTGATGTCGTTGGTATCCGCGAGGACCACCCCGCATTCGAGGCCAGCGCGCACTTCGGCAACGTCGTCCTTGAACCGGCGCAGCGAGGCGATCGTGGTTTTCGACACAATCACATCGTCGCGGGTAAGCCGTGCGAACAGGCCCTTCTTGATGACCCCTTCGATGACCAGCAGACCGGCGGCCTTGTCGCGCTTGCCGGCCGGGAACACTTCCTTGACCTCGGCGCGGCCGAGCACGTGCTCGATCCGTTCCGGGCCCCAGATGCCCACCATCTCCTTGGCGACTTCCTCGGTCAGTTTGTAGATGACGTCGAAGTATTTCATCGTCACCTTGTGGCGCTCGACCATTTCGCGCGCCTTGGCATTCGGACGGACGTTGAAGCCGATCACCGGCGCCCCGCTCGAGAAGGCGAGGTTGACGTCGCTTTCGGTGATCGCACCCACGCCCGAGCTGAGCACGCGGACCTTGATCTCGTCGTTCGAGATCTTGTTGAGCGCGTTGACGATCGCCTCGGCGCTGCCTTGCACGTCGGCCTTGATCACCACCGGGTATTCGAGCAGCACCTGCTTGGCAGCGAGCGCCGAGAACATGTTCTCAAGGCTGGCCGGCGCGCTGGTGGTGCGCTTGGCGGTGGCCTGTTCCTGACGGTACAGCGCAACTTCGCGGGCGCGGGCTTCGCTGTCGACCACGGTCAGCACATCGCCGGCCAGCGGCACGCCGCCCAGCCCGAGCACTTCGACCGGCAGCGACGGGGTGGCGGCCTTGATCTGGCGGCCCTTGTCATCAAGCATCGCGCGGACGCGGCCTGAATGGGTGCCGACCACCAGGATATCGCCGACCTTGAGCGTCCCGCGGCGGATCAGCACAGTGGCGAGCGGACCCTTGCCCTTGTCGAGCTTGGCCTCGATCACCGCAGCCTCAGCGGCGCGATCGGGGTTGGCTTTGAGTTCGAGCAGTTCGGCCTGAAGCCCGATCTTCTCGATCAGCGTATCGAGCCCGGCCCCGGTCTTGGCCGAAACCTCGACGTCCTGAACATCGCCCGACATCGCTTCGACCACGACTTCGTGTTCGAGCAGGCGTTCGCGGATCTTCTGCGCGTTGAACTCGTTCTTGTCGCTCTTGGTGATCGCCACGATCATCGGCACGCCGGCTGCCTTGGTGTGGTTGATCGCCTCGATCGTCTGCGGCATCAGCCCGTCGTCACCGGCCACCACCAGCACCACGATGTCGGTGACGTTGGCCCCGCGCATGCGCATTTCGGTGAAGGCTTCGTGGCCCGGGGTATCGAGGAAGGTGATCAGATCGCCGCCCTTGGTCTTGATCTGGTAAGCGCCGATATGCTGGGTGATCCCGCCGGCTTCGCCGCGCACCACATCGGTCCCGCGCAGTGCGTCGAGCAGGCTGGTCTTGCCGTGATCGACGTGGCCCATGATCGTCACCACCGGCGGCCGCGTCACCAGCGTTTCATCGGCGTCGACATCATCGGCGTTGTCGATATCGACATCGCTTTCCGAGACGCGCTGGATGGTGTGGCCAAATTCCTCGACCAGCAATTCGGCAGTGTCCTGATCGATCACATCACCCATCGCGACGGGCACGCCCATCTTGAACAGCGCCTTGATCAGGTCGGAACCTTTTTCGGCCATCCGGTTGGCGAGTTCCTGCACCGAGATTTCCTCGGGCACGATCACGTCACGGGCCTGCTTTTCGCGCGGCTGGCTCTGCCCGGCGAAGTGGGCGCGCTTTTCCTTTTCGCGCGCCCGCTTCAAGGCGGCGAGGCTGCGGGCGCGCGCGCCTTCGTCCTCGTTGAGGGCGCGAGAAACGGTGAGCTTGCCGGCATGGCGGCGCTCGGCGGGGGTCTTGTCGCGCGGATGCGCGGGCTTCTTGGCGGGCTCGGGGCGTTTGGGCGCCGCGATCGGGGTGAACCGGCGGGCAGCTGGCGCCGCGGCACCGCGCGGAGCATCGCCAGCAGCCTCGGCCTCGGCCACCGGCGCTTCGGTCTCAGCGGGAGCCGCTTCGGGTTCTGCTGCAGGAGCAGGAGCAGGCGCAGGTGCGGAAACTGGCGCGCTGCTGGGCTTGCCCTTGTCCTCGGTACGGCGACGTTCATCGTCCTGCGCAGCGGCTCGCTCGTCCTGCTCGCGGCGGCTGGCGAGCTCCATCGAGTTCATGCGGGCTTCTTCGGCCTCGCGCAGCAGCCGTGACTGCATTTCCTGGCGCGTTTCGTTGCTCGCTGCGGCGGGCTTGGGCGCAGGTGCGCGCGGTGCTGCGGCGACCGGAGCGGGCGCAGCGGGCGGCGGCGGTGCAGCGACCGGAGCCTCACCAGGCTTGCCGATCAGCTTGCGCCGCTTGACCTCGACCACCACCTTGTTGGTGCGGCCGTGGCTGAAGGTCTGCTGGACCTGGCCGGCCTGAACCGAGGTTTTCAAGCCGAGCGGCTTCCTGCCCAGAGTCGGTTTGTTGTCGCTATCGCTCATTGTCAGCTTTGTCCTTCAAATCTCAATTCGTCACGGGCGCGGATGCAGCCGGTTCGGCTGGCTCTGCGCCCATTCCATGTTCGTTCGCTTGTCCCAGCTCCGGCTTTTTGGGGCCCAGAAAGCGCAGCAAGCGCCGGAGCGGGAGATCGAGACGCGCCGCGGCCTCGCGGTCGGTCAGCGCCAGATGGACGACGTTGTCGCGGCCCAATGCCACAGACAGCGCTGCCCGGTCCAGTGGCAAGGTAACGCCGTGCAGCCCGGACCCTTCTTCTTCGCGCCCGACGCGCCACGCCTGGTCAAGCTTGCGCGAGCCGTCCTCGCCGGCATCGGCAGCGTGGCCCAGCCAGCTGACCTTGCCCATCCGCGCGTTCTCGGCGATCCGGTCGGAGCCGGTCAGCAGCCGCCCGCTTTTCATCTCGAGCCCGAGCCGGTCGGTAAAGGCCCGGCGCAGCGCCACTTCGGCACGCTCGGGCAGATCGACCGGAATGGTCAGCGCCGCGCCCTTGAAGGCGCGCGCGAGTGCACCCTTGAGCTTGCCTTTGGCAATTGCAGTTTCAAGCTCGCCGCGCGAAACGCCGATCCATGCGCCCCGCCCCGGCGCACGCGCCAGAGCATCGGGCAGCACGTCACATGTCCCATCAGGTTTGACGGGCGAGATTGCCAGGCGCAGCAGATCGTCGCGCGCACCATTGTCCCCGCTCAGGATACACTTCCGCTCCGGATCGACTGAGGCCGATCCGGGAATCTTGGGCCTTTCGGGCCGACCGGAGATGCCGGAATCTAGCGGCTCATTGTGAGGAATCCGCATCGGCGGCCTCCTCTGCTGCCGGCCCGGCGACGTCATCGTCTTCGAACCAGTGTGCGCGTGCGGCCATGATGATTTCGTTGCCCTGCTCTTCCGAGAGGCCGTAATCGCCCAGCACGCCGCCCTTGTCTTCGGTGCGTTCGCGGCGCGGCGGAGCGCTGCCATCGCGGCGGCGCTGTTCCATGCGCTTCTTGGCGATCAGCTCGTCGGTGGCAAGATCGGCAAGATCGTCAAGGGTCAGGATCTTGGCCTTGCCCAGCGTAACCAGCATCGCTTCGGTCAAGTGCGGGATTTCGGCCAGCGCGTCTTCCACACCGAGCTCACGGCGTTGTACACGGTGCGCTTCTTCGCGCCGGTCGAGCGCTTCTTGCGCGCGGCTTTGCAGCTCTTCGCCCAGTTCTTCGTCGAAGCCTTCGATGTTCGCGAGTTCCGAGACGTCGATGTAAGCGACCTCCTCAAGCTCGCTGAACCCTTCGGCGACCAGCAGCTGCGACAGCGTCTCGTCGACGTCGAGTTCTTCTTCGAACATCTTGGAACGCTCGGCAAATTCGCGCTGGCGCTTCTCCGAGCTTTCGGCCTCGGTCATGATGTCGATCTGGCTGCCGGTCAGCTGGCTGGCGAGCCGCACGTTCTGGCCGCGGCGACCGATGGCGAGCGACAGCTGATCGTCGGGCACCACCACTTCGATGCGGTTTTCTTCCTCGTCGATCACCACGCGGCTGACCGTGGCGGGCTGGAGCGCGTTGACCACGAAAGTCGCGGTGTCTTCCGACCACGGGATGATGTCGATCTTCTCGCCCTGCATTTCCTGCACGACCGCCTGAACGCGGCTGCCCTTCATGCCGACGCAGGCGCCGACCGGGTCAATGCTCGAATCGCGGCTGATCACGCCGATTTTGGCGCGGCTGCCCGGATCGCGAGCGGCGGCCATGATGGTGATGATCCCGTCGTAGATTTCGGGCACTTCCTGCGCGAACAGGTTCTTCATGAAATCGGGGTGCGCGCGGCTGAGGAAGATCTGCGGCCCGCGGTTCTGGCGCTCGACCTTGAGGATCAATGCGCGGACCCGTTCGCCGACCCGGGCGACTTCGCGCGGGATCTGCTGGTCACGGCGGATCACGCCCTCGGCGCGGCCAAGGTTGACGATCACGTGGCCGAATTCGACCGACTTGATCACGCCCGTGACGACTTCGCCGCCGCGGTCCTTGAATTCCTCGAACTGGCGGTCACGCTCGGCATCGCGGACCTTCTGGAAGATCACCTGCTTGGCCGACTGCGCATCGATCCGGCCCAGATCGACCGGGGGCAGCGGGTCGACGATGAAATCGCCCAGCTTGGCATCGGCCTGCAGCTTTTCAGCCGCCTTGAGATCGACCTGTTTGAAGTAGTCTTCGACTTCCTCGACCACTTCGACCACGCGCCACAGGCGCAGATCGCCGGTGCGCGGATCGAGCTTTGCCCGGATGTCGTTTTCGGCGCCGTAGCGGTTGCGCGCCGACTTCTGGATCGCTTCTTCCATCGCCTCGATGACGATCGACTTGTCGATCATCTTTTCGGTCGCGACCGCAGTAGCAATTGCCAGCAGTTCGGCGCGGTTGGCGGAAATCGGACTGGCCATTATCAGTCTTCCTGTTCTTCTTCTAGAATCTCGTCGGCACCGGCGGTGTCGAGCGGGCGGGTGGCGGCAATCAGCCGGTCGGTCAAGACCAGCTTGGCGGAATGAATATCGGACAGCGAGAACGAGACCGTACCGGATTTCCTGTCTTCGAGCGTGACGATGTCGCCGTCGATCGCGATCAAGTTGCCCTGAACGGCGCGGCGGTTTGCCCCAGTGTCGACGGCGACCGGGTTCTTCAGCGCGATCCGCGCTTCGTGCCCGGCCCAGTTGACGAAGTCCTTCTCGCGGGTCAGCGGACGATCGATCCCCGGGCTCGATACCTCAAGCCGGTAAGCCTCATCGATCAGCACTTCGCCGGCTTCCTCGCAGGCGTCCATCGCATCGGACACGCGGCGCGACAAAGCGGCGCAATCTTCGATCACCAGCTGCCCGGTATCGGGGCGTTCGGCCATGATCTGGAGGGTTACTTCCTCGTCCCCGACCTCGCTTTTGCCGAACACGATTACCCGCACGAGATCGAAGCCCAGGGCCGCGGCCTCGGGTTCGACAAGCTGGGTAATGCGCGCGATATCCGCCATTGGTGCTCCGGCCCGACTGGTGAGTTTTGCAAAGCGGTGCGGCGCCGGCCCCGTCTGGCGCCAGCCCCTGATTGCTTCACAATTTCGGGATTGAGCGCCAGATAGGCAGGGCCGCTGCAAAAAGCAAGCCCCGCCCTCCCAGCCTAACGATCTTTCGCCCAGGGGTTGGCTTTAGCGTGCGCTGCCGACTTGGCGGCATCTTGCTTTGCGACCATTTCGTCCATCTGGTTCGAGGTGAAGCTCATGAAGGCGTAAGCGAACACGAAGGCCACCGCCATCCACACCAGTTGCTTGTTCTGCTTGAGGAATGCCAGCACCGACTTGTCGCGGTCTTCTTCTTCATCTTCGTAGATGTTCATCGGCTTAGTAGTCCTGTTGTGACATTTCGCCCGAATTGAACCGGCGGCGTTCGGTTTCCTTGCGTTCCAGCTCGGCAGCGGCTTTGTTTTCGGCTTCTGCGCGCTTGCTCTCGGTGAGCGCTTCGCGGCCTTTGGACACTCCAGTGAAGAACTGCTGGGCCTGCGTAATATAGCTTGCTTGGCCATCGACGCTGGCGAAGGCATCACCAAGCACTGCCTGCTGTTCGGGATGGTGTTCGAGCCAGGTCGCGGCCAGCGGATATCCAAACATCGCCAGCAAGCCCAGCGCAGCGCAGACCTGCACGGTCCGCTTGATTACCTTGCCGATGAGCATCGCTAAGTTCGCCTTGTGATTCGCAGCCGGATACCTAGCGCGGATCTTTGAAAATCTGCTTAACCGCGCTCGCTCAGCCCGTGCTTCTTCATCGCGTGGCGCAATTGGTCATAGCTCAGGCTCAGCGCCTTGGCGGTCTGGCGCTGGTTGTAGCGGTGCCGCGCGAGGGCTTGCTCGAGGATCGCGCGTTCGTGCGCGTCGACTGCGGTGCGCAGGTCGCTGACCGTATCGAGTTCGGCCGAGGTCGCCGCACGCGCTGGCTGCTCGGGGGCCGGTTCAGTGTCTGAACTGCGATGCGCCGGGGCCGACGGCTTCCACGGGCTGTCGAACGGATCGAAAACGATGTGGCCAATGGGGTTGCTGGCATCGTCCCAGCGGTACACCGCGCGTTCGATGACGTTCCTGAGTTCGCGGACATTGCCGGGCCACTGGTATTCCTCGAGCGAACGCAAGGCCGCATCGGAGAAGCCGGGCCAGGCCTCCCATTGCAGCTCGCTCGACATGCGCCGTCCGAAATAGTCCGACAGCACGTGGATATCGCCCTCGCGCACGCGCAGCGGCGGCAGGGTAATCACCTCGAAGCTCAATCGGTCGAGCAGGTCACAGCGGAACAGGCCCTGCTCGGCCAGCGCGGGCAAATCTTCGTTGGTGGCGGCAACGATCCGCACGTCGACCCGCACCGGGCGCGACGAGCCGATTCGCGTCACCTCGCCATATTCGACCGCGCGCAGCAGCCGTTCCTGCGCGGCCATCGACAAAGTCGCCAGTTCGTCGAGAAACAGCGTCCCTTTGTCGGCTTCCTCGAACCGGCCCGCGCGCGCTCTGGTAGCACCGGTAAAGGCACCCTGCTCATGACCGAACAACTCCGCTTCGATCAGCGTTTCCGGCAAAGCCGCGCAATTCAGCGTGATCAGCGGCTCTTGCCAGCGTTTGCTCAGCTGGTGCAGCCGTTCGGCGATCAGTTCCTTGCCGGTCCCGCGTTCGCCCACCACCAGCACCGGGCGGCGCATCGGTGCGGCGCGGCTGGTGCGCTCGACCGCATCGAGGAAGGCACCCGACTGGCCGATGAATTGTACGTCGCGGTCCATACCCAAGACATAGCGAAATTTCCCAACTGTGCGCAACAGTCACCATATGTCGTTGGTCGAATTGGCCTCAATGGCAGTACGAATGGCGCAATTGCACAGTTGGCACGCGCCTTGCTGAATGATGAACAAACGCCATTCAATGAGGTGCAACATGTTCACCAAGACCAAAACCAAGCTCGACAAGGCGATCCTGCTCTCGATCGCCGCCATGCTCGCCTGCAACGTCATCGTGATGGCGCAGCAGCTGACTTCGGCACCGCACTTCGCGGTAACGCATGCTTCGGCCGAGCAGGCTTGAACGCGCTCGTGAGCCGCAAGATGGGCCTCGATACATCTTCACCGCTTGGGCCGGAATCCCAGGCAACCCCCGATGGCGCACCCCAGTCCCCGCGCCGCCCGGAGATTCCGGCCCAGACTTTGCTAGAGCCAGTGAGCGCCCCGCGCGCATCGCGGCTCGACAGCGAAGTCGAGCGCCTGCGCCGCACCCCGACCAATACCTCCGCCAACCTTGGAGTACCCTTGATGGGCATTTTCAGCCGTACCCGTGACATTATCGCCGCCAACTTCAACGAACTGCTCGAAAAGGCGGACGATCCCGAGAAAATGATCCGCATGATCATTTTCGAAATGGAGGAAACGCTGGTCGAAATCCGCGCCAGCGCCGCGCGGACGATTGCCGACCAGAAGGAAATGCACCGCCACACGGTCAAGCTTGACCGGCTTCAAGCCGACTGGGCCGACAAGGCGCAGCTTGCACTGTCGAAGGACCGCGAAGACCTCGCCCGCGCTGCGCTGGTGGAAAAGAAGAAAGCGGTCGACATGGCGCAGCAGCTCAAGGCCGAAATCACCGTGCTCGACGATGCGCTGCGCGCTTACGAGGTCGATATCGAGAAGCTCCAGACCCGCCTGCGCGAAGCCCGCACCCGCCAGAGCGCAATCGCCGTGCGGCTGGAAAGCGCCGAGAACCGCGTCAAGCTGCGCACCTTGCTGGCGAGCGAACGGGTCGATGAGGCGATGGCACGCTTCGACCAGCTTGAGCGCCGGGTCGATTATGCCGAAGGCCGCGCCGATGCGCTCAGCCTGGCCGAAGGGACCAAGCCGAGCCTCGCCGAGGAAATCAACGCGCTGGCCGGGGCCGACAAGATCGACGAGGAACTCGAAGCCATGAAGGCCGCACTCAATTCCGGCCCCAGTGCGGCGAAGGAGGGCTAACCCATGGACTTCGATGCCATCATCATCATACCCGTCATCTTCATCGGGCTGCCGTGGCTGATCATGCACTATATGACCAAGTGGAAGACCGCGCCGACGCTGACCAACGACGACGAAAGCCTGCTGGAAGAGCTTTACCAGCTCGCCCGTCGGCTCGACAGCCGGATGGACACGGTCGAACGGCTGGTCGCCTCCGACAACCCCGACTTCCAGCGCGCCCGGCTGCTGCCCGACCGCGAAGTCGACAACGCACCGCTGCGCGAACTCGAAGAGCTGCGCGCCTCTGCCAAAGCCAAGGTTTCAGGGAGGATTGCAAAGTGAACGGAGACCGTACCCGCTTCTATCGCGACAAGCTCAACGGCAAGATCTTCGGCGTCTGCGCCGGGATCGCCGACTACACCGGGGTCGATGTGCTGTGGGTCCGCCTGGGGTTTGTCGGACTGATCATGCTCGGCGCGCCGATGGTGATCCCGGCTTACTTCCTGGTCGGCATTTTCGCTCAGAAGAAGCCCAGCCACCTCTATACTGACCGCAGCGAGCAGAAGTTCTGGCAAGGCGTGCGCCAATCGCCGACCCGCACGGCCCGCGAAGTGCGCGCCCAGTTCCGCGATATCGATCGCCGCCTGGCCGAAGTCGAGACTTTCTACGTCAGCAGCAATCCGCGCCTCTCGGCCGAGATCGAACGACTGCGCTAAGCCGCACTCCAGAGGGGAAATTATCATGAGTGCAGATGCAATTTACGCGCTGATCCCGATCATGGGCATCGGAGTCGGAATGCTCGGGGTGTGGACCAGCCATCAACAGAAGATGGCCAAGATCCAGGCCCAGACTACCGCCGAAAAGGCAGCGCAATATGCCGCCAACAACACCGAACTGGAAGCGCGCCTGCGGGTGCTCGAGCGGATCGTTACCGACAAGGGCTATGACGTCGCCACCCAGATCGAAGCGCTGCGCGATGCCCGCAAGGTCGACGCGCTGCTCGAAACCCGTAACAAGGAACCGAGCCTGTGAATTTCGGCGGACCCGAATTCGTCATCGCGATCATTGCGATTTCGACCGGCGGCTGGTTGATCAACAACTGGATCCGCGCGCGCCACGGCTATGCGCTGGAAGACGAATGGGGCGGCAAGACCGGCAAAACCGAAGACCAGGCCACCCAGCAGCTCAAAGCGGAGAACGCCGAACTGCGTGACCAGCTCGATCATTTCGCCGACCGGGTGAAAGTGCTCGAACGGATTGCAACCGACAAGGGCGTGGCGGTCGCGGCGCAAATCGAAGCCCTGCGCGACCAGCCGGTGGCGAAGGAGCCGCAGGCATGAGCCCGATCGACGTCATGGAAATCATCCGGCTGGCCGTGCCGGGAATCATCGGGATTGCCGTTGTCATCACCTGCGGGGTCCTGCTCAACACCTGGCTCAAGATGAAGCACGGCTATCCGCTGAGCGGAACCTGGGGGCAGAAGCTCTACCCCAAGACCAGCAGCGAAGAGGTCGAGCGGATCAAGTTGCTGAGTCAGGAAAACGCCGCGCTGCGCGCCGAGATCGGTAGCATCAAGGACCGCATGGGTAACGTCGAGCGGATCGTTACCGACAGCGGTTATGCGCTGACTCACCAGATTGAGGCGCTGCGCGCGCCTGGAAAGGGCAAATAATGGAATTCGGAGACGTCATCGGCCTGATGATCGCCATGGGCGGACTGGTCGCGATCTTCAGCGTGTTCGGATCGGCATACCGCCGCCGCCTTGATCACAAGGAACGCATTGCCGAGATTCGCGCGAACGGCAGTCAGACGCAGATCTTGCCCGAGAAGAGTGATCACGTCGAAAAGCTCGAACATCGCATCCGCGTGCTTGAACGCATCGCTACCGACAAGACCACCGCGCTCGCTTCGGAAATCGAAGACCTGCGCACCCCTGTTAACTGATCGAGACGGAGCCGGAGAATGAACATGTGGACTGCAATCATGGTTATCAGCATCGTTGCCATGACCCAGATCGCCAGGGTGCTCCGCGCCAAGTATCAGGCGCAGCACGGTATTGTCGAAGATCGCAAAGGCCGTGTGCAATTGCTCGCTCAACCGTCGGACGGCGAACTTGAGCGTGAAGTTGTCACTCTGCGCGAACGTATCAAGGTGCTGGAACGCATCGCTACCGATGCCAATTCTTCGCAAGGGCGCCATACCAACAATCTGGCGGCCGAGATTGAAAGCCTGCGCGACCGCTAAGGTCGGCAGTGAAAGGGAGTTACCGCAATGATCAGCGAATCCTTCCAGATTGCCAGTGCCGCCCTGCTCGCAGTGGCGATCATCGCCGTAGCCTCGTTGCGCGGCTGGCAAGGCTGGCTTAGCTTTAAAACCCGTGAGCTTGACTTGGTCACGGCAGGCCGAGTCCCCGAGATCGAAGGCGGTGCCGGGACCGGCATGGCCCGGATCGAAATGGCCGACCTCAAGGAACGGATCCGCAAGCTTGAAGCCATCGCCGCAGGGGTCGACCTGTGAACGAGCGGGGAGGCAGCGCCGCGAAAGCGGGGATCGGTCTGGGCACCGCGATCGCGGTGGCGATCTCGTGGAGCGTCAACAAGTCGATCGTCTGGGCGATTATCCACGGCGTGTTGAGCTGGCTCTATGTGATCTACTTCGCAGTGACGCGGCCGGGCGGGCTGAGCGGCTGAGCATGGACGCGGGCGCGCTGTGCGGCTAGATGCCGCGCCGATGCGCACCCTTCCCGACATATTCGAAGAATACGACTTCCTCGAAGGCGACGAACGCTACCGCCTGCTGATCGAACTCGGCCGCGAGCTTGAGCCGATGCCCGAGGCGCTCAAGACCGACGCCACCTTGGTGCGCGGCTGTTCGGCTTCGGTCTGGGTCTATCCGACCCGGCTGGCAGATGGCCGCCTGCATTTCCTCGCCGACAGCAATGCCGCGATCACCAAGGGGATCGTCGCGCTGGTGCTGGCGGCGGTGCAGGACCGCCCGGCAGGCGAGGTGGCGGACTGCGACATTACTGCCGCGCTTCAGCCGTTCGAACTCAGCCGGCAATTGTCATCGAACCGCACGCAGGGCGTGCCCAACATGATTGCGCTGATCCGCGAAACCGCGGCGCGCTACGCTGCCGATTGAACCTCAGGCTCGGGCGGCAGGAAGAACGCCGCGATCTCGTGTCCAATCCGCGCCGGACGCAGCGTTTCGCTATCGATAAAGCACCAGCTTGACTGGATTTCCGCGAGCACTTCTTCACCGCGCTTGACCACCGTCTGGTAGAACGCGCGCGCGCCCTGAATCCGCTCCAGAATCACGTTGGCGATCACGTCGTCGTCCAGAAACGCCGGCTTGCGGTAGGTAATTTCATGCTTGAGCGCGACCCAGCCGTGCGCGGCGATCGCTTCGGCCGGGGCCAGCTTGTGCCAGTGCGACAGCACCGCGTCCTGCACCCAGCCCAGATAGCGCGCGTTGTTGACGTGCCCCATGAAGTCGATGTCGTCAGGAAGAATCTTGATCGGGAAGATGTGGGGAAGCGCGGCCATGCCCCGCCCATAGCAGGTCAATATGACATTGCTATTAACATTGCTGCAAGCAGCGCCCGTTTTGGCTGCACGCAGCGTCTGATTTGGCTGCAAGCAGCGTCTGATTTGGCTGCAAGCAGCTATGGAATGCTTGCAACACGCGGTCTGCTGGGGCTAACGCGCGGGCGATGACCGGCCCGCGCACACTGTACGAGAAGATCTGGGACGCGCACGTGGTTGAGCGGCGCGACGACGGCACCTGCCTGATCTATATCGATCGCCACCTGGTTCACGAAGTGACCAGCCCGCAAGCGTTCGAAGCGCTGCGGCTGAGCGGGCGCACGGTGCGCCGCCCCGACCTGACCCTGGCGGTGCCCGACCATAACTTGCCGACTACCGCGCGGCGCGATGCAGCCGGGCAGCGCATCCCGATTGCCGATCTTGAAAGCGCGCAGCAGCTTGCCGCGCTTGAACGCAACGCACCCGAATTCGGGATCCGGTTGATCGGCGAATCCGACGCCGAGCAGGGCATCGTCCATGTGGTCGGCCCCGAGCAGGGCTTTTCGCTGCCCGGCGCAACCATCGTCTGCGGCGACAGCCACACCGCTTGCCACGGTGGGCTGGGCGCGCTCGCCTTCGGGATCGGCACCAGCGAGGTCGAGCACGTGCTGGCCACGCAAACGCTGCAACTGACCCGCTCGAAAGCGATGGAAGTGCGGGTCGAGGGCGAACTCGGCCCCGGCGTTACCGCCAAGGATCTGGTGCTGCACATCACCGGCATGCTCGGCGCTGCGGGCGGCACCGGCTATGTGATCGAATATACCGGCAGCGCAATCCGCGCCCTCAGCGTCGAGGGGCGGCTGACCGTTTCCAACATGGCGATCGAACACGGTGCCCGCGCCGGGCTGATCGCGCCCGACGAAACGACCTTCGCATACCTCAAGGGCCGGCCTTACGCGCCCAAAGGTGCCGACTGGGACGCCGCAGTGGCATGGTGGACCAGCCTCGCCACCGATCCGGGCGCGCACTACGACAAGATCGTGGAAATCGACGCGGCGCAGATCGCGCCCTCGGTCACCTGGGGCACCAGCCCCGAAGACGTGCTGCCGATCACCGGCGTGGTCCCCGAACCCGCCAGCTTCGCCGATCCGTCCAAGCAGCTCGCGGCGCAGAAGTCGCTCGATTACATGGGGCTGACCCCCGGCCAGCGAATGACCGAGGTCGAGGTCCAGAATGTGTTCATCGGCAGCTGCACCAACAGCCGCATCGAAGACCTGCGCGCCGCCGCCGCGGTGCTCAAGGGCCGGACCAAGGCCGCCAACGTCAAGTGGGCGATCGTCGTGCCCGGCTCCGGGCTGGTCAAGCGCCAGGCCGAAGCCGAGGGCCTCGACAAGATCTTCATCGCGGCGGGCCTTGAATGGCGCGAGCCGGGCTGCTCGGCCTGCCTCGGCATGAACCCCGACAAGGTCCCCCCGGGCGAACGCTGCGCCTCGACCAGCAACCGCAACTTCGTCGGGCGGCAAGGCCCGGGTGCGCGGACGCACTTGGTTTCGCCAGCGATGGCAGCGGCCGCAGCGGTGACCGGGCGGCTGACCGATGTGCGCGAGCTCGCGCTGCTCTGAATTGAACCTGCTGGACCGATTGTTGCCGCCACGTTGCATCCGCTTGGCGCTCCGGTGCGTAATTGAGGTCGTTCACGACCGACAGGAGCTTTTCCCCGCATGTACCGCGACCAGGCCACCGCGCTGGGCCCTGCCCCGGCGCCAGGCAAGCCGCTTGATATTGCCGTCGTCGGCAGCGGAATTTCGGGACTTTCGGCGGCGTGGCTGCTCGGCAAACGCCACCGGGTCACGCTGTTCGAGGCCGACGGACGGATCGGCGGGCACAGCAATACGGTCGATGTGGGCGGGGTTGCGGTCGACACCGGGTTCATCGTTTTCAACGAGGCGACCTACCCCAATCTGACCGCCATGCTGCGCCATCTCGACGTGGCCTCGACCCCGACCGAGATGTCTTTTGCCGTGTCTTTGCAAGGCGGTGCCCACGAATATTCAGGCAGCGGGTTGCGCGGCGTGTTCGCGCAGGCGCGCAATGCGCTGCGCCCGCGGTTCTGGGCGATGCTGCGCGATCTGCTGCGGTTTTACCGCGAAGCACCGGGCGATCTGGCCGCGCTGGGCGATGAAAGCCTTGACGCCTACCTCACCCGCACCGGCTACAGCGCCGCCTTCCGCGAGGATCACCTCTATCCGATGGCCGCCGCGATCTGGTCGAGTCCGGCGCTGGGGATTCGCGACTACCCGGCGGCGTCGTTCATCCGGTTCTGCTGCAACCACAACCTGCTCCAGACCGGCGCGCGCCCGCCGTGGCACACCGTTCAAGGCGGCAGCCGCAGCTATGTCGAGGCACTGCTGCGCCAGTTCAGCGGCACGGTGCAGAGCGGCACCCCGGTGCGCCGGATCGTGCGCCACGCAGCGGGGGTGACGCTCGAAACGCAGGCAGGCCCGCAGCATTTCGACCACGTGGTCATCGCCGCGCACGCCGATCAGGCGTTGGCGATGCTGGCCCAGCCCAGTCCGGACGAGTGCGAACTGCTCGGCACGTTGGCTTATTCGCTTAACGAAGCGGTGCTGCACAGCGACCCCACGCAAATGCCCCAGCGGCGCAAAGTCTGGTCGGCTTGGAATTTCCTCGCCGGCCGCGATGCCGCCGCCAGTCCGGCGGTGACTTACTGGATGAACCGGCTCCAGCACCTTGAGACCGCGGTGCCGATGCTGGTGACGCTAAACCCACTGACCCCGCCCGATCCTGCGTTGGTGCACTGGCAGGGCACCTATCTCCACCCGGCGTTCGATAGCGCCGCGATTGCCGCGCAGCATCAGCTATGGTCGCTGCAAGGGCGCCGCAACACGTGGCTTTGCGGAGCCTACTTCGGTGCCGGGTTTCACGAGGACGGCTTGCAAGCCGGACTCGCGGTGGCCGAGCAACTGGGCGGCTTGGCGCGGCCGTGGCACCTGGCCGAACCGTCGGACCGGATCACGGTCACTCGCCAGCACCTGGCCCCGGCGTGAACCTGTCGTCCGCCCTTTACCGCGGCAAGGTCATGCACCGGCGGCTGCGGCCCAAACGGCACCGGCTCGCCTACAAGCTCGCGATGGTGCTGCTCGATCTCGATAAACTGGGCGCGCTCGACCGGCGCTTGCGGCTGTTTTCGCTTGACCGGTTCAACCTGTTTTCCTTCCGCCCCCGCGATCACGGCGATGGCAGTACGGTGCCCTTGCGGCGCCAGATCGAACAGCAGCTCAACGCCGCGGGAATTCGCGCCGAAGGGCTCAAAATCAGCCTGCTGACCATGCCGCGGCTGCTCGGCTTCGCGTTCAACCCGATCAGCCTGTACTTCTGCGCTGACGCCAACGGCGAGCTCGTCGCGGTGCTGTATGAGGTCAACAACACCTTCGGCCAGCGGCACACCTACCTGTTTGAGGTTGGCACACAGTCCGGGGCGGCGATTCATCAAGACGCCCCCAAACGCCTGCACGTCTCGCCGTTCATGGCGATGGACCAGCATTACGCCTTCCGCCTGGTCCCGCCCGGTGAGCGGCTGGCGCTGGGGATTACCTCGCGCAACGAAGCAGGTCCGCTGCTCAGCGCGGTGCTCGACCTGCAGCGCGAACCGCTGAGCGATGCGGCGCTGCTGCGCACGTTCACCGCGATGCCGCTGATGACCTTCAAGGTCGTCGCTGCGATCGGCTGGGAGGCGCTCAAGCTGTGGCTTAAACGCGTGCCCGTGCACCCCCTGCCGCCTGCGCCGGCCGAGCCGCTGAGCGTGGTGCTGGCACGGCCCGATTAGCGCTCTGGTAACCGCTCCCTGCTACGTTGCTGCGGCAAATACAGGGGAGATGACCATGCTCGAATCCATTCTGGCCGGTTTGATCGTGATCGTGCTGATCGTGCTCAGAATTGTGCTGTCGCGCCCGGCGCGGCAGGCCGTCGATTCGGCGATCAAGGACCACACCGCGGGCAACCTGTCGAACAACCTCGATCTTTACGAACAAATGAAAGCCACCCGCGCGCGGGGCGAGGAGATCAAGCCGCCCAACGCGTTTAACTAATCGGTTAAACCGGATTGCCAGCGCGGCGGCAAACTGTCAGGTTCGGCGCATGAACCTCGACTGGACCCCAGCCGACCTCGCCTTTCGGGACGAAGTGCGCGGCTTCCTTACAGCTGAACTCACCCAGGAAATGCGCACCGCGACGGCGAAGATGACCAGCGTCTATGCGCCGGTTGCGCTGTCGCTCGCGTGGCAGGCCAAACTCCACGCACGCGGCTGGGCGGCTCCCGATTGGCCGCAGGAAGCCGGCGGCACCGGCTGGAGCCCGGTTCAGCGCTATATCTTCACCCGCGAACTGACCGAAGCCGGCGCGCCGCCGCTCTCACCGATGGGCATCGGGATGTGCGGACCGGTGCTGATCGGCTACGGCACCGCCGAACAGCAGGCCCACTGGCTGCCGCGCATGCTGAATGGCGACGATCTGTGGTGCCAGGGTTACTCCGAAACCGAGTCCGGTTCCGATCTTGCCTCGCTGCGGATGAAGGCGGTGCGCGTTTCAGCACCGGCAGCGGACGGGGGCGACCATTTCGTCTGCACCGGGCACAAGCTGTGGACCACGCACGGGCACGAGGCGAACATGATCTTCTGCCTCGTCCGCACCGCGCAGCTGGCCAAACCGCAGCAGGGCATCACCTTCCTGCTGATCGACATGACCGCTCCCGGGGTCAGTGTCAGGCCAATCCTCTCGCTCTCGGGCGAGCATATCCAGAATTACATCACCTTTGACGAGGTCCGGGTACCCGCCGCCAATGTGGTCGGCGCGGTCGACGATGGTTGGACGGTGGCGAAATATCTGATGGAGTTCGAGCGCGGCGGCAGCCTGTATTCACCCAGCATGCGGACGCGAGTGGCGCGGCTGCACCGTTTCCTTGCCGCGGAAGGCGCTGGGACCAACGGGATGACCCGGCGGCTGTCGCTGATAATCGCCGACATCGAAGCGCTCGATGCATTCGAGCTGCAATCCATGTCGAGCCTGTCGCTCGGCGGTGCGCCGGGGGTCAAGG
This sequence comes from Sphingomonadaceae bacterium, assembly GCA_025359425.1. Classification (GTDB taxonomy): domain Bacteria; phylum Pseudomonadota; class Alphaproteobacteria; order Sphingomonadales; family Sphingomonadaceae; genus Novosphingobium. Next base: position 27,779 of record JANYGC010000136.1, read on the forward strand.
CCTCGATGCTCAAGGTGCTCGGCACCGAGCTCAGCCAGCGGCTGACCGAGCTCGAACTCGAAGGCGCCGGGCCGTACGCCTCGGCCTGGCAACCGCACCTGACCACCCCGGGCGGCGACGTTCCCGGGTTCGATCCGCCCGGCGACAATTCGGGGGTCGGGAGCAGCTATACCGCCAAGGCGATGCCCAAATACCTCAACGACCGCGCCGGTTCGATCTACGCTGGTTCGAACGAAATCCAGCGCGGCATCCTGTGGCAGAATCTGGAACGGAGCGCGCGGTGAGCGGGCGGAAGGCCGCATTTGCGCCAGTTGTAGATGCCGGCACAAGGACACTGATTCTCGGCAGTTTGCCGGGTGATTTGTCGCTCGCCGCTTGCCGCTATTACGCCAATCCGCGCAACCGGTTCTGGCATCTTGTCGGCGATGTGATCGACCAGCCCGACTTGCCCGAGCTGGACTACGACGCGCGACTGACGGCGTTGTTGGCGGCTGGCATTGGCTTGTGGGATGCGGTCCAGTCGGCCGAACGAACCGGCAGCCTCGACAGCGCGATCCGCAATGTGCAGCCCGCCGCGCTGTTGGAACTGGCCCGGTCGCTGCCGCAACTTCAAGCGGTGGCGTTCAATGGCAGGACCAGCGCCAAAATCGCCCGACCGGTGCTCGCTCGTGCGAGGTGCCAGTTGATCGACCTGCCGTCGAGCAGCCCGGCTCATGCCGCAATGCCTTACTTACAAAAGCGGCAGGCCTGGCTGGGCTTGCGACATTTTCTCACCCGGTCCGCTGCCTAGCCCTTGCCTAGCGCGGCTTATGGCGGACGGCAGATAGACGTGCGCAAGTTGTCCCGCAGACTGGCTTTACTTGCTGGCCAGCGACCGTTAGCTTTGGCGATCAAAACAGGGGGGATATGCCGTGGCGATATTAAAGAGCGTTCGCGTTCCGGAAAGGGCCTATGGCATTGTACTGTGGCTGGTTTCGGTGCTGCTCGCTGCGTTCATCGTCGGCCTTGGCAGCCTGATCATCGGTGATCTGCCGCAGGTTGAGCAACAGGTTTCCGAAGAACAGTTCATCAATGCACCGGCAATCGGCAAATTGCGCGGAGAACTCCGCTCAATCGAAGACCGGCGCGGTCAGATCGACGACAAGCTGGAGATTGTCCGGCTTCAGCTAGAACAAGCGCAAAAAGCTTCGCAGACCGGGAATGAGACTTTCCAGGCATGGATCCAGGCTCGCACTGCCACAACCAACCCTCAGCAAGACCCTGAAGTCCTTGCTCGCACGCAACAACTCGAACAGCTTAAAGCCAATGAACGCACGGCGCAGTCCGCCATAAATGAACTTGAGAATGAGCGGCTTCCGCTTGAGCAGCGCGAAACCGCATTGCACGATCAGGAGAGCCGGTTGCAGCTCGCCGCCGCGCCCGCGTTTGAACGCGCCATGTTCTGGCAGGAACTGCGCGTGTTCATGCTGCGGCTGGCGATCACCCTGCCGATGCTGGTCTTTGCCGTCTGGCTCGTGGCAAAGAAGCGCAAAGGTGAATACTGGCCGCTTTCGCGCGGGCTGGTGCTGGCGTCCGTCTATGTCTTCTTTTTCGAACTTGTCCCTTATCTGCCAAGTTATGGCGGTTACATCCGGTATGGCGTGGGGATCATCCTGACTTTTGCCGCCGGGCATTTCCTGATCAAGAATATGCGTCACTACCTCGCGCAGCGGCAAGCGGAGGAGGAACAAGTAGAGACAGAACGCCGCAAACGCGTGACCCATGACGAAGCGTTCAAGAAAATGGCCGCCAAGGTCTGCCCCGGCTGCGACCGGCCAATTGCGAGCATGGAAGGCATTGAGACCAATTTCTGCGTGCACTGCGGCATGACTTTGTTCGATCATTGCAACCAATGCGATGCTCGGAAAATGGCATTCTTCCGCTTCTGCATGGCCTGCGGAACCACTGCCAAGGATGGTGCAACTGCCTAGAGTCTTTCCGTTTTACACTGCGCCCTTTTGCACCTCCCTGTCGGCGAGGGAGGGGAGCAATCAGCTCTGCGCCCTTGCGTCTGCGCCTTCGCTTCAACGAATTTTCGATGCCCACCCTTGAAACCCCCCGCGCGCATGGACATAGCAATTGCATGACCAAGAACTCTGACAAGTCCGACAGCAGCTGGGCCGGCAAAGCGGCACTGGCCGGGGCGGCGATTGGCTCGGCCGCGCTTGCCGCAGCGCTGCTCTATGCCTCGAACCGCAAGGAACGCGCCGAACAGGCCGCGAAGAAGCCGCACCCCGAAGACGCGCCGGAAACCGATTGATGGAACCGCTGCGCGAGGTTGACGGACGCGCGATCCCGTTCGGGCTCGCCAATGTCGATACCGACGTGATCATCCCGGCCAAGTGGCTCAAGACGATCACCCGCGATGGCCTGGGCCGCGGCGCGTTCGAAAGCTTGCGCGCCGATCCCGCCAACCTGTTCGACAGCGCGGAGTTCAAAGGCAGTCCGATCCTGATCGCCGGAGACACTTTCGGCTGCGGATCGAGCCGCGAGCATGCCGCCTGGGCTTTGCTCGATCTGGGTATCACGGCGGTAATCGCGCCCAGCTTTTCGGACATCTTCTCGGGCAACGCGTTCAAGAACGGGATCCTCACCGTGGTCCTGCCGCAAGCCGCGATCGACCGGCTGATGGCAGTCGCGGCAACTGATCCGGTGCACATCGACCTTGAGCACCAGACCGTGACCACGCGGTTCCAGGACCGCTGGACCTTCGAGATCGACCCGTTCCGCAAAGCCTGCCTGCTGGGCGGGCTCGACGAGGTCGGGCTGACCATGGCGCGCGGCGCTGCGATTGCACATTACGAAGCAGCGGTGCGCGATGCGCGGCCCTTCATGAATTGCGTGGCGGCTTGAACCGCCGGCACTGAGGAGAGTTGCATGACTGACAACGTGGTAGTCCGGCTGGTCAAACGCCCCAGCGGCATGGTCACCCCTGACTGCTTTTCAATCCAGGCCGAACCGGTCGGTGAGCCGGGCGAAGGCGAGATCACAGTCAAGGTTGCGTTCGTGTCGCTCGATCCGGCGATGCGCGGCTGGATGACCGACCGCAAATCGTACATTCCGCCAATCGGACTGGGCGAAGTCATGCGGGCGGGAATTGTCGGCGAAGTCGTCAAATCGAACGCGGCGCAGTTTGCAGTGGGCGATTTCGTTTCCGGCTGGGGCGGCGCAGCGCAGTATTTTACCGGAGCGGCGATGATGTTCACTCGCGTCGATCCGTCGCTCGCTCCGCTTGAGCGGCTGATCGGCGGCTTGGGCATGCCCGGGCTGACGGCCTATTTCGGCCTGCTCGAAGTGGGCGCGATGCAGCCCGGTGAAACCGTCGTGGTATCGGGCGCATCGGGCGCGGTCGGGGCGATGGTCGGCCAGATCGCCAAGATCAAGGGCGGCACGGTTATCGGCATCGCCGGCGGGCCGGAAAAATGCGCTTACTGCGTCGATACACTCGGGTACGACGCCTGCATCGACTACAAGTCGGAAAATGTGAGCGCGCGGCTGGCTGCATTGATCCCGAACGGCCTCGATGTCTATTTCGACAATGTTGGCGGCGAAATTCTGGAAGCCTGCATGAACCATCTGCGGATGAAGGCGCGGGTGGTCATCTGCGGGGCGATTTCAGTCTATAACGCGACCGATTTGCCTCCTGGCCCGCGCAATTACCTCAACCTGCTGGTGCAAAGCGCGCGGATGGAAGGCTTTGTGGTGACCACTTATGCCGCCCGCGCAGGCGAAGCCGTGCAGACGATGGCCGGGTGGATGAACGAGGGAAAACTCCAGTTCAAGGAAGATGTCCAGACCGGGATCGAGCGCTTCCCGGAGGTTTTCAACATGCTGTTTACCGGCGAGAATTTTGGCAAACTACTGCTCAAGGTGGATTGATGCCACCGCCATCGATGACACGGGAGATATTACCATGAAAGCCCTTCGCAGCCACGCCGCCGGCGGACCGGAGACATTGACGCTCGACGAGATCGAGACCCCGGTGCCAGGCCCGGGCGAAGTGCGGATCAAGGTCATGGCCTGCTCGATCAACTATCCCGATGTGCTGATGATCCAGGATCTTTACCAGTTCAAGCCCGAGCGGCCCTATTCACCCGGCGGCGAACTTGCCGGCGTGGTCGATGCGCTGGGAGATGGCGTGACCCAATGGAAGGTCGGCGACCGCGTGATCGCAATGATGGGCAACGGCGGGCTGCGCGAAGAGGCGCTGGCCCCGGCCGAAAAGCTGTTCGCGCTGCCCGACGGCGTCAGCTTCGAAACCGGCGCGTCGCTGCTGATGACTTACGGCACCAACATGCACGGGCTGCTCGACCGGGGCCATCTCAAGGCAGGCGATACCCTGCTGGTGCTCGGCGCGGCGGGCGGAGTCGGGCTTGCGGCGGTTGAACTCGGCAAAGCCTACGGCGCCAAGGTCGTCGCAGCGGTTTCGAGCGAGGAAAAAGCGGCCGTCGCGCGCGAACACGGCGCTGACGAGGTGGTGATCTATCCGGTTGCTCCGCTCGACAAGGCCCAGTCGAAAGCGCTGGCCGAAGCATTCAAGGCGGCGTGCGGGCCAGATGGCGCCAATGTGGTTTATGACATCGTTGGCGGCGACTATTCCGAACCGGCAGTCCGCGCAATTGCGTGGGAAGGCCGGTTCTGCGTGGTCGGCTTTCCCGCCGGCATCGCCCGCCTCCCGCTCAACCTGACCTTGCTCAAAAGTTGCGACGTCTGCGGGGTGTTCTGGGGCGCATTTGCGGCGCGCGATCCCAAAGCCAACGCGGTCCACATCGCAACGCTGTTCGATCTGCTCAAAGCGGGCAAGATCAACCCCAAGGTTTCCGCGACATTCCCGCTTGAACGCGGCGGTGAAGCGATCTCGATGCTTGCGATGCGCAAGGCAATCGGCAAGGTTGTGGTGACGATGAATTCGGGAGACTGACCATGAACGCTACTCGCATCATTCTGGCGGGAGCCCTGCTGACCTCGGGCTACGCGGTCTATGCCAAGCCGGCCGCGCATTCGCCCGCTCCGACCGCCGCCGAACTGGTCGCCGCGCGGCAGGCGGGCATGGACATGTCGGCCTCCTCGCTGACCCTGCTCAAGAACGCCAGCACCAACGGGGTGCCGCTGAAGAACCTGGCCTTTCCGGCAGGCGGGCTGGCCAAGTGGGCGGCCGCGCTGCCCACGCTGTTTGCGGATTCGACCAAGGGCGCCAAAAGCGACGCCAAGGCGGAGGTTTTCACCGACCGTGCTGGCTTCAACGCCAAGGCGAAAGTCTTCGTCGATGCGACCAAGGCGCTTGCCGCTGCTGCCGCTGCCGATGACAAACCCGCCTTTGAGGCCGCGCTTGCCAGCACTGGCGCGGCATGCAAGGGCTGCCACGATGCCTACAAGGTGCCGCCTCCGGCCAAGCCGGGCTGAGCGCTGCCGCAACGACGATCAGGAGCTGACATGACCGATTTCCAGGACCGCGAACGCGCCGCCGAAAGCAAGTTTGCGCACGACGAGGAAATGCACTTTCGCGTCCATGCCCGCCGCAACCGCCTGGTCGGGATGTGGGCGGCGGAACGCATGGGGCTCTCCTCGGTCGAAGCCGAAGCCTATGCCAAGAGCGTGGTCCAGGCCGATTTCGAGGAAGCGGGCGACGAAGACGTGATCCGCAAGCTGCTTGGCGACCTGACCTCGGCCGGGGTCGAGGTCAGCGAAGCCGACATTCGTGAAGCGCTCGAAGCCAAGGCGGTCGAAGCCAAGCGCGCCCTGATGGGCGAAGGCTGAGGCCGCGTAGATGGCCATGGCCGCCGCCGAGATCGACCGGCTGATCCGCGCCGGACTGCCCGGGGCGACAGTGACGATCACTGACCTCGCCGGTGACGGCAATCACTACGCCGCGCACGTGGTTGCACCCGAATTTGCCGGCAAGCCGCGGATCGCGCAGCACAAACTGGTCTATGCTGCGCTTGGCGGGCGGATGGGCGAGGAACTCCACGCCTTGCAACTCACCACCGCCGTTCCCACTTGAGCGGCAAGGAGCCCCGTCATGTCTGAAGCAAACGCCCGCATCGAACAGATCGTCACCAGCAACGACGTGGTGCTGTTTATGAAGGGTACGCCCTTGTTTCCGCAATGCGGTTTTTCCAGCAAGGCGATCTCGATCCTCGATCACCTGGGGGTGACTTACGAGACTGTCGATGTGTTGCAGGACATGGAAGTGCGTCAGGGAATCAAAGCATATTCGGACTGGCCGACCATCCCGCAGCTGTACATCAAGGGCGAATTCCTCGGCGGCAGCGATATCATGATGGAAATGTATGAAGCCGGCGAGTTGCAGCAGGTGCTGACCTCTGCCGGCCTTATCCCCGCTGCCTGACCTTGCGGCGCGGCGGGACCGCTTCGCCCAATAGCTGCGCGGTCTGATCGGCCGGCAGCGGCATACCGGTCAAGTGCCCCTGGAAATCGCGGCACCCGCACAGCACCAACCGTTCTTTCTGCGCCTCGGTTTCGACCCCTTCGGCGATCACGCTGAGGTTCATGGCGCGCGCCAGTTTGAGCATCGAATCGACCAGCGCAGCTGACTCGTCGGCGTTATCGAGCGCGCTGACGAACGACCGATCGATCTTGATCCGGTCCACCGCAAAGCGCTGCAACACCGACAGGCTCGTATAGCCGGTCCCGAAATCCCCGAGTGCGATCGAAAAGCCAAGCCTTTTGAGCGCATCGACATTGGCAGCGATCTGCGGATCGCTGCCCAGCAACGCGGTTTCGGTCAGTTCGAACTCGTACCGAGCCGGGTCGATCCCGGCCTCGGCGGCGAGCCGCATGACCAGCGCGGCAAAGCCGGGTGCGCGCAGTTGCACCGCCGAAATGTTAATCGCCACCCGCGCTTGCTGCCAGCCATGCGTTTCATTGAACACCCGCCGCAGCACGAATTCGCCGAGCGCAAGGATCACGCCGGTTTCCTCGGCCAGTGGCACAAACAACCCCGGCGGGACTGGCCCGCGTTGCGGATGATCCCAGCGCAGCAGCGCTTCGACCCCGGTGATCGTGCCGCTGCGGTCAACTTGCGGCTGGTAAACCATGTGCAGCGAACCATCCTGCACGGCGTGGCGCAAATCGGACTCGAGCGACAGCCGCGAGCGCAGCGCTTCGTCCATTTCGGGCTCGAACAGGGTCACGCAGTTGCGGCCCGATTCCTTCGAGCGATAAAGCGCAATGTCGGCCCAGCGGAGCGCTTGGGACGGCTCGACCCGGGGATTGTCGATCACCGCGATCCCCAGCGAGCAGCCAACTTCGAGCCAACCGTATTCGGTCCCTACCCGCTCCGAAACCGTGGCAAGGACGCGGCTCGGCAAGACATCGAGCACCGTTATGTCGGTCACTTCATGCAAGATCACAAACTCATCGCCGCCCAACCGCGCGATCAATGCTGCTTCCGGACAGGCGGTGCGCAGCCGCGCAGCGACCGCCTGGATCAGCAGGTCGCCGGCATGATGCCCGAGCGTGTCGTTGACTTCCTTGAACCGGTCGAGATCGACGCAGATCACCGCGAGTGGCACGCCGCCGGGCTGGCGCGCGGCCAGCAGCGCGCGCAGCTGCTCGAACAGCATCGCCCGGTTAGGCAGCTGGGTCAGCAGGTCATGATAGGCGAGATGCTTGGAGCGCTGTTCGCTGGCAATCAGTTCCTGCACCATCGTCGCGCCGCGCCGCACCACGCTCATGGCCAGCAAGACCAGCAGCAGCACGCCGATCAGCAGCGGCACCTGGATTTTCTCGCGCAGCAGCGTTCCGGGCTTCGCCGGAATCCACGACAGCGCGGCGAGCGGGGTGCGGTCGATCGCATGAAGCACCACGTGCTGCCGCTCGGGCGACTGGGTTTCAGGCTTCATCAGCCGCGGCGCGGCCAGCAGATAGCGATCGGCGAAGGCTTTCAGCATCACCCCATCAATCGGCTTGGCCGCGATGGTGATCGGCGCGCGCGGGCCCTTGGGCAGCTTCTTGCCGAAGTCTGGCTGGACCAGTGTCGCAGTGACGACATAAATCTGCCCGCCGACCCGGGCGAAGGCGTTGGACTGGATCGGCGGGATCAGGATGTTGTTCTTGCCGGGCCGCGGCTTGAATGCGCCGCGGCTCGATTCGGCGGCGCGGATGCGCAGCGCCAGCCGGTCCACAACCGGCTGGAATGGCGTGAACTGGCCAAGGTCGGCGCGCTCGCCCTGCACTGCGGCGTAGAACGGAAGCCCCCCGTCATCGATCACGAAGACGTGGCTGAAGCCGTTGAAGGTGAAGAGGTAATTGCCCAGGTTGAAATCGGCCCAGGCCGGGTCAAACTTGTTGTCGAGCTTTTCGATCGCGGTGTCCCAGTCGACCTGGGTGGCCACCACTGCGTCGAGCGCCTTGCCCTGCTCGACGATCCCGCGCTGGACGATCGCCTGCTCGTGGTCGGCTGAAGCGACGTCGAACCGTTCGATCAGGAAGGCGGCGAGGACGACCAGCAGGACGAGACCGGCCAGCGCCATCGACACGATCGGCCCGAACAAACGAGTCCGCCGCCAATCCCGTATCTGGTCTGTGCCGCTACTCACGTTCGCTCGATTCCCCCGCGCCGGCTCCGCAACGCGCGAAAACCTGCGCTGGGCCGGGGATAGGGCGGAGGCGTGAAGAAACGCTTTCGAAACCGTTAGCCAGAAATTGACCAACCGACTGGCAAAGCCGCCTCTGGTCGGTGGCTGAAACTTTGGAGCGTGGGGGGAGGCTCGGGGAGGCGGGACCGCGGAGACCAGGGGGCGGCCCCGCCTCATTCGAGACTACTTGGGGGTACCACTGACTATGCAGAGGTCGTGCCAAAAACGATATATCGCTTTATTACAATAGGTTGTGCGTTCTGCCATCAACCGAGCAATTGGCAAGTGTAAACTTTCCCGACAAGCCCTCCCGGACCCCGATTAGCACTTGGCAAAGCGCCGCTGGCGCGCCACGCTGGGCGGTATGGATGCTATAGAAATGTTCGCGCACGACGACGATGCGCCACCCGCTATCCCGGCTGCCACGATGGTGATTTTTCGCCACGCTCCAACCGGAGGCGCACCACAATTGCTCATGGTCCAGCGTGCCAAGGAAATGCGCTTTGCCGGCGGCGCGGCGGTGTTTCCGGGCGGCCGCGTCGACGAGGCCGATCGGGTGCTGGCGCAGCAACTGGGCGCACTCGAACCCGGCGAGATCGACGAGCAGGCCGCGCGGATCGCCGCGGTGCGCGAAACGCTCGAGGAAACGGGACTCGCCGTGGGCTTTCACCAAAGCCCCAGCCTGGCCGAAGCGCGGCGCGCGCGCGAAGTGCTGCTCAACACCGGCGCACTGGCCCCGACCCTGGCCGAACTCGGCTGGACGCTCGATCTGGAGCGGTTGGTGGCGTTTTCGCGCTGGCGGCCCCGTCACAAGGAAGTGCGGGTGTTCGACACGCGGTTTTATCTCGCCGACCTTGGCACCGGCGCCGTCGATCTGGCGGTCGACGATACCGAGAACACCCACCTGTTCTGGGCCAGCGCAAGCGATGCGCTGGGCATGGCCGACAGCGGCGAGATCAAGGTGATTTTCCCGACCCGCCGCAACCTTGAGCGGTTGGCGCAATTCGGCAACTTCGCCGAAGCGCTGGACCACGTGGCGCAGTTCCCCTCGTGCATGATCACCCCGTTCATGGAACTGCGCGACGGTGAACCGTGGCTGATGATTCCGGCCGATGCCGGTTATCCGGTCGCTGGTGAAAAGCTGGCGAGCGCAGCGCGCGGCTGATCGGCAGGCACAGAAAAAGGGGCCCCCACACCAAACAGCGCAGGGGCCAAGTGACCACCGGACAATCCGGTGGGCGCGGGTCGCAAAGTGGCAATGGAGGATCGCTCGGCGCTGCGCCGTGATCTAGGTCACGCCGAGCGGCTTCGGCAACTCAGTGCAATTGGCGCGCCCGGCAGGGGTCGAACCTGCGACCTCAAGATTAGAAGTCTCGCGCTCTATCCAGCTGAGCTACGGGCGCGCGCAGGGCATCCATAGGCAGCCTTTGCAGCCCATGCAAACGCAGCTAAGCCTGCAGCTTATGACCACATCGCTCACCCAGCTCGACGGTACAGCCAGTGCCCGCCGCCACTTTCGCTATTTCGACTACATGCTGGCGGCGTTCGTCGCGATCCTGCTGCTGTCGAACCTGATCGGGGCAAGCAAGCTGTCGTTCGTGGTGGTCCCGGGCTTGGCTTCGATCCTGTCGTGGCTGCCCGAGATGTTCCGTCCGGCCAGCGATACGGTGATTTTCGGCGCGGGGATCATGTTTTTCCCGATCAGCTATGTCCTGGGTGACATTCTGACCGAGGTTTATGGCTACGCCAACGCCCGGCGTTGCGTCTGGGCCGGGTTCGCTGCCCTGCTGTTCATGGCCTTCATGAGTTATGTCGTGGTGGCGCTGCCGCCGGCCTCGGGGTGGAGCGGTCAAGCCGCCTATGAAAGCGTGTTCGGCAGCACCTGGCGGATCGTCGCCGCTTCGGTGATCGCGTTCTGGGCGGGAGAATTCGTCAACAGTTTCGTTCTCGCCAAGATGAAGATCCTGACCGGCGGCAGCAAACTGTGGACCCGCACGATCGGCTCAACCGTGTTTGGCCAGGCCGTCGATAGCGCGCTGTTTTACCCGATCGCGTTCCTCGGCACCTGGAGCAACGCGCAGGTTGTCACGGTCATGGTGGTCAACTGGTTTCTCAAGGTGATGTGGGAGGTTGTGCTCACGCCGGTGACCTATGCGGTGGTCGGCTGGCTCAAACGCCGCGAGGGGGTCGAGGTGTTTGACACCGGCACCGATTTCTCGCCATTTGCGAAGAGTTCGGCGGTTTAGGCCCCATCCTTGACAGGACGGGGCCTCACCGCGATTTGCCTCAATCGGCGATGAGGCCGATCACGAGGTAGACGATCAGCAGCGAACCGAAGCCGAGCACGGTGCCCAGCGCGAAGCCGATGCGGACCAGATTGACGTCCCAGCCGAAGAAGTCGGCGATACCCGAGCAGACGCCCATGAATTTGGCATTGGCCTTGCCGAGGCGGAAGCCGCGAGCGGGGACGACGGTGCGATCGTTATGGTCGATCGAGTTCATGCGACTTCTCCGACATAGACGGTAGCGTGGGCCGCCGAAGGGGCGCTCACGGTGGTGCTGATCAGCAGCAGCGAGATCATGAAAGCCGAAGCTGCCGCAGCAAGCCGGCTGGTGAATGAGGTCTGGTTGGTCATCGTAGTCTCCTGGTTTGTTTGGTTCCGCCGGCTATCCGGCAGATGCGACAGTGATTGCATCGGGCGTGCCAGTTTCGAAAAATCACGCAAATTCAAGCTTTCGCCCCGATGAACGGAAAAATGCACCAAGGTTCACAAACAACAATCGGTGAAATTTCCTAACTTTCAGGACACGCCTTTTGCGTGACAGGCCCGGCGCGCCAACCTATCGCCCCGGCATGGCGCTCGACCGCATCAGGCTGACCCAATTTCGCAACCATCTGGACACCGCGCTCGACGAGACCGCGCGGTTCAACCTGCTGGTGGGGGAGAACGGCGCGGGCAAGACCAACGTGCTCGAGGCCCTGTCCTTGCTTGCCCCCGGGCGCGGACTGCGCCGGGCGGCACTGGCGGAGATTGCCGCGCATGGCTCGGCGGACGGCTTTGCGATCAGCGCCGATCTGGCAGGCGAGGTCCAGCTTGGCACTGGGGTGCGGCCCGAGCGCCCGGCGCGGCGCGTGGTCCAGGTCAACGGCGCCGACGCACCGGCGGTGCGGCTCGGCGAGTGGCTCAGCATCGGCTGGCTGACCCCGGCGATGGACCGCCTGTTCATGGACAGCGCCGGCGCGCGGCGGCGGTTTCTTGACCGGCTGGTGCTGGCGGTGGAGCCCGGCCACGCCCGCCACGCCGCCAAACTCGAGGCTGCACTGCGCGAACGCGGCCGGTTGCTGGGCGAGCCGGCCGAACCCGATCCGCAATGGCTCGGCGCGATCGAGCTACAGCTTGCCGAAGCCGGTGCGGCAGTGGCGCAAGCCCGCGCGCGGCTGATCGCACGGCTATCCGGGGCGCTTGAGGCTCTGCCTGATGCACCGTTTGCGCGGCCCGCGCTGGCTTACCGACCCGGTGGACCGCTCGATGCTGCGGATCTGGCTGCGGCATTGGCCGATAGCCGCCGCCGCGACCGCGCCGCGCAGCGCACCTTGGTCGGCCCGCACCGCGACGAGTTGGCAGTGACCATGGCGGGCAAGGACGAAGAGGCCAGCGCCTGCTCGACCGGCGAGCAGAAGGCGATGTTGATCGCAATCACGCTGGCTCACACGCAGCTCTTATCTCCCGACCGCCCCGGTGTGCTGCTGCTCGACGAAGTCGCCGCGCACCTTGACCCGCTGCGCCGCGCGGCGCTGTTCGAACGGCTGGACCAGGGGACGGCGCAAGTCTGGTTGACCGGCACCGAACTCGCCCCGTTCGAGGCGATCAAGGATCAGGCGGCGGTGTGGCAGGTCAGCGGCGGGGCGGCGACGCGGATTTCTTAAGGTCCGCTCCATTTTGCCATGCCAAATGGGGAGGTGGCGCGCCGAAGGCGTGACGGAGGGGTTGCTGGGCAGGCGTCGATACCCCTCCGTCAGTCGCTAAAGTCACTGCCACCTCCCCATTTGTGCATTCGCAAAAATGGGCCGGACCTAAGGCTTCTTCGGCACCGCCCCCGCAACCTGATCCACCGTCTCTGCCACCAGCTCGTCGATCCCCGGCAAGGTCGGGTGGATATGATCGCCTTGCAGCAGTTCGGGATGGCCCTGCAGCGGCGCCAGCCAGAACGGCACCAGCACGGCTTCGTATTGCTTCGCCAATTGCGGATAGATCGGGTTGAAACCGTCGGCGTAATCCTTGCCCAGATTGGGCGCGGCGAGCAATTGCAGCAGCACCACCGGCACCTTGGCCGCCTTTAACTTGGCGAGGATCGCGGTGAGGTTCTTGCGGGTCTCCGCAGGCGGCACCGCGCGGAGCATATCGTTGCCGCCCAGACTGATGATCGCCAGCGCCGGCTTGCGGCCGATCGCGCTCAGCACGAAATCGACCCGCGCGAGGCCGTCAGCGGTGGTATCGCCCGAAACCCCGGCATTGACGATCCGCGCCGGAATGCCGCGCGCCTTGAGCGCAGTTTCAAGGTGCGCGGGATAGCTTTGTCCGGGCGCAAGCCCGTACCCGGCGAACAGGCTGTCACCCAGCGCAAGGATGGTGACCTCGTCTGCAGCCGGCGCCTCTGCCGCCGCAGCGGTTACAGCGGGTTGCGGTTCAGGCGGCGCGTCCTTGCACCCGATCAGCAGCAAGGGGGTTGCAAGTGCGGCGGCCAACTTCCATTTCATTCTGCAACTTCCTTCTGTTCGCCCTCTAGCTATGGCATCCCCGCGACGTGACAAGCCCCCTGCCCGCGATTGCGGCCCATAATCTTACCCTCAGTCTCGGTCAGGGCGACAGCGCAGTCGAGGTACTGCGCGGGATCGACCTGACCGTGCCGCACGGCCAGACGCTCGCGCTGCTCGGGCCATCGGGGTCGGGCAAGAGCAGCCTGATGGCGGTGCTCTCGGGCCTCGAACGCGCCAGCGGCGGCAGCTTGCAGGTTGCGGGCGAAGACTTTTCCGCGATGAGCGAGGACGCGCTGGCGCTCGCCCGGCGGGGGCGGATCGGGGTGGTGCTGCAGGCATTTCACCTGCTCCCGACCATGACCGCGCTCGAAAACGTCATGACCCCGCTCGAACTCGCGGGAATGCCGGATGCCAAGGGACGGGCCGAAGCGGAACTCGCCGCGGTCGGGCTTGGCGCGCGGCTCGGCCATTACCCCGCGCAGCTTTCGGGCGGCGAGCAGCAGCGCGTGGCGATTGCCCGTGCGCTCGCTCCCAAGCCCGCGCTGGTCTTTGCCGACGAGCCTACCGGCAACCTCGATGCCGCCACCGGCAGCAGCGTGATGGACCTGCTGTTCGCGCGCCGCGCCGAGGCCGGAGCGACCTTGATCGTGATCACCCACGATGCCGCGCTCGCCGCGCGGTGTGAACGGGTGGTCACGCTGGCCGATGGCCGGATTGCGAGCGACGCTTCGGAATGAAGGGCACTGCCGCAAAAATCCTCCCCTTCTGGGGGAGGTGGCAGCCCGCAGGGCTGACGGTGGGGGCCCATTGCACAAAGCGAGCACCTCATTTCAAGCCCCCACCGCCTCGCTTCGCTCGACACCTCCCCCAAAAGGGGAGGATTTGATGCCCGCCTGGCGCACGGCTTGGACGATTGCCCGGCGCGACCTGTCGGCGCGCTTCAAGGGGCTGCGACTGCTGCTGGTCTGCCTGTTTCTGGGCGTCGGCGCGCTGGCCGCAATCGGCACGCTGACCGGCGCGATCGAACGCGAGCTGGCGAGCCGCGGGCGCACGATCCTGGGCGGCGATGTCGAGGTGGCGGTGTGGCAGCGCGCGGCCTCGGCATCCGAAAACGCAGCATTTGCCAAGGCGGGCAAGGTGTCGGGCGGGATGCGGCTGCAAGCGATGGCGCGCGCCGGCGATCTGGCCGCGCCGATCGAGCTGAAGGCGGTCGATGCCGCCTGGCCGCTGGTTGGGCAGTTCAAGCTCAAGGACGGCCGCACTGCTGGTGCCCCGCCTGCAGGCAGCGCCTGGCTGGCCGAAGGCGCGGCGGAGCGGCTCGGCGTTGCACCGGGTGCCAGCGTCACCATCGGCAGCCTCACCCTGCGCGTCGGCGGGATCATCGCCGACGAGCCTGACCGGCTGGGCGAAGGCTTCACGCTCGGGCCGGTGGTGATCGTTGCCGCCGATGTCCCCGCCCGCGCCGGACTGATCGCGCCCGGATCGATGTACCGCGCCAAATACCGCATCGCGGCGGGGCCCGGCAGCGATGCGCAGGGCCTCGCCGATCGTCTCAAGAAACAGTTCCCCTCCTCCGGCTTCGAGCTGCGCACCCGCGACAATGCCTCGCCCGGAGCGGAACGGTTTGTGAGCCGGATGGGCGATTTCCTCGTGCTGGTTGGTCTCGCCGCACTGGCCATTGCCGGGATCGGGATCGGCGGCGGGGTTGCTTCGTATCTTGAGGCGCGGCGCGGCAGTGTCGCGACGCTCAAGGTGCTCGGCGCGACCAGCGGCGATATTGCGCGGGTTTACTTGCTGCAAGTCGGCGTCGCGGCGCTGATCGGGAGCGGACTGGGGCTGGTTGCCGGGGTGCTGGTGACCCCGCTGCTCGGTGCAGCACTCGGCACCCTGCTGCCGGTCTCGCCCGGACTGGTGTTTGACCCCGGAGCGCTGGCCAAGGCGGCGCTCTACGGCCTGCTGATCGCACTGGTGTTTGCAGCGCCGCCGCTGCTCTCGGCGCGGCGGTTCCCGGCGATGGCGCTGCTGCGCGCGCGGGTCTCGCCGCTCAAGCAGAACTGGCGCGATGCGGTGCTGCCGGTCGGGCTGGGGATCGGCGCGATTGCCGCACTGGCGCTGCTGACGACCAAGGCCAAGCTGGTCACCGCCTATTTCCTCGGCGGCTCGCTCGCGCTCCTGCTGCTGCTCGGCGGCCTCGGCTGGTTGATCCGCTGGCTCGCCTCACGCCTGCCCCGCCCCAAGGCCCCGCTGCTGCGGATCGCGCTCGCCAACCTGCACCGCCCCGGCGCGCAGACCGGCGCGCTGGTTACTGCGCTGGGCTTCGGACTCGCCGCCTTCGTGACGCTGGCGGCGATCCAGACCAGCCTCGATGCCAACATCATGGCGCGGGTACCAAGCCGCGCGCCCGATTATTTCGTGCTCGATGTGCCAAAAGCGCGCGGGGCGGAATTTGTGGCTGCCGTGACCACGGTCGCGCCAGCGGCCAAAGTTCGCCTCGTTCCCGCGCTGCGCGGCGCAATCCTTGCCTATGGCCCGCAAAATGCAATGATCCGCGTCGCCGATATGAAGGAAATCCCCGAGGAAGCCTGGCCCCTGCGCGGCGAACGCGGGCTGACTTATTCGGACGATGTGCCCGAAGGCAATGTCGTCACCGCAGGCAAATGGTGGCCGCACAATTACACCGGCGAGCCGCTGGTTTCGATCGACGAGAAGCTGGCGGCGGCGCTGAACCTCAAGCTGGGCGATCAGCTGACCATCGGGCTGCTGGGTGTGGAGCGCACCGCGCGGATTGCCTCGCTCAGGCGGATCGACTGGGATTCGATGGGGTTCAACTATGTGCTGGTGTTCAGCCCCAACGCGATCGAGGACGCCCCGCATAATCTGGCCGCCACGATCAGTCTGGGTGCCGAACCAGCTCCCCTCCCCGTCGGGGAGGGGCCGGGGGTGGGGGCTCAACAATCGACAGGGCAGTACACCCCCACCCAACCTCCCCCTCCAGGGGGAGGGGCCAAGAAAGGAGAATTACTGCGCTCTCTCGTCCGCGCCTTTCCAGCCAGTTCAGTGATCGAAGTCGGCGGCGTGCTGACCCAGGCGCGCGACTTGCTGCGTCAGGTCAGTCTGGCGATCCTGGCGGCGGCTTCGGTCGCGGTGCTGGCCGGGATCGCGGTGCTGCTCGGAGCCATCGCTGCGGCGCGTGCGGCGCGGGTCTATGACAACGTCATCCTGCGCGTGCTCGGCGCGAGCCGGCGGCAATTGCTGGTGCTTCAGCTGGCCGAATATGCCCTGCTCGCCACGGTCCTCGCCGGGGTTGCGCTGGCGCTGGGCAGCGGCATCGCGTGGCTGGTGGTGGTCAAGCTGTTTAGCTTTGACTGGCTACCCGACTGGACCGAGGTGCTGGCCGTCTTGGGCATGGGCCTCGCCTTGGTGATCGGCTTTGCCCTTGCCGCCTCGCTCCCGCTACTCCGGGCAAAACCGGCACAAGCCCTGCGCGAGCTTTAGCCAGCGCTTGCCCCCAGCGCCCGCATCGGCTAGGGGCGCGGCCAATGTTGCGGCGCAGCAATGGCGCTGCCCTCCCCCTGTTTCGAGAGAACCCGAATGTCCGCCCAGCTTCCCTTGCGCAATATCGCAATCATCGCGCACGTCGATCACGGCAAGACCACGCTGGTCGACCAGCTGTTCCGCCAGTCCGGCACGTTCCGCGACAACCAGCGCATCGAAGAGCGCGCGATGGATTCCAACGACCTCGAAAAAGAGCGCGGGATCACGATTCTGGCCAAGTGCACGTCGGTCGAATGGGACGATCACCACGGCCACACCACCCACATCAACATCGTCGATACCCCCGGCCACGCCGA